>NZ_JBWPWW010000014.1:0-61852 GCF_056590795.1 Prevotella sp. C0026C3 | reverse complement strand
TTGTTTTGTCTTTTAATAGGTCTTTTCCTGTTTATTTCAAACGTGGATTAAGGTGCAAGGTGTCGCTGAATAGTTACCTCCAAAGTGTGAATTCTTCAAATACGTTTTATAATTTTGCACTTGCTGGTTGACTCTGCGTGCAAATGTTTATTTTCCAAAATAATCGTGGCAAGAAGCCTACAAACTTGGAAATTATCAAAGCACAGTTTATGTATAACATACATCTGTATGCGCCTATCGAGGACAAACAATACATATTATCTGAAATTACAGAGCGGTTTGAACACATCTATAAGTCTATTTCTAAGATAGAGGGCAATATAGATGAGGATAATGTATTGAATTACACTATAAAAGTTTATCGCAATTCATTAGATGATATAAACTCTATCACTTTTGTAGGAAAGGAATTAGGCAAAGCCGATAGTTGTATATCATTCATAAGGGATTTTACGTTACAATTAGCATCCTGTTTCAGCCAAATAAGCAACTTCTTAGAAGAAGAAAAGAGAAATATCACTTTCCATGCACTATTGGTTTCTTCAGATCGAGGTATAATGTTCCCATTCGTTATTAAAGCGTTGCTAAAAGAAATGCCCCAAAAGGATATGAATAAATTGGCAAAGGCATTGGAGCAAATATTCCTTCGCGACCGAATTATTGGCACAAGAGCTAATCTTGTGTGGCGCTTAAATGAATGTTTTCAGAAGATGGATAATAGTGCGGTGTCCGTAGTCAATCATATTCAGTGGATGAAGAATCGAAATGATTGGTGGGGCTATTGGAATAATGACGAATTATTACGCACTCTAAATATGGGGATGAACCACAATACAGCCAAGATACTATTGTGGAAATATGAAAATCATCTCATTCTATGCGGAAAAGCAGGGTATAAGCCATTGAGATTTGATGACATTGACCAACCACATCTTGAACATATCGCCCCTCAGACTGAAAACCAAGAAGCAGATAATGGGTATTGCCAATATGACGAGGACTTTTACAACCACGACTTGGAGTGCTTGGGCAATTACTTACTGTTGTCAGGTAGTCATAATATCTCGCTAAGCAATGGTAGATTTCAAATAAAGCGTGATAGTTATACACATCTGCAACAACAATTAGAGGTTCAGAGAATGACGGAGCAAGACCAAGTTTGGGACAAGGATAAAATTCGTCAGCGCCACACAAAGATAATTGATTACTTAATGGAAATTCTTTAAACGTTAATGTAATGAGTAATAAATTAGAAAAAGCTATAGAATGGAGTATATTCCAAAGTCGATGGCTTCAAGTTCCAGTATATCTTGGGATGTGTATAGTAATGGCCATGTATTCTTATGTATTCTGCAAAGAAGTTGTATGCAATCTCGTTGAGATAGAGATGTTTACAGAAGAAAGCATGCTTATGTTAGCTATTGGAGTAGTAGATGTTTCAATGGTGCTTAACTTGATAATTGTATGTATAATTGGTGGTTATTGGTCCTTTGTTAGTAGATTGGAAATAGTTGAAAAAGATAAAGATAATAGTCAATTCAACTATCTTGGCATGATAAATCCTAACACTTTAAAGCACAAACTGATGATTTCACTCATTAGTATATCTGCTGTTCATTTGTTAGAGAGTTTTGTTTCTCCTAATATAGACGCACATCGCACCGCTATACAGATAGCTATTCATCTTGTATTTGTTGTTTCCGCATTGGCAATCACATTTATGGATAAAATAGGGCATAGTCATCATTGATAAAGTTATAAACAAGATAAAGCGAAGAAAGAGACAAAAAACTTTCTTCGCTTTATTATTATCTGGCATAGCTCTCTATCAACCTGTCCATATCCCTTGAAATCTTGCTATCCGTTATTTGAGCATAAATCTGTGTACTCGCAATGGAAGCATGTCCCATCATTTTGGCGATACTCTCAATCGGCACTCCTGCCTCCAATGTCAGCGTGCCGAATGAATGGCGACCGACATGAAAGGAAAGTGGCTGTCGAATACCACAAGCCAAGCCAATAGCCTTGAGGTGCATACCTATCTGTATTCTACTCAGCGGTGTTGCAAAGATGGGGCTGGCTTCTTTCTTGTCTTTTGCTGGGTAAAGTGAGAGTATCTGTTCGGCTATCGGGTGCAGTGGCGTAATGCTCTCTACATCGGTCTTTTTTCTATACTGACGGATATAACGTATCCCTGCATTGTTTGTTTCAATATCACAATACCGCAACTTGCTCACATCGGCAAAAGCCAAGCCTGTGAATACTGAGAAAAGGAATATCCTCCGCACAAACTCTGCTTCCTTGTTTTGAAAGGGCATAGCCAAAATACGAGCAACATCTGTCTTACCCAAACAGCGAATCTTCCGCTCTACTCGCTCATACTTTGCATCCTCAAAAGGATTGTAGCGAATAGTTTGCTGACTTACCGCCCTATACATCAACCGACTTAGCCAAAATAGGTTCTGTTTTATTGAGGATAAGGCATAGCTTTATTACCTTGAAGCGCATTAAAGATATCCATCAGTGTAATACCTAGTACTTGTAGACGTTCGGGTTGTATGGCTACTTCATATTGTTTGAGATAGCCACCCCAGCTGTTCACTTCTACCACTCCTTTGATACCGGATAGCTGGCGACGCACAATCCAATCTTGTATGGTACGTAGTTCCATTGGTGTGTAACGGTGCTCGTATCCGAGCTTTACATCAAGTGTATATTGATAGATTTCGCCCAGTCCGGTAGTGATGGGACCCATTTCCGGTGTACCGAAACCTTCGGGAATATTAGTCGAAGCAGATTTTATCTTCTCTGCGATGAGCTGTCTCGGTAGATAGGTTCCCCATATTCTCACCAAAAACAATGGTAACGACCGATAGGCCAAACTTTGATACAGACCGGATTTCCTTTACTCCCGGAAGGTTTGCCATTTCCAGTTCTACTGGAGCAGTAATGAACTGTTCGATTTCTTGTGTAGATAGATTTCCCGATGTTGTAATTACCTGTACTTGGTTATTGGTAATATCGGGTATGGCTCCCACAGGAATATTGACAATTGAATAGACTCCGAAACCGGCGATAGTCAGTGTGAAAAGGATGACTATTAACTTGTATCTCAAGCTGAAATGGATAATTTTCTCCAGCATATATTATAGAGATTTTATGATAAAAGATGTGAAGTTTAATAAATATTTAAATATACTCATAAATTATAATACCATTCAAGTGTTTGGTTTAAAATGTTACATATTTAGATGTAATCTATTTAGAACTGTCAAATAAGGACTATTCTATCTTGGATGTTTCTTTTCTAGGAAGCAGAAAACTTTGTAAGGAAATACTTATTTGTGTTGTTTGATATGTATTTGTCGTTTGTTTACATATCAAAAAGAGCCTGTTTTAAGTTGTTGCAAGGGCGTGGCAGCAGTGCTGCATGAGCCGAACAGCAATACTGCCTCGGCTTTGCAGTAAAGTGATGATAAAGTGCTTAAAATCAGATATTTACATCTTCGACGGATTAAGTGAAGTGCATGTGGAAGTAAGGTGGCTACTTCATTTGGATTATTGTGCCCCTTGCATGGCTTCAATCGGATTATTGGTGGTGATGAAGTCGACACCTGCCTCGCTCATCTCTTGAATGGTGGCAGGTTCGTCTACGGTCCAAGCATTGACGGTCAAGCCTAATTCATGGGCTTGGCGTATCCATTCCGGATGTTGTCGGAATGCGCTATAATGATAATCAAGACCTGTGAAGCGGAGTTTGTGTAACTCTTCGGGCGAGACGTTTCCACGCAGATAGGCTACTTTAGCATGACTGTCTAATCGTATGAGTTCCTTGCATACGTCCATGTTGAACGAGATATATTCCACTCTGTCGGCCATACCATATTTCATTACTTCTTGCAAAGTCTTCCGAGCGGCCTCTCTGTTTCGTTCGAGGGTGGCGTGCGACTTGATTTCGATGATGAGTTTAGTGGGACTTTTGCTCTTTTTGAGCATTTTGAGGAAGTCTTTGAGTTGTGGCATGTGCTCGCCGTTGTCAAGCACGAGAGCTTTGCATTCCTTGTAAGTAGCTTGTTGTATGTTTACTCCTTTGAACGTAGGGTCATGGTTTACCATCAAATGTCCATCGGCAGTGAGCCAAATATCGGTTTCCGACCCATAAATTTGCAAGTCCAGAGCATTCTGTAATGATTCACGAGAGTTCTGTGCTGCGCCTTCCATTTTCCAATGTCCACGGTGCGCAATGACTTTATGTGCGCTCATGGTGAGGGTTGATACTGCTAGTAATGTGGCGATGATGAGGCTTCGTAGTGTTATTTTCATGATGAACTTGTAATGAGGTTTTATTGTTGGTTTATTCTTCTTTCCGAGTCGTATGCCAAATATACGCATAATTCTACATATAATATATGGTGTAGAGCATAAAATATGTGAATCGAAATCGGCCACCCTTGGTACACTGAAAGGGATGGGGGAGCGAGACATACTGTAGAAACGATAAAAGCCGAATACTCAGTTGAGTATTCGGCTTTTACCTTTCGTGCGCCTGATAGGACTCGAACCTACACAGCGTGAACTACTAGATCCTAAGTCTAGCGCGTCTACCAATTCCGCCACAAGCGCATTTGCGAGTGCAAAGATACATATTTATATTTAGAAACTGCAATTTCCTACGAAATTATTTTGCCAATAATTGTCGGGCATACTCAATGAGCGTATCACGTCCACGTGCGAAATCCGCCGTCGATTGGTGTACCGTATGGTCTGGTTCGATACCAAACTCTGTGTCTTTTTTATCCTTATCGTACATGGGACAAGCACTGAATCGTACGCCCCAACCATTGGGTAGCTCACTGGAGAAAGGCAATCCGGCACCACCACCTGTGCGGTCTCCCACCACCACGACGTTCGGACAGCACTTCATATACTTCACAAACTCGTTGGCAGCACTATACACCGAACGGTTTGTCAGCACCACTACGGGTTTTTGCCATCTCACTCCTTTGCTTGGAGAGAGAGTCTGTTCCGTCATCGGCGAGAAGTCGTTGTGTCCCGGACCAGTCTTATGATGCATATAACCGACGAGTATTTGCTCGTTGGTGAAGCGTGCAGCCAACTCCTTAGCACTCGTCATCATGCCTCCGCCATTGTTTCTTATGTCTACAATGAGGCCTCGGCAAGTTACCAATGCCGACAATATATTGTCGAGATTTCCGCTTCCGAAATCGCGATTAAAGGTGGAACAACGCACGTAACCTACGTTATCGTTGAGCACGCGATAGCTCATTCCGTTTGAAATCTTATAGTCTTTCCCCAAATAGATGGACAGCAATGAGTCGCTGAAGTTTTTCGGATAATCTTCATGCCAGCTCCAATTGCGTGCCAGATCGAACGCTGTAAATAGATTCACATGACCGTCTTTCAACTCCGATAACATGTTGGCCAATACCTCAAACAGTTGTGTTTGCGACATGTTGTTGTCTATCTGTGGCGCATAGCGTGCGTGTACTTCGTTCCAATCTACCTTTTTATAAGAGAAGAAACAGTAGTGCTCATCCATGATTTTCCACAATGCTTCGAAATTACCTTGCGGAGTTTGGGCAAATTCTTCTTCGTCTACGCATGATGAAAAACAAAATATCATGCACAAACAGGCGGTCAGAAGCGATATGAAAGGGTGTGGATTCTTCATTTCTTTGCAAAAGAGAAACGTTTGACAAAGCCCACAATGAGGGCGTGGGTATAAATGTGTGTCTTCAAATTGTTCACATACGACTGCTGGAAATCGCCTAAATAACCGGCTCGTATGGTCGTTCTGCCAAGTTTATAATCGAGTGTCAGCATCTGTCGCAAGGATGGAGTAGAGACCGTTGTAGTCGGCACGATGTTATGATCGTAGTTCCCCTCCGAGAATATCTCGTAATAAGCTTGTCCGTAAGCGGGACTAAACATGAGGCCAACGAGCGGTACTGCCACTTCATAACGTACGAAAGTGGGGCGTCCATGCAGTATAAACTGGTAGCTGGCGACGGCTGATGGCTGCAAATTGATGTAGACACGGGCTTGTGCCGGATTGTTTCCGTTGCGGTTATTATAAATAAATCCCACGTTGGTATCAGCCATTCCGCCGAGTTTGAGGTTTAATTTATGATTGGCAAAATGCCAATTGTAATGCCACGCATAGCAGAAGTTGCACATGCCAGCCATCTCAGTTCCGTTGCCGGCGCGATTTCCTGCGAACGCCACATCGCCTTGTATGGTAATCTCGCGCGACCATTTACTATAGTTAGGTTCGCATACCGACTGCCACATCAGGCGTAGTTCGGTGCCTCGATACTTCTCTGGAGAGAGATAGGTGTCTAATAGATTGGTCGTACCTACGCCCACCATGAAGGCATTTAAAACCTTCATGGTATCGCTTTGTGCTTGCATTCCGATGGTCCATAGGCCACTGATTAAGCACAAAACAACCTTCTTGACCGGTTGGGATAGCTTGCTATACATCCACATCATCGAACAAACTCAACTGTCCGGTAATCTCATCTCTCACCTGTTGTTCGCTTTTTCCTGCATCAGGATCAAGGTCTTCGTCTTCCTCTTCTTCCTCATTGGTATCTTGAGATTCAGTGTTTTGAGGTTCTGGGAAGCGCGTTGGCTCCAACTCTTGAATCTCTTCCACCTGCCAAGTGGTAATACGTTTGCCCTTGGCCTTGAATCCTTTGACGCCTACAAACTGCTCTGCGTCTATTTCAAGTGGGGCACGTGAGCCGTCGGCACCACCGAAGTTGACTTGTATACGAGGGTATACCGTGTCGGTAAGCAACACTTCTTTAGACTCCGGATTTTCTCCTAGATAAGTCTGTCTGCGCTTTGTTGCTTCGAGCATGAAGCGTTTCAGATATGGATAATTCTGATTGTCGGCATCGAAGACCACCGCTGTCCACACCTTCTCCGGCACATATTTCTCGATGATACGAATGTTGTCTTCGTAGTGATTGTTTGCATCGAAGTCGGTAATATAGTATTCTCCGTTGTCAAGAACGACGAGAATGCTGTCGTCATCGTTGAATTCGCCGAGGAAACGTCCGTGCTCGTCGTAGTTAATACGGTTTACATCGGGGTCGAACCATACCTTGCGACCACCCAAAGTAGAGTGTCCGCGATTCTTCAAACCGATGCGATGAACTTCTTCTTTCACCAAGAGATTACCGCGAGATGCACGTCCCTTAATCTTCACTTCGGCAAAATCTTTCTCTCGGAACAGGCGTGTACGCACCTTCTTCTCGTTCGGTTCGAGTGTAATCTTTATTACTTCGGCCTCTCCGTTGGGGTTGGCTGTCATGTACATAACCTTAGATCCCGGTGTACCGGCAGTTAAATCGTACTCTCGATCGCGCGTTACGCCCAACACGTTGAACCGTTTGATGTAGTAATATCCCTTCTTTCCGTCGCGATAGACGACGTTGTAGACTGTTCGTCGGTCGTTGCGTTTGAACACTTGTAGGTGGATAATGCCCTTACCCACGAACATTTTGTCGGTTACTTTGGTGATGCGATACTTGCCATCTTTAAAGAATATGATGATATCATCAATATCTGAGCAGTTACAAACAAACTCGTCTTTCTTCAAACCTGTACCCACGAAGCCTTCTTGGCGGTTGATATAGAGTTTCTCATTGGCCTCTACTACTTTGGCAGCTTCAATGGTATCGAACGAACGAATCTCAGTTTTGCGTGGATATTGCTTGCCATATTTTTGTTTGATAAAGTCAAACCAGTTGATGGTAACGTCGGTCATGTGAGCCAAATCGTGCTCTATGTCCTTGATTTCGCCTTGCATCTTGGCTATCAGTTCATCGGCTTTATCCTTGCTGAACTTCAAGATACGTTGCATTTTTATTTCCATCAAGCGCATGATATCGTCGTGTGTCACCTCGCGAATGAACGTAGGTTTGAAAGGCTCCAGCCGCTTGTCAATGTGTTTCACGGCTGCATCCATGTTCTTAGCCTCCTCAAATGCTTTGTCTTTGTAGATGCGTTCCTCTATGAAAATCTTCTCTAAAGAGGCGAAGAACAGCATGCCGAGCAACTCGTCTCGGCGTATCTGTAGCTCACGACGCAATAATCCCATCGTGGAGTCTACACTGTGGCGAAGCACATCACTCACAGTGAGGAAGCAAGGCTTGTTGTCTTCAATGACACAACAGTTGGGCGAGATATTCACTTCGCAATCGCTGAAAGCGTAAAGTGCATCTATCGTCTTGTCGGAAGAGACACCTGGAGCTAGATGTACTTGTATTTCTACGTCGGCAGCAGTATTGTCGTCTACCTTCTTAGCCTTGATTTTTCCTTTTTCAATAGCTTTCAGAATGGAATCGATGAGGCTGCTGGTGGTCTTGCTGAACGGTATTTCTTTGATCACAAGTGTCTTGCTGTCGAGCTTTTCTATCTTGGCTCTTACTTTCAAGGACCCACCACGTTGCCCGTCGTTGTACTTACTTACGTCGATAGAGCCACCGGTAGGGAAATCGGGATAGAGTTGGAATGCTTCTCCACGCAGGTAATTGATGGCGGCATCGCATATTTCATTGAGGTTATGTGGCAGCAGTTTGCTACTCAATCCCACAGCGATACCCTCGGCACCTTGCGCTAATAGCAATGGAAACTTGACCGGTAGAGTGATTGGTTCTTTGTTACGCCCGTCGTAAGAGAGTTGCCATTCGGTAGTCTTCGGATTGAAAACTACGTCGAGAGCAAACTTCGATAGACGTGCTTCTATATATCGTGATGCAGCCGCACGGTCGCCCGTGAGGATGTTTCCCCAGTTCCCTTGTGTGTCGATGAGCAAATCTTTCTGTCCCATTTGTACCAATGCGTCGGCAATAGAAGCGTCTCCATGAGGATGGAACTGCATGGTATGTCCCACGATGTTGGCCACCTTGTTGTATCGACCGTCGTCCATGCGCTTCATAGAGTGTAAGATACGTCGCTGAACGGGCTTCAAACCATCTTCTATATGGGGCACGGCACGCTCCAGAATCACGTAAGAAGCATAGTCAAGAAACCAATTCTTGTACATGCCACTCAGGTGATGTACGGCCGAAGCATCAAACCTGTCGGCAGGCTTGTAGTCGTTTCCTGTGTTCCCAACAAGTGTGTCTTCCGAATTCTCCGATAGTTCGTTGTCTCTTATCTCGTCGTCCATAGAAATATGTTTTCCTTATAATTATAGCGTCAAAGTTACGAAAAAAAACTTAGAAACAAGAAAATATCAGTGGTAGGAAGGCTATTATTGATAAATTGCAACGGCTTGTCAGCGATGCTGTTGAGGCTTTTCAGCATCATTGCCTAGGCTATGCAGCGATGTTGTTTTGACCTTGCAGTCGGGGCATAAAGAAATTGATTTATTGTCAAGTAGATGTGGTATACGATAAAAGGCGAACCATTGGGTTCGCCTTTTAGATTGTTACAAGTCATCGATGAGTGCCGTACTCTTGGCATAGGCCGTACTTTTGGCCTCGAAGAAGTCGGTTTTCACCTTGTTGGCGTTTGAATATTGTGCCACCCATTGCATATCGGCTGGTTCCGAACGATTATCTTCGAAGAGGTAACCGAATCCCAGACTGTGCCAACGCAGGTTGCCTAGATAGCGTATGTAGTCGGAAACCATCTGCTGGGTGAGTCCTTGTACGTTATCGCCAATGACATATTGCCCCCAAGCTATCTCTTGTCGGATGCCCTCGCGCATCATTTCCTCGTACACAGCCATCTTCTCTGACGTGAAGAGATCGGGTTCTTCTTGCTTCAACTCTACGATGATGTTGCGGAAAAGCCATAGATGGGTGTTCTCGTCGCGGTTGATGTAGCGAATCTCTTGAGCCGAGCCCGACATCTTACCGTTTCTACTAAGATTGTAGAAAAACATGAAGCCACTGTAAAAGTAGATGCCTTCGAGGATGAAGTTGGCCATACATGCTTTCATCAAACGGAATTTATCGCGGTGGGCTTGGAACTCGTTGTAGCAGTCGCCGATAAATGTGTTGCGTCTCAACAAGTGTTCGTCGGTCTTCCACTGATAGAGTATGTCGTTTCGTTCTTCGGGCGAACAGATGGTATCCAGCATGTAACTGTAGCTTTGGCTGTGCACACACTCTTGGAAAGTCTGTATATGTAGACAGAGATTTACCTCGTTTGCGGTGATGTACTCACTGATGGTGGGCAGGTTGTTGCTCTGTAATGAGTCGAGAAACACGAGAAAACTCAATATCTTATCGTATGCCGTGCGCTCTGCTTGAGGCAGGTTGGGGTAGTCTTTGGTATCTTGTGTGAGGTTGATTTCTTCCGGAATCCAAAAGTTGTTCATAGCCTGACGATACCAATCGCTTACCCATGGGTAGCGCATATTATTGAAGTCGTTGAGGTTAGTAGAGTTCCCACCTATCATACGGCGTAGTCTTAGGTCGGTGTCTCCTTGTGGATTGAAAAGCGCGTTGCGCTGTAACTGATTATTATCCATATCGTTTATTTTATCAATTCAGTTTATAGGGTGATGGGGTCGTGGGATTATGAGGCACAGCTCTCGCACTCTTCAACCTCCAACGACTTGCTGCGTACGTAGTAAATGGTCTTGACACCGCTCTTCCAAGCAAGCAGATAGAGGTCGAGTACTTGGCGCATGGTGTAGTCGTTGGTAATATAGAGGTTCATGCTCTGGGCTTGGTCTATATGGCGTTGACGGATACCCGATGCCCGTACGCTCCACTGTTGATTGATGTGGTAGGCACCTTTATAGAGCCAGTATGTGCGGTCGGAGAGGGCAGGAGCCACACGTGGAAGCATGGCGCCCTTTTTCTCTTCTAAGAAGAAACGCTGCATGATGGGGTCGAGTCCGGCTGTCGTACCCGCAAGTATGCTTGTACTGCTGGTTGGAGCAATGGCTAATAGATAGGCGTTGCGCATACCTTGGTCGGCAACCTTTTGACGGAGTTGCGTCCATTCTTCCGATTTGTAATCGCGTTTGTCGAAGTATGCCCCTGTCTGCCAGTCGCTTTCGTCGAAGTATTGATACCGCCCTTTCTCCTTGGCTAGGTCTGAACTGGCAGAGATGGCTGCATAGTTGATGGTTTCAAACACTTTGTCCATGAACTCTAGATGGCGGTCGCTCTCCCATTTAATGCCTCTAGTGGCCAGCGCATGATGGTAACCGCTCACGCCGAGACCTATACTGCGATAGCGATGGTTGGTGATTTGGGCGTAAGGAACGGGATAGAAGTTGAGTTCGATGACGTTGTCGAGCGCACGAATGACGGTGGCTACCTTGTCGCACATAGCTTCTTTATCTTCCAAAGGCAATCGGCCGAGCGACAGACTGGCAAGATTGCATACTACGAATTCGCCCGGTTTGACTGTCGTTACCACCACTGTTTCACCGTCTTTGGTTTGTATCTCGCGACTCACTTCGTCGATGGAAGCCATGTTTTGAGCAATCTCGGTACATAGATTAGAGCAGTATATGATGCCTTTATGCGAATTGGGATTGGCTCGATTCACGATGTCGCGGTTGAAAGTGAAGGGAGTTCCGGTCTCAACGGCAGAGCGGAGGATAAGCCTTACCAAGTCTTTGATGGTGATGATGCGGCGTGAGATGCGGGCGTCGTCTATACATTCTTGGTATCTGCGTTCCCATTCTTCGCCGTAATAGTCTTCGAGTGAATAGCCCTTGACGCGCAAAATCTCGTTCGGACAGAACAAGTACCAGTTTTGGTCGAGGCTTTGTTCGGCCATTTTCCAGAATAAATCGGGGTAGCAGATAGCCGGGAATATGTCGTGAGCTTTCATGCGGTCGTCGCCATTATTGGTGCGTAGCTGCAGGAATTCGGGTATATCTTTGTGCCAAGCATCCAGATATACGGCCACAGCTCCTTGTCGCATGCCCAGTTGATCTACTGCCACAGCGGTGTCGTTGACCAATTTCATCCATCTGATGACGCCTCCGGCTACTCCCTTAAAGCCACGGATACTGCCTCCGGTAGCCCTTACTTTGCCGAAGTACATGCCCATACCGCCACCAAATTTGCTTACCTGTGCAAAGTTGTCGATGCTGCGATAAATGCCAGTGAGGCTGTCGGGGACTGTATCGATGAAACAACTGGAGAGTTGATGGTTAGGTTTGCGAGCGTTGGAAAGGGTGGGGGTGGCCATTGTCACTTCCAATTTACTGAGCAAATGGTATATTTTCTCCACCCACATCAAGCGATTTTCTTTCTCCGGCATGGCTAGATGGAGGGCTATACCCATGTACATCTCTTGTACACGCTCAATAATTCGACCGTCGTAAGTGCGGATAAGATAGCGCTTGGCCAGCAAGTCGAGCCCACTATAATTAAATAGGTGGTTGCGCGATTCGACCATGAAGCCCTCGACTTTGGCTATCTCTTCTTTGGAATAGTTGTCTAGTATGTAGCTGCCGTAGAGTCTCTCGTCTGTCAGGTAGCGCAATTTCTCGTAGAAAGTGTTGATTCCTAACTTCCTTTCTTCCTCTTCAATGCCTCGGTTTATTTGGAAGCTGAGCAATCTGCCTGATATCATTTCCCACATCGGACTTTCTGCCGTGGTAAGTTCTACGGCCGCTTTGATGAGCGCGTTGAGTTTTTCTTTTTGGCTCATGAGGGGTTTTGAGAAACTTACAAACTTATCTGATAGAAGTGTGACGCTGTACTCTGCCTCGCGAAAGTCTTGACGAATGCCGTTGAGAACCTCTTCTATGCCATTGTCACCGATATTGAATGCGATGTTCCTAATGTATTTTCGCTGCTCGTTTCGTTGCCATCTGAAGAGGATATAACTTTTGGCTTCGTCGTAGAAACCGTGTTCCATCAAAGTCTTTTCTACCTTGTCTTGAATGTTTTCAACATCTCGTTTGTCGCCATGTTCGTTGAGGTAGCATTCTACCTCGTTTGCCATAGCTTCGATTTCTTGCTCATGTCCAAGATTGTTTACGCTGTTGAAACTCTTCTTGATAGCTGATATTATTTTTTGTAAATCGTATATTTCGATTTTACCATTCCTTTTCTTGATTTCCATTATTGCTGTTTTAACCTAAGTTGTTGATGTTAAATTGGTTATGCTTTGGTTGCTGTTAAACTCTTATTAGACTTTTAAATAAGAGCTATTCTATTTCGTTCAACTTTCGACAAAGTTACGTAAAAAAAGTTATCCAATTGAGAAAATAATTGAAAAGTTTTGTAATGATTACATCTTCTATTATTGTTGCTCAGATAATGTGAACACTATTATGTTTTGTTCTTGCTCTAGAGGTGGTGCTGAAATCAGTTTTTAACAAGATTAAAAAAGTATAAAGAGGGGCGAAAAGTTGGAAATAGGGCGCAAGATTTATTATTTTTGCGATTATAACAATAGAAAACTTTAATAGAAGAAACATGAAAATAAGGCTTAATCATTGGTATAGTGCAATTCTTGCTTCGCTGATTTCGCTGCTCGGTTTTGAATCTTGTGATTCTACAGGTACTGAGGAATATGGTACACCAATAGTGTCTTATCAAGTGAAAGGAAACGTGAAAGGAGACACGGGAAGCGATCTAAGAGGAATTCAAGTGACAATAAAAAGTCGAAATTATCGTGAAACGCAGGGGAGAGATACGGCTTATACCGATGCCAATGGTAATTTTGAGATGAAGAAGTTAAAGACTTATGGGGAGTCATACTTGAAGAATGAACTTGTTGTAACGTTTGAAGACGTGGACGGCGAAGCCAATGGTGGCACGTTTGAAAAGGACTCTTTGAAAGGCATGCAGGTCACTATTGTACAGAAGAAAAAAGGAGAGCATTGGTATGGGGGTGATTTTGAGGTGACAGCAGATAAGAAATTAACTAAGAAGTCGAAGTAGATTCACTCCTTATTATAATAGTAACATTTAATGAATTGACCATGAAAGTACAATTTACACATTGGTATAATGCTCTATTGGCAGCATTGTTTACCCTGTTAGGATTTGGTTCTTGTAGCAAATCTTTAGACGACCCTGATGGACCAATGATTTGTGAATATGGCGTTCCTAATATTTCATTCCAAGTAAAAGGACAGGTAAAGACGGAAGATGGAGCTCATATCAAGGGCATACGAGTTGTTGCAATACCAACTAATAACTATTTGGGAGGACGCGATACCGTCTATACAGATGCAGAAGGGAAATTCTCTACTAAAAAGTTGTATAGTTCTAGTGAAAGATATTTAAAGGAAGACCTTGTCGTTATGTTTGAAGACGTGGACGGCGAAGCCAATGGTGGCACGTTTGAAAAGAGCTCTTTGAAAGGCACGCAGGTCACTATTGTGCAAAAAGAAAAAGGTTCCGGATGGAATAGAAGGGTACTTTGAGGTGACAGCAGATAAGAAATTGAAGAAACAAAAGAAGTAAATGAAAGCAACACCTCTATCATTTCGCCGTAAAGTGGCATTGGAATTGTGGCGCAAAATGCTCAATCAAAAGGTGGAAGAGCATCCCTTGCGCCAGTTGTTTTGGGAATGTACGTTGCGTTGTAATCTTCATTGTAGGCACTGTGGAAGCGATTGTAAGGTGAAGATGGAGGCTAGGGACATGCCGAAAGAAGATTTCTTGCGCGTGTTGGATGGCATTGCTGCCAAGCAAGATCCGCATCAAGTGTTCGTTGTCGTGACTGGTGGAGAGCCTTTGATGCGTGAAGATTTGGAGGAATGTTGCGCTGCTATTTATGAGAAAGGATTCCCTTGGGGTATGGTGACTAATGGGTTGTACTTGACACAAGAACGTTTCAATAAGTTACTGGATGCCGGATTGCATTCCATCACCGTGAGTATGGATGGGCTAGAGGAGGATCATAACTGGATGAGAGGGCACAAGCATAGCTTTGAGCGAGTCTCTTGTGCTATTGATATGATGGTGGCTGCCTATCCATTGGTGTTTGATGTGGTGACTTGTGTGAACCGTCAAAACTATGGAAAGTTGAATGATATCAAGGAGTTTTTGATTGCTAAGGGTGTTAAACTTTGGCGTTTGTTCAGTGTATTCCCTGTGGGTAGGGCTGCCTATGACCCAATGATGCGCCTTACGAATGAAGAATTCAGAGGACTTTTTGATTTCATCAAGCAGACAAGAAAGGAAGGACGAATCCATACGAGTTACGGTTGCGAAGGATTCTTGGGCAACTATGAGGGCGATGTACGCGATAATTTCTTCTTTTGTAATGCCGGTATAACGACCGGATCGGTACTAGTTGATGGTTCCATCTCGGCTTGTGCGAGTATTCGTGCCGACTATCATCAAGGCAATATTTATGAAGATGACTTCATGGAAGTGTGGGAAAATCGATACCAACCCTATCGTAATCGTGAGTGGATGCGTAAGGATGAGTGTGCCGATTGCAAGTATTTCCGCTATTGTAGAGGCAATGGTATGCACTTACGTGATGGTAATGGTAAGTTGTTATTGTGCCATCTAAAACGTCTACAAGCAGTATAAATCACTTACAGGTGTTATTAAGATTTTATGAAAGGGTAAGAACCTTTCCCTATTATATATAATGTAAGAATGAGAAATGGCAGCTATGTATTGATACATAGCTGCCATTTTGTATTTTACAAACTTATTGTTTCTCGGCAATAGCCTGTTTGATTAAGCCTTCAAGTTCCTCGCATAGTTCCGGATTGTCGCGGAGTAACGCCTTGGTAGCATCTCTACCTTGTGCCAATTTTGAACCGTTGTAGCTGTACCAGCTACCACTTTTCTGCACAATACCGTATTCAACGCCAAGGTCTACAATCTCTCCAATCTTGCTAATACCCTCTCCGAACATGATTTCGAATTCTGCCTTGCGGAAAGGAGGAGCCACCTTGTTCTTCACAACCTTAACACGTACTTCGTTACCAATCTGTTGGTCGCCGTCTTTGATGGCTGTGCTGCGACGAATATCTAGGCGCACCGACGCATAGAACTTCAGTGCATTACCACCTGTTGTGGTCTCCGGGTTGCCGAACATCACGCCAATCTTCTCGCGCAACTGGTTGATAAAGATGCAGGTAGTATTTGTTTTGCTGATGGTAGCCGTAAGTTTTCGCAGTGCTTGACTCATCAAACGAGCTTGCAAGCCCACCTTGTTATCGCCCATATCTCCCTCGATTTCCGACTTAGGAGTAAGTGCAGCGACCGAGTCAACGACCAAAATATCAATGGCAGATGAACGAATC
The DNA here is from genome assembly GCF_056590795.1 of Prevotella sp. C0026C3. Lineage (NCBI taxonomy): Bacteria > Pseudomonadati > Bacteroidota > Bacteroidia > Bacteroidales > Prevotellaceae > Prevotella > Prevotella sp. C0026C3. The sequence continues at coordinate 45,612 of NZ_JBWPWW010000014.1, read as the reverse complement.
AACTGGTCGGCAATCTCTAAAGCTTGCTCTCCATTGTCCGGTTGAGAAATCCAAAGGTTCTCTACATCCACGCCCAACTTTTCTGCATAGAAGCGGTCAAAAGCGTGTTCGGCATCGATGAATGCTGCGATACCGCCGGCTTTCTGCGTCTCAGCGATGGCATGGATGGCTAATGTTGTTTTACCAGAACTTTCCGGTCCGTAGATTTCGATGATTCTTCCGCGTGGGTATCCACCTACGCCGAGAGCCACATCTAGTCCGATACTACCGGTAGGGATGACCTCTACATGTTCTACTTGTTGGTCGCCCATGCGCATGATGGTACCCTTACCGAAATCTTTTTCTATCTTTGACATAGCAGCCTGAAGCGCTTTCAGTTTCCCCTCTTGTGCAGCTTTCAGTGCGTCTGTTGTTTCTTCTTTTGACATAATAAAGGAGTTATGTTGTTAATTGTAGTTATGGAGTTAAGCCAAATGCTTATGGGCGTAATCTCCTTGATATTTATTTTGTTACAGTCTTGATGTTGTTGGAGTTACAGAGGCTTGCGAAGAATTTGTGTAGCGTCTACTATTATCTCATGCATTATATATTTTTTGTCGAAAGAGTGATTGATAATACCCTTACAATATCCATTAAGCAATTTACTAGTAGTTTCTATTTGTATACATAGACTGTCGTGTTGTGGCTGTGATATGTATTTTAAATCTTTCGCTAACAGTATGTAGTATCTGCATTCCTCCAAACTACCTTGAGCTATATTTAGAAACCTTAGCTTGTCGGCTTTGCTGAGTTTGCGATATCCTTCGGCTATATTGGCCGGGATAGAAACGGCTACTTGCTGGAATTGAGAAGTGAGTCCGAATTTCTCAGAATTAGGAAAAGAGGAAGTTACTTGATAAACAGGGAGCACAAACTTATGTGCTTCGCGCCATGCAATAATGTCTTGAAAAGAACAATTCATTGACTTTTATAAGCTTGTGGGAGTATAAGCATTTGGCTTAACTCCCAATTACTCCTCTAACTCCTTAACTCCTTGAAATTACAATTCCAACTCCCCACCGAATACTTCGTGCCAAGGCAGGCCGCACTCATTGAGTTTTTCCATGAATGGGTCGGGGTCGAAGTTCTCTACATTCCACACACCGGGCTTGCGCCATAGACCTTTGAAGAACATCATGGCACCAATCATGGCAGGTACACCGGTCGTGTAACTAACGCCTTGCATGCCTGTTTCCTTGTAAGCTTCTTGGTGTTTGCAGTTGTTGTAAACGTAGTAAGTGAGTTCTTTGCCATCCTTGATACCGCGAATACGGCAACCGATACTGGTCTCACCATCGTAGTTTTCTCCGAGATCTTGTGGATTTGGCAATACAGCCTTGAGGAATTGCAAAGGTACAATCTTTACTTTTGCAGTCTTACCTGAACCATCTGCCAACGGAGCTTCGTATTCTATTTCGTCAATACGGCTCATACCTAGGTTCTGAATACAGTCAAGATAAGTGAGATACTGTTGTCCGAAAGTCATCCAGAAGCGTGCCTGCTTGATGGTAGGGTAGTTTAATACCAAACTCTCCAACTCTTCGTGGTGCATCAAATAGCTCTCGCGAGGGCCGATGTTTGGATAAGTCAGCGCCTTATGTACAGCCAATGGTTCGGTCTCAATCCACTGCCCATCCTTGTAATAGAGTCCCTTTTGTGTAATCTCACGGATGTTGATTTCGGGATTAAAGTTGGTTGCAAAGGCCTTATGATGGTTTCCGGCGTTGCAGTCAACGATGTCAAGTGTATGGATTTCGTCGAAGTGATGTTTGGCAGCATAAGCCGTATAGATACCGCTTACACCCGGATCGAATCCGCAACCGAGGATGGCTGTGAGGCCTGCCTTTTCAAATTTATCTTTATAAGCCCACTGCCAAGAGTACTCAAAGTGTGCTTTATCCTTTGGCTCATAGTTGGCTGTATCGAGATAATTCACCCCACAAGCCAAGCAAGCGTCCATGATGGTGAGGTCTTGATAGGGGAGAGCGAGGTTGATAACCAACTCCGGTTTGAAGCTGTTGAAAAGTGTTTTGAGCTGTTCCACGTCGTCGGCGTCTACCTGAGCCGTTTCTATGGGCATGTTCCATCCAGCTTTATGGATGTCTTCTACTATTTTGTCGCACTTCTCTTTCCGCCGACTAGCAATCATGAAGTCGGTGAATACATCAGCATTCTGTGCTATTTTGAATGCTGCCACGGTAGCTACGCCACCTGCTCCAATCATTAATACTCTTGACATAGTGTTTATTTTGTTGTTTTTGTGATTCTTAATTGACTATCTGTTTAATAGCTCTTTACTTCGTCGGCCTTGATTCCCAGTGCGCTCATGAGGCTGTATCCCAATATTTCTTGCCTAAAATTGCCACCTTCCATGGGTTGCATGGCAAAGATGGTGATGCGCTTTTCGTCGTCTATTTGGCGCAGTGTCTGTCGAATGGTAGCATAGAGCTCGCCTTGTTCTGCGTTAGGGATGACCATGATACGCTTTACTTCCGGGCGTTCCAATGCTAGACAGAGCACGTCTAATATCGCCTCGTCTTTAGAAGTCATCTTTCCTGCAGCGATGGTATTGACACTGAACTCGCCTAACTTCTTGTCTTTGAAAGCACGACCATCCAACTCTTTGGCATAATCAGAAGGTTGAAAGTTGTCCATTTGCAGTTGATTTTCGTCATGAATGAGAACCATTTGTATTTCATTCTCACCCGGACGGACTCCTCCATCCAGCGCTATACATACACCCCATTGACTCATATCGGCCTTTGGAATGCGTCGTCCAATCATGCGTTCGAAGTTTACGGTGAGGTTAAAGGCCACTTTGTCGATGTAATCGGCATCGGCAATCAACACGTTTTCACTCCATTTGATACTGTTAGTCTCTTGTGGATTCATACTTGCAAAGATAGTGTAATCTACTGGAAAGGCAAAGGAAAGCGTCGTTTATTTTGACTATGAAGGCGTCGTGGAATCACCATTGATTTATTGCAGGGGCTTGGCAGTGTTGCTGTCTCGGCTTTTCAGCATTACTGCCAAGCCCGAACAGAGATATTGCTACGGCCTTGCAGTTTGGTAGTTGAAGAGTTTACAAGTTGGCAAGTAGACGAGTTTAGACTCTAATAGCCCCACTCTTAAATATAAAAAAGGTTATTTTTGTATAGAAAAGCGGTTGGTTATAGTTTGTTATAGATTATTTACCATACCTTTGTTGCGAATTTGAGTTTCGGCTTATTATCGTAACGCTCTTCCTTTTACAAGTTAAATAGTAAGCAGCAGCTCCTTTAATTATTCTCTTAACTCCGATTTCCAGTATTTATTTAAAACATCATTTATTAAAAATGAACATTTACATTTCAGGCCTAAGCTACGGCACAGACGATGCAGCTTTGGGCAACCGTTTTTCAGAGTTTGGGGAAATTACATCAGCAAGAATCATCGCTGATCGCGAAACAGGACGTTCTAGAGGCTTCGGCTTCGTAGAAATGTCCAACGACGACGATGCTCGCAAGGCCATCGACGCACTTAATGAGACGGAGTTCGATGGTCGTACTATTTACGTAAAAGAGGCTATGCCCCGTGAGGAGCGTCCCCGTCGTAACTTCAACAACGACAGGAGAAGATATTAAATAAGAGTTGACGAATAGACAAGTAAACGAGTAAACTAGTTTATGAGTTTATAAGTGAACGAATGGACAATATGATTGATACCTCGTTAACTTGTCAACTAGTCTACTCGTCAACTTCTTTCAAAAACAAACAATGACATTTCAGGATTTAAAGATTGTAGAGCCTGTATTGCAGGCCGTTTCAGAAAAAGGATATACAGAACCTACTCCCATTCAGGAGAAAGCCATACCGGTAGCATTACAAGGGCGCGATATATTAGGATGCGCACAGACCGGAACCGGAAAAACAGCGGCATTTGCCATCCCACTTATTCAACATATCAGTCAGACTTCGCAGAAAAGTCGTGGCATTAGTGCGCTTATATTGACGCCGACTCGCGAGTTGGCTCTACAGATAGAAGAGTGCTTGACCGACTATGCACGTCATACCGGTGTGCGACATGGTGTTATCTTTGGTGGAGTGGGGCAGCAACCGCAGGTCGACATGCTGCGCCGAGGCATTGATATACTCGTTGCTACACCCGGCCGACTGCTCGATCTCAAAGCTCAAGGATTGCTTCGACTCGACAGTATACGCTATTTCGTGCTCGATGAGGCCGACCGTATGCTCGATATGGGATTCATCCACGACATCAAGAAGCTATTGCCCATGCTGCCGAAACAGAAGCAGACCATGCTCTTCTCGGCTACCATGCCACAAGAAATACAGGAGATTACGCGCAAGATATTGCACAATCCCGCCCGTGTAGAGGTGACACCGGTCTCTTCTACCGTCGATACCATCGACCAACGACTCTATTTCGTAGAGAAACAAGAGAAGACTGCGCTACTTATCTCACTGCTCCATGAGCGCGACGAACGCTCCGTACTCGTGTTCTCTCGCACCAAGCATCGTGCCGACAATATCGTCCGTAAGCTTGTAAAAGCAGGTATCAAGAGTCAAGCCATCCATGGTAACAAGAGTCAGTCGGCTCGCCAATCGGCCTTAGGCAACTTTAAGACCGGTAAAACACGTGTAATGGTGGCCACCGACATTGCTGCCCGTGGTATTGATATCAACGAACTACCATTGGTTATCAACTACGATATCCCCGATGTTCCGGAAACTTATGTGCATCGTATAGGTCGTACCGGCCGTGCAGGAAATGAAGGTTTGGCTCTCAGTTTCTGCTGCGATGACGAAAGGAAACAGTTGAAAGATATACAGAAGTTGACGGGTAAGCGCATTCGAGTGGCTCAATAGAGTCTTAGTCCTTATCTATTAGCTTTGCATCATTATCTTTTAGAGCTCTTCAACTCTAAAAGGTTAATTTCTGGCCATGCCCCCAATCGAAACGGCATTGTCCCCCCTAAGCCCAGCGATACATAGAGTGTCTGCTGGGCTTCTTTGTATATACCACCCCATTCTCGGTATGCGAACCGTGCCGGGGAGAGTCGTCCTATCTTCACTTGTCCAGCATGCGTGTGCCCACTCAGCGTGAGTGCGATGTTGGTTTGGCTTACAATGTTGCGTCGCCAGTGCGTAGGATCATGACTTAAGAGTATTTTATACATGTCGTCGGGAAGCCCCTGCATGGCTCGCTGTAGGTCTCCATAAGAGGGAAATGGTGGTCGGCTGGTGTTTTCCACACCAATAAGAGCAATCTTATCGGATGCTTTTTCGAGCAATACGTGCTCGTTGAGCAGCAGTCGCCAGCCCATTTTCTCTTCTATGTAGCGCAACATGCGCTGATTGCGTTCCACATTTTGGAGCGTATGGTCTTTGCCATACTCGCAGTAGTCGTGGTTTCCTAGAATCGAATAGACACCGTATGGAGCGTGTAGTTGACGTAGATCGCGCATGAATGGCATCACTTCATCGGCGCTCACATTCACCAAATCGCCTGTAAAGACAATGAGGTCGGGATGTAAACGGTTGATTTCTTGTACGAGATGTTGAATGAACGAGTGACTTCTGAGGAATGTCCCGGCATGCAAATCAGAGAAATGAAGGATGCGGAATCCGTCGAACGATGGCGGTAGAAGTTCAGACTTGATAGTCTCTCTACGCACTGTGAGTCGCCGCCAACCCGCAATGAATCCGTAAGCAATGCTTGCCACCAAGGCCAAGGCAATGGTTAGACTTAGCCACGTGGGTAATATCGATGATAAAAGAGCGAATACCAATTTCGGTAATACGATGCATAGATTCAGCGAAAAGAAGATACGCAGGCACGTATTGTGATAGAATCCTAGATTGCCGGCAATGAAAGAACCTATTAAGACCACTGTCGGCAGTGCATAAAGCAGCGTTATCCACCATGCCACATCTGTACCTATGAAGTGAATCCAGATGTAAATATCGGGTACTATGAGTGCTATAAGGAACGCTATGAAAGCTTTAAGCATAGTGATGTATGATGGTCCTGTTTTTACAAAGATAGCGTTTTCTTTGGTAAAAAAACATAAACTGACGTGTTTTGTTGCGATTCTTTGGATATATTCCGTTAACTTTGCAATCTAGATTTAACAAAAATAGGTATTAAAAATTATAGGTAATGAAGAATCAAAAGATAACTTGGATAACCTCTGCCTTGGCGGTTTTGGCGATCATATTGTTGATAAGTGCCATTCCGGGTAACGATATTATCACCCAAGATAAGGATACAGCTGTAGTCAATACGCAATTGTTGGGCAAGAATGTGAAAGGGTTTAGGAGTATGACGCCCCTTAAAATCTATATTCGTAAGAATAAAGTGGTGAAGATAGAAGCCCTTCCCAACCACGAGACTCCCAAGTATTTCAATCGTGCCAAGGCTCTGTTGGCATCTTATACAGGCAAGACTGTCAGCAAAGCAGCTAAGATGGACGTTGATGGAGTGTCTGGTGCTACTTACTCTTCCAATGCTTTGAAGAAGAATGTACAGCTTGGCTTGGATTATTACAAGCAGCATAAGTAAGAGAGCAATTCCTTCTATAAGTCCCCATGCAATGAGATGAGTCTGTTTGCATGGGGATTTTTGTATCTATATGTAACAGTCCTCTTAAAATAGAAGTGCAAAATCAACAAGTCGATAAAGTAAGTAGCATGTTGCCGGTAATTCACTTGGCGACGAGACATATATATTAAAATTCCCCGATAAAGGAGCTTTTACCATCTTCTTTATCGGGGGTGACTTCACTGGGAAATCGTTTTATTTTCAACTTATATTCTATTTTTTAGGCAATTCAAATTTATGTGGTTTGAGCATTTCTTTGGGATCGAGAGCCAAATCGAGTTGTTCTTTGGTCATAATACCTTGCTCTAATACGATGTCGTAGACTGAACGATTGGTTTCGAGTGCCTCTTTGGCCACCTTGGTACTGGTTTTATAACCGATGTAAGGATTTAAAGCAGTAACGATACCGATGCTGTTTTTCACCATTTCGTAGCAACGTTCGCGGTTCACGGTGATACCTAACACGCACTCTTCGGTCAATGTATCGATGGCATTACGCAACCACCAGAGGCTTTCAAACATACATTCGGTAATCACAGGCTCCATGACGTTGAGTTCTAACTGGCCTGCTTCGGCTGCAAACGAGATGGTTGTATCGTTACCGATGACCTTAAAGCATACTTGGTTGGTCACTTCGGGGATGACGGGGTTCACCTTTCCGGGCATGATAGAAGAACCGGGAGCCTTCGCAGGTAGGTTGATTTCGTGCAAACCACATCGGGGTCCCGATGCCATGAGGCGGAAGTCGTTGCATATCTTAGACAGTTTCACGGCCAACCGCTTTAATGCCGATGAGTAACTAACGTATGCTCCTGTATCAGGAGTGGCTTCTACGAGGTCGGATGCAGAGATGAATGTCTCGCCAGTGAGCTTGCTTAGATTGGCTGCGCATAGCTTTGCGAAGCCCGGAACAGCATTCAGACCGGTTCCGATGGCCGTACCGCCCATGTTAATCTCGTGCAATAGCTTCACATTACGCTCTAGGTTCAGTATTTCTTCTTCCAAGTTGTTGGCGTAAGCATTGAATTCTTGCCCTGCCGTCATAGGTACAGCGTCTTGCAACTGCGTGCGTCCCATCTTGATGGTATCCTTGTATTCGTCGCCCTTGTAGCGCAATGCGCTGATAAGACCGGTGAGGCTAGCTACCAAACTCTTATTCATGCGAATGATGGCAAGGCGAATTGTGGTGGGATAAACGTCGTTGGTAGACTGTCCACAGTTGCAATGGTCGTTGGGATAACAGTATTGGTATTCCCCTTTCTTGTGCCCCATAATCTCCAATGCACGATTGGCTATTACCTCGTTAGCATTCATGTTGACCGATGTTCCAGCTCCTCCCTGCATCATATCAATGGGGAAGTTCTCGTGTAACTTTCCGTCTATAATCTCTCGACAAGCCTGTGAGATGGCTCCGGCAATCTCGTCGTTGATGACACCGAGGCTATGGTTGGTCTGCACGGCAGCCAGTTTAACGTACGCGATGGCGATGACGTAGTCGGGATAGTCGCGCATTTTTTTGCGTGAGATATGATAGTTGTTGATACCACGTTGTGTTTGTACGCCATAATAAGCGTCTGCCGGAACCTTCAGTTCGCCTAAAAGGTCGGACTCTACTCTGAATTTTTCTTCCATATTATTGTTTTTTGTAGGAGTAAGAATAAAGTTATCGGGAGTTAAACAACTTATCGTTGTATGGAGTTAGCAGACAAATGTATATTTGTTAGAGTCTATTTACTATTGTCTGCTAACTTCTGTTGTCTCCAGTTATCTTCTATTTACTCCAGTTATCTCTTTCTCATTAGAAACATTTAATTCTGTACATGAAGCCTAGTTCGATGCGGTTGGTGTTGTAGTCGGCCAAACCTGACTTCTCACTATAATTGAACTTACGCCCTATATAAGCTAAGAACAGGCGGAAATCTTGCTGGTGTACGGGGTAATATTCGATTGAACCCATGTATCCAAACGATTTGCGATAGTTCTTATACTCTTCTATCTTAGAGACGCTAGCAGTCTCGTACATACCCTTGAGCATGAGGTTCCACTGTGGAGCAAACTGCCAATTGATTTTGCTGATGAACGAGTTATAGTGCACATCGCTGAAGTATCCGGACTGTTCGGAGCCAGTTTGGAGCAGACTACCCAGTTCTCCACTGGCGATACGAAGTCGGTCTAGGCTGTCGAACGCGCCCATATAGTCGAAGTACCATTGGAATTTGGGGAGATTCAACTTCTGTCCCAAGGTTATCATGCGCGAATATTTATGGCGTGCCTGCGTCTGAATACCCCACGCCCAACGAGTCTGTAGCACGTCGTTTAAGAAACTTCCGTTCCAGTTGACAATGTAGGTAAGGGGATTATTGCTGCCTGTAACGGCCTTTAATTCGCGTAATGAAGAACCCGCAGTAGCTACAACATTACCGCCATAGTAGTCGGCAAACTTGTCATTATCGGCATCAGAGACTTCTACGGCAATCTCTTGTGTGGGTACAGGTTTATAAGATAACACCACTCCGGCGGTGAAGTTGTCCATGTTATCAACCATATCAGAGTACTGATAGATGTACATAGGGTTCTCATCGAATTCAAATCCACCCCATATCTGGCACATCTTACCGGCTTGAACGGTCAGTTTGTCGTTGAAACTATAGCCTACCATCATAATGTCGGTGGCTTTGGCAAAGTTGTCTTTGCTCTTGGCTGCATCGCTTTTATTCAAGCGATGGCGGAAGCGATAGAACAGTTTGTCGGTGATATTACCCTTGATTTCCAAGCGTAACTGCTTGTTGGCGAATCCCGTTCCCCATACACCGTTTGTCTCTGTGGCGCTTCCTGAAGCCGCATAGTTGAAGTATACGTTGAAAGCATCGGTCTTCTTTTCCAGTTTCAGTACTCGTTCGGCCAAGGATTGATAATTCCCGTCTTGTCCGCCCATGCCTGTATTGCTGCCTTGTGCTGCCGCACCCATCGAGATACATAGTGCAGCTACAATTGATAGATATTGTTTCATAAGGTGCTAAATTTGTGTTTTAAATTTTTCAAAGAAACTCAACTTAGGAGTTATCGAAGTTTAAGCGCCTGCTAGGCGTTGGAGTAACAGAGGGAAATTAATAGATATTTGTCGGTTGACTTCAAGTCTCCAAGAGATTTAAACTCCTATTGACTCCTTCTAACTCCTAAGTTTGTGCAGTTTGAGATTAATACTTTTGGAAGTATTCCTGAATCTTCTGCCAGTCTTTGGTCTTGGTCAAAGCCAGCATCAAGAGTACACGTGCCTTCTGAGGATTGAGCGTTAGAGAAGCTACGAAATGGTATTTGGAGTCGTCAACCTCACCATTTAGGCAGGTAGGACCGGTAGGAACACGAGATGAACGTACGACGTTGATACCTTTAGCACGTGCTTTCAATGCTACATCAAACACGTCTTTATAGAAGTTTCCATCGCCTACACCGGCCAAAACGATACCATCGAAGTTGGCATCTACGAATGCCTGCATGGGTAGCGGAGAACAGTTGGCATAGCCATAGACGATACCTACCTGCGGTAACTTGTCGAGATTGTCTACCGAAAATTCGCTCTTGGTGGTGTGGATGTTGTCTACCGAGCTGTTGTAAATGGCTTCACCATTATATACATATCCCACTTTGCCGTAGTTGGCAGCTTGGAATGTGGCTACATCCGTGGTATGTGTCTTGATGACTTCTTTTGCATCGAGCAGCAGATTGTTCATACAACACATTACACCACGGCCTTTTGAATTGGCACTTGCTGCCGCAGCTACACCGGCATAGAGATTACCCGGGCCGTCGGCACTGATGCCTGTGGAGGGTCGCATAGATCCTACGAGGATGACAGGTTTGTCGCTATGCACAGTAAGATTTAAAAAATAAGCCGTCTCTTCCATCGTATCTGTGCCGTGAGTCACCACAACGCCGTCGTAACCTTCGTTGTTTAGTAATTGATTGATGCGTTTGGCGAGTTTCAGCCAAACCTCATCGTTCATGTCTTGTGAACCGATATTGACCAATTGCTCACCACTGACATCGGCCAAATCTAGCATTTGTGGAACGGCTTGTATAAGAGTTTGAACGCCTACTTGGCCTGCACTGTAAGCCGAAGAAGTTGCCGAAGCGCTGACACCGGCAATCGTTCCGCCCGTAGCAATGATACGAATCTTAGGCTTGGCAGCCATTGATAAACTGATAAACAGTGCAAATAGCACTACCATTGAATAAAATTTCTTTGTCATAATGATTAGAGATTGTGGCTTGACGCCGGGTTTATAAAGTTAAAAGATAGCATTATAGCATTTGCATAATGAGATAACCTACGCCTATGGATACGAAAGTAGTGATGAAACCCGATAACTGGAACGAGTGATTAAGCACATACTTACCGATGCGGGTAGTTCCTGTTTGATCGAAATTGATGGCTGCTACCTCAGTAGGATAGTTGGGAATGAAGAAGTAACCATTTACCGTTGGGAACATAGCTACCAACGCCAGCGGACTGATACCGAGTCCGATGCCGAGCGGATAAAGCGTTCTGACGGTTGCTGCCTGCGAGAATAACATGATAGACATGAAGAATAAGGCGATGGCAAAGAGGAAAGGATACTGCGTAACCACCTCTGCGATGTGAGATTTGAAGAACTCTAGATTGCCATTGAAGAAAGTATCGCCCATCCATGCAATACCAAATATAGATACCATGGCATTCATTCCGGCCGCAAAAACGTTACCTTCTACAGCTTTTTTAATGTTGGCTTTGCCGAAGAGCAGGATGAGTGCGGCCACAGACATCATGATAATCTCAATAGTTTCGGGCATGCCGAGTGTGGTCTTCACACCGTCTACCATGAACGAGGGGCGCAATGAAGGAGCTGAACCGAATATGACGACGAGCACAACTCCTAAAAGGAAAGCCCATACAGAACGTCGTGCATATTTCGACGGATGGCTTTCCATCTCTTCCATCTTGCGTAAATCGGCTTCGGGATTGATGATTCCCTCGCGCACTCGGCGCTGATATTCGGGATCGTCTTCCAACTCTTTACCCACAAAGTTTTGTACAAAGGCCGATACAAGAATGGCAATGAGCGATGCAGGAATACAGATGATGAGTATATCTTTGAGTTCGATGCCACGCCCACCCAGCAAGTCGGTACTGATAATGGCTGCTGTTGCGGCCGAGACAGGGCTTCCAGTGATACCTAGTGAAGCCGCGATGGCGGCCACACTTAACGGGCGTTCAGGACGAATTTTGGAATTCTTGGCTATTTCAGAGATGATAGGTAGCAGCGAATAAGATGTGTGTGCTGTGCCGGCAACAAGGCAGAAGAGCCATGTAGTGAGTGGTCCGTAGTACGTAATCTGTTGTGGATGACGGCGTAGAAAGCGTGCTGCCACGCCCACGAGATAGTCTAATCCACCGGCAGCTTGCAATGATGCAGCAGCCGTAATGACCGAAACGATGATGAGCATCACGTCAATAGGTAGTTTACCCGGCTTGAGTCCGAAAATGAAGACGAGTATAAATACACCCACCATGCCATAGATACCGAGTCCGATGCTGCCAACTCGTGCACCGATAAATATCAGTGCCAATACGATAGCAAGCTGTATGAGTACCATTGTTGTTATCATAGATTGTTCGTTTTTAAATCCTTATTTTTTTTGTCAAGTATAATCTATCACAAAGATAGTGCAAACGAGTGCAATAAGAATTTATTCTTAAATTGCCGAGTGCAGTTTATCTTCTACAAAGTTAGCTCGAAATGCAGTATCGGTCTTTATAAATTTCTGCTTGTTTTTTGTGAATATCGAAACAATTTGTAACTTTGTGATGTACACATCATAGGACTGTCATGGTTTTGAAGCATCTTTTTGGCTTGTCGGAAATAGCCGAACAATACCATATTTCCGATGTTTATGGCGATGATGTAGCCGCTTTTTCTACGGCTGCCACGCCCGATTGTACGATGGCTTTCTTTGAAGGAAGAATCAGTTTCTACCTATTATTGTTGTTGAGGTCGGGGAATCTGTCGGTAGAGATAGGCGATAACAGTGTGGAATTGCATGCTGGCGACCTGTTAGTTGTGGCTCCTTTCCAATTGGTACACTGCCTTTCCAACGATTCAGACACCGTTTTAGAGGGCTTGATGATTGATAGTGCGTTCTACGCTGGCATGCGTTCGGTGAGCAACGACTCTGATGTGATGATGCCGGAAACCTTTTTGACACAAGCACCGGTATATCATCTAGATGACCAGAAAGTTGCTGATCTAAGCAGATTGTTTCATCAAATCCGTACAGCCATTAGGTATTCGCATCTCTATAAAGTAGAGATAATTCGCTCGTTGGTACATGTTTGTCTGTTGTTTATCGTCGAATTACCATACGATGACAAACTCTTCACGCACGATTTCAAGCACAAAGAGAATATTTTTAAAATCTTTATGCATCTTGCTAATATGAATTTTAGACAGGAACGGCAGGTGGTTTTCTATGCCGATAAGTTGAATATGACGCCTACCTACCTCTCTCGTACGGTGCGAGAAATATCAGGTGCGACGGTCAGCGAGCATCTATCGCAACTCACTTACAGGGAAGCTTGTAACCTTTTGCGTAGTTCTGACCTTACGATAGGGGAGATTTCAGAAACCTTACATTTCAACGACCAGTCGGCTTTTACTAATTTCTTCAAAGCCAAGTCGGGTCTTACACCACAGGGATATAGGAATAAAAGGGATACACACTAGCCTGAACAACACAACCACATGAACCATTTGTCCAACCTACAATCTATACCTTTAGTTCGCATAGCAGCCGTTTTTATTTTCGGTATTCTCATTGGCAACCATTGGGGCGATACTTTTTCGCTGCGTATATGGACGAGCGTGGGACTGTTATTTGTGTTGTTGGCATGGTGGATACGCTACCGTGTGTGGCAAACCGTCATGATAGTGTTGGTGACCATGGTCGTCGGCATTTGGCTCATAACTTTCCATAACCATCGGCTTCATCCGACTTTGCCTGATGAGAAATGCCACATAGAGGCTGTAGTTATAGGTAATCCGACCGTTCATAGGCGTGTAGTGATGTGCGATATGGATGTTCAGACGATACAACGGCATTCACTCAAGCGGTCGCTCAAGGTACGAGCGTCGCTCTATGGCGACAATGTGCGTAGCATGCGGTTGGCAGTTGGTAATCGAGTGGAGTTCGTATCGCGATTGGAGAGGCCGCAAAATTTTCTTTCTACCGGGCATTTTGATTACGAGCGATGGATGCGAGTGCATGGTTATGTAGCCACGGCTTTCGTACAGATGAGTCAATTGCATGTGCTGTCGGGGCATGAAGCGGGAAGTTTCAGAAATCTTTTGTTGCAATGGAGGCGATTGTTAGCCGACCGATATATGGCTTCTGGCATGCAGCAAGACGTCTTGGCCGTAGTGGTAGCTATGACCCTTGGTGACAAGTCGATGCTCAGTAGGCAGACGAAACATGAGTATTCGGTAGCGGGAACATCACACATCCTTGCCCTATCTGGGCTCCATCTGTCTATCATTTTCATGGTGTTGACACTGCTGTTCGGTCGTTCTTTGATAGGCAGACTGGCTGCCCTCGTGGCTATTTGGGCGTATGCCATGCTAGTAGGACTTCCACCGTCGGTGACACGTGCAGCCACGATGATGACCGTTTATTCGCTAGTGACGCTGTTACATCGTAACAACATCTCGCTCAACACGCTGGCATTGGCTGCCATCATCATGCTTGCCGCCAATCCACTTTGCCTTTGGGATGTAGGCTTTCAGCTCTCGTTCTGTTCCGTAGCAGCCATCCTCTGTCTGTATAGGCCACTCTTCGATTGGCTCAACCCTGCGAATTCAGTGCTGCGTTGGGTGGGAGCGATGATGTGTACGTCGGTTGCTGCCCAAGTGGGTACGGCTCCATTGGTGGCTTATTACTTCGGTCGATTCTCGTGTTATTTCCTGTTATCCAATCTCATTGTGATTCCTTGTGCCACGTTGTTGCTCTATATGGCTTGTTTGTTGTTGCTCATCGGTTGGCTACCGCTTTGTGCTCAAGTGTTGGAATGGGCTGTCGGGCTGATAGCTGGAGTGATGAATGCGGTTGTAAGTGTTATTGCTCGGTGGCCCGGAGCAAGTATTGAGCATATTCATATTGGCGGTTTGCGAGTTTTTTTGCTCTATGTTATTATCGTCGGAGTTTGCCTTTTAGCCTCCTTTCATCCTTTACGGCCTATCGGAAACAATGGTGTTTAAGATTCATCTCGTTTACTTGATAACTCTATATAATCTTCCTTTCTCAAGAAGAGGGTTGAGGTGAGGTCGCTGCAAACACATAACAGCAATACTGCAAAGCCCGAACAGCGACGCTGCATGGTCGAGGCAGCAAGATTGCCCAGCCTTTGCAGTTGATAAGTAAACAAACAGACGAGTTGGCAAGTAGGCTGTTTTTTATGATGATTTGGTTTGCATAAGCTCGGAAAGTTGTGTATCTTTGCGCAAAACAATCTTATCATATGGACAGGAAAACATTCATCTTATTGGCTATGGCCACGGCCGCAACGGCTGGAAGCATGCGAGCTGTGGATTGCCAAGCAAAGCCTTTGGTTGCAGTCCAAGCCGACACACAAGCAGAGGCAAAGTACATGGACTTTTTATATCGCTACATGTCGTTGCCTGATAAAACCGACTATACGCGCGATTTCTATCGCGAAAATGTAGAGATGTCGCTGCAGGCACAGCGCGATATGCCGTGGGGAAAGACTGTTCCCGAACGAGAATTCAAGCACTTTGTGATTCCTGTGCGTGTGAACAATGAAAATTTGGATCATAGTCGCAAGGTGTTTTATGGTGAATTAAAAGACCGTGTGAAAGGTTTATCAATGAAGAATGCCATTCTAGAAGTGAATCACTGGTGCCATGAGAAGGTGACTTATAGACCGTCGGATTCGCGCACGAGTAGTCCGTTGGCATCGGTTTGTACAGCTTATGGACGTTGTGGCGAGGAGAGCACGTTTCTTGTTGCTGCCTTGAGGGCAGTGGGGATACCGGCTCGACAGGTCTATACGCCGCGTTGGGCACATACTGATGACAACCATGCATGGGTAGAAGCGTGGGCCGATGGTAAGTGGTATTTCCTAGGTGCATGCGAACCTGAACCGGTATTAAACTTGGGGTGGTTCAACGAGAGTGCCTCGCGTGGTATGTTGATGCATACCAAAGTGTTCGGCGATTACGACGGTCCGGAAGAGGTTATGAGTCGTACTCCGAACTACACGGAAATCAATGTGATAGACCACTATGCCCCCACGGCTGAAGTAAAAGTAGACGTGGTGGATGCTAAAGGTAATCGTGTAGCTAATGCGAAAGTGGAATTTAAGGTGTATAACTATGCCGAATTCTACACGGTGGCAACCAAACAGACCGATGGGCAGGGTAGGGCGTCGCTCACAGCCGGCAAGGGTGACATGCTCTTGTGGGTGTCGAAAGATGGTAAGGTGGCCGTACAGAAGATTTCGTTCGGTAAGACTCCGGAGGTCAAAGTGGTGTTGGAACACGCGGAACTGACCGAAAAGATGGATTTGGATATTGTTCCGCCACCAACAAGTGGACAGTTGCCCGATGTGACAGCGGCTCAGCGGGCAGAGAATACACGGCGTATGGCTGAGGAAGACGCTATTCGTCAGGCTTACGAAGCAACGATGAAAGACGAGTCGCGCGGCAATCATGCTACGATAGATGCTTTTCTTGCCGGTGCAAAGAACAAGGTGATGGCACAGAAACTGTTGCAGGTGATTTCAAAAAAGGATTTGCGCGACGTGCCATTGGATGTGTTGCGTGACCATGCCGTAGAGCAGACCGATACGTCGGACATATATTGTTGCTACGTGATGAATCCTCGTGTGGAGAGTGAATGGCTTACGCCTTACAAGCATTTCTTGCGCGAGAAGATGGCCGGCGTGAAGAGTGTGGCACAGTTGGTGGCGTGGTGTGAGAAGAATATCCGTATCGATGAGGTACACAATCCACAAGGATTGCGCATGCAACCGATGAGTGTGTGGCGCGATAAGATAACAGATAAGCTAGGGCGTGATATCTTCTTCGTGTCGGTGGCACGCAGTTTAGGCTGGCCGGCTCGTATCAACGAGGTAAATGGTAAGTTGCAATATTATGCCGGAAACAATTGGGTAGATGTGGAATTTGGTGGTAAGACTGAGGCTGTGGTGGCCCCGAAAGGTCGATTGGTGCTTGATTATCAGGCTTCGAAGTTTAATGATAATCCCAAATATTACATCCACTTCACGCTGAGTCGGATAGAAAACGGACAAGCACAGTTGCTCACTTATCCGGAAGACGCGACATGGAAAGGTGATTTTGCCAATGGTGTGGACTTGGATGAAGGCGAGTATATGTTGACCACCGGTTCGAGAATGGCTAGTGGTGCGGTGTTGGCTCATACGGAAGTATTCCGTGTCAAGAAGGGAGAAACTACAAAATTAAGTTTCGCTCTGCGCGAAAGTAGCGATGATATACAGGTGATTGGTAGCTTGAATGCGGAGGATATTTACCACGATAAGGCTACGAATACAGATAAGAGTCTGCTTTCTACCGTTGGGCGCGGATATTATATGGTAGGTATTGTAGCTCCGAATCAGGAACCGACAAACCATACTTTGCGCGACATCAGTGCTTACAAAGAGCAGTTTGAAAAGTGGGGAAGAAAGATGGTATTGCTGTTCCAAGACGCCGAACACATGGAACGTTTCAACTTTAAGGAGTTCGACCGTCTGCCTTCTACCGTTGTTTGGGGAACAGATGTAGATGGTAAGATTTTGAAAGAAGTATGCGAACAGTTGAAACTACGAACATCTTCGTTACCAATCTTCGTGATATGCGATAGCTTTAACCGCGTGGTATATGTTCAACAGGGATATACCATTAATATAGGTGAGCAAATATTGAAGGTGATAGGGAAGTTGTAAAGGCTTTCCCTGTCGCGAGTTGGCACAAAAAAAGAGGGATTATGGATGGTTGCATGATTGCAATTTCCATAATCCCTCTTTTCTATTCTTATAGTCAGATTCCTTTCCTTTTGATGGGGAAGAGGATTAAATCAGTTGCCTAACAATCTCTGCCTGCGTTTCTTTTCGGCCATTTGGCGAAATTCCGGAAGCAGAACCATGTATCTCGATGGCTCCTGTTTCGTCGATAATGCGATGTACATTGCCGGGATTAACGCCTCCGCCGGGAAGGATAATCATTCTGCCGGCGGTGTGATGGATGTATTCGCGCAATTGTGGAATGCCCTTTTCGGCTGTAGATTGTTGGCCGGAAGTAAGCACACGGGCGCATCCTAATGTCATTAATTGGTCGAGTGCTTGCATCGGATTCCTGCATACATCGAATGCACGGTGATAGGTGAACGGCTTACCTTGGGCTGCCACGATGAGTCGGCGAGTGGTTTCTACATCTATATCTCCCTCAGGTGTGAGTGCTCCACTGACGATTGCATCTACATAAGGGAGCAATGCTGTAATGTCATGTTCCATCACTTGTATCTCTTCTTCGCTGTAAATGAAGTCGCCTTCGCGCGAACGAATGAGGGCGTGGATGGTGAGTTGCGGGAATAATGTGCGTACGGTTTGTACTAGTCCCAGCGATGGAGTGAGACCATCAAGGCTGAGTGCTGAGCAAAGTTCTATTCGCTTGGCACCGCCTTTGACGGCATTGATGACGCTTTGAAGACTGCCTGTGCAGACTTCTAAAGTATAATTTTGGTTCATTTTGTTAGTTCTATGACGTAATCAGGGGTTGTGTCGGCTGTGAATGTAACTGTAGCTTGCTTGGTCTTTTTGTTGTATTGGCAAGCCAATGGGCGACGTGTTACGAAGTCGATGACCTTTCTAGGCTTTTTATCAATCGTGAATGTGAGTTTTGACAGCGTCTTATCGAACACGTGTAGATAAATCTTATTGTCTTTAGCTGTGCTTGTTCCCCATTTAGCTTCGCCAACTTCACTAGCCTTGGTGCCATAGATGGTTTCGCCATATTGCTTCATCCATTTGCCCAAACCTTGTAGACGGTCGAGCGCGACAGCCGGAAGTTCACCGTTAGGTTGCGGGCCTATGTTCATAAGAAGGTTGGCTCCCTTGCCGGCAGAGCGCGCTAAGAGTTCTATGAGTTGGTCGGTGGTCTTGTAATTGAGGTCAGATACCTTGTAACCCCACATGCCATTCATGGTCTCGCAGGTCTCTAATGGCAACTTACTGATGTCTTGTCCCGATAGTCCGGCTTTGTTTTCACCGGGTAGGTCGCGCTCAAACATTTGGAAATCTTCACCGTCAATCGGGGTAATATGGTGGTTGTTGCCTACGAGGCAAGCCGGTTGGATGTTATGGATGTAGCGATAAAACTCTTCCATACGCCAATTAAAAGGAATACTATCGCTATCATGATCCCAATAACCATCGAGCCAAATGGCACCTACTTTGCCATAATTGGTAAGGATTTCGCGTATTTGATTCTTCATGAAAGTGAAGTAAGTATCGTAGTTGGGGGTCAGTTTGCGACCGGTATAAAGTCCGGTTCGACCGATAGGATAGTCTTCGCGAATCCAGTCGAGGATAGAATAATAGACGTGAAGACGCACTCCTTGCTGTTGGCAAGCGGTAGATAGCTCTTTCAATACATCTCGTTTGAAAGGTGTTGCATCCACAATATTGTATTTGGTCTCGCCTGTATGGAACATAGAGAAGCTGTCGTGGTGGCGTGAGGTGAATGTAATATACTTGGCACCAGACTCCTTGATGGCTTTTACCCAAGCATTTGCATCGAACTGAATGGGGTAAAAGCAAGAGGCAGCCTTGGCATATTCGTCTTTATTGATGTGACTATTGAGGTACCATTCGCCTTGTGCGAATTCACTATAGATCCCCCAATGGAGGAAAATACCGAAGCGGAAACCTTCAAATTCCTTTCTTGCTTCGAGGTTCTCCGGTGTAGGTACATACTTTTGCTCGGCTTGCATAGACAACAGGCTTAGCAATAATAAAAACGTAATAAATGATAATTTTTTCATGAGATATAGGTTTATACTTGATAGATGTTATTCTATAATGGTTCTAAAAAAGCCGAGTCGTACTGCTGTAGACTCGGCTTTTGCTTGTATGAATAGTATTATTCCTTGTTTTCAGCATCAATAGCTTTGATTTTTTGCTTCACCAATTCGAGGTCATCTTTCAGTTTTTGTACCTTTCGATTCATCTCATCGATGAGACTATTGCCCTTTTTACTGGTGCTATTGAGGAATCCTAGATTGTTCTCATAAGTGATAATCTCTTGTTTCAGAGCCTCATAGCGATGCATCAGTCGGCCACGTTCGTTGCCCAAAGCGTCTTCTCCGCGCTTTGCTATGTTCTTGATGTTGTTGCGGAAGTTGTCTAATCGTTTGCGGGCAGTAGTGATATTCAACTCCTTATAGAGTTTATCCAGCACGTCGTGGTATTCCTTATAGACTTTATCTTTGTCTTTGAAAGGCACGTGACCAACCTTATTATACTCGTCAACAAGGCTTTGTACCTTCTCTTGGATGTTGTCGGAGGCCTCTTCGCACAGGGTTTTGAGCTGCTCAATGATGCTATGTTTCTTTTCAAGATTGGCATGCTCTTCGTTTCGAGTACCCGAATTGGCTGCGTTACGAGCTTCAAAGAACTTGTTACATGCACCGAGAAACTCTTCCCATAGTTGGTCGCCTAGCTTTCTAGAAACCATTCCTATGGTTTTCCACTCTTTCTGTAGAGCAATCAGTTTATCGCTGGTAGACTTCCATTCTGTGCTGTCTTGTAATGCTTTTGCTTTTTCTACGAGTGCTTTTTTCTTCTCTGCATTCTCAGCAAATTGTGATTTCATCGTCTTGAAATACTCTGCCTTGGCATTGAAGAATGTATCACAAGCAGTACGGAAACGCTCGAATATCTTCACATTCATCTTTTGTGGAGCAAATCCAATGGTCTTCCATTCGGCTTGAATGGCTATGATTTCCTTGGTATGTGTCTCCCAATCGGCAGCGTTCTTATTCTCTTGTTTGCATATCTCTTCGGTTCTTTCGCAGAGTGCAGTCTTCTTGTTTAGGTTCTCTTCTTCCTTAGAACGCAACTCTTCGAAGTGCTGTTGATGGCGCTTATTAATGACGGTTGATGCGGCTTTGAAGCGAGTCCAAATCTCTTCGCGTAGTTCTTTAGCCACCGGACCAATCTCTCTATACTCCTGATGTAGCTCTTGTAGCTGGTGAAAGGCGCTTACAATGTCTGTTTCTTCAGCCAATTTCTCGGCAGCTTCACATAACTTTGTCTTCAATTCCAAGTTTTTCTTGAAATCGTATTCGCGTGCTTCGATGTTCAGTTTCAGTAAATCATAGAACTGCTCTACATAGAGTTGGTAGTTTCGCCACAACTCATTGGCTTTGTCAGCTGGTACAGCTTTGATTTCTTTCCACTGTTGTTGTATCTCTTTGAATTCTTGATATGACTTATTGGCTTCATCGGGTGATGTGGCCATATTCTTTATCTTCTCAATGATTGCGAGCTTTTTCTCTAGGTTAGCTTGCTTCTCTTCTTCCTGTTGTTTGAAGAGTTCGGCTCTCCGTTCTTTGATGACACTCATCTCAGCCTTGAATATTTCTTCGGCTTCATCGGGCAAAACCTGATATTTCTCCGGGTCTCCTCCTTCTTCCAAATATGCTTTTTGCTGTGCATCGCGCTCAGCAATGTGCAGTTTATAGAACGTTGTTTTCAGGTGATCCAGTTCGTCCTTGGTAGGATTTTCGTTGTTGCCGACGATTTCTTTCAGCCGTTCTATCACTTCTTGTTTGGTGGTATAGGCCTTCGTTGCAACTTTTTCTTCTTGTTTTCCCACTTCAAGGGCATTTTCTTGAGAGTCCATCATGTCGCTATTAAGTTGATGAGATACAGTTAATACAATGTCTTCTAATAAGACATATCTCATGCAAACTTAAATAAAATAATTGTAAATTCCTAGTAGAATTGATATTTTTTAACTACAATCTCACAGCAAACGCTTGAAGCGGAGAATCCACCAAGAGAGCCCTGATACGAAGATTGAAATAAAAAGTGCTATACAGAAGCCCCATCGACTGGTCTCCATACCATTGATAAGGTTCATTCCGAAGAGTGATGCGATGAGTGTCGGGAACATCATGATGATAGATACGGATGTCAGTGTACGCATCGTGGTGTTCATGTTGTTGTTGATGATGCTGGAATAAGTATCCATCGTTGACTCTAAAATATCTGAGTAGATGGCCGTGGTCTCGCGTGCCTGTGTCATCTCAATGTTGACGTCTTCGATAAGGTCGGCGTCTAATTCGTCCACTTGTAGCTTGAATTTCAACTTTGACAGCAGGTTTTCGTTTCCTCGAATAGAAGTGGTGAAATAGGTAAGTGAATCCTGTAATCTGCTCAAACCTATCAAACTTTCGTTGTTCACTCCTTGGTCCAGATTATGTTTAGCCTTTTCTATGAGTGCATTAATTTGCTTTAGACGTTTCAGATACCACACGGCTGAAGAAAGGAATAGCCTGAAAATCATGTCGACATAGTCCGTAAAGCCTTCACTACGTTTCTGCTGATAGCTTACGAAGTCAATCATCATGTTGGTCTCGTAGAAGCAAACAGTGATGGTAACGTCTTTCTTATGGATGATACCTAAGGGCACAGTGGTGTATGGCGTACGCGAACGAATCTCCTTCACATACGGTATACGCAAGATAATGAGCATCCACCCGTCGTCGTATTCATAGCGGGCACGCTCGTCGGTATCGCTGATATCTGATAGAAAATAGTCGGGTATGTTAAATTCTTCTTCCAACAATTGTTGGTCTTCATCTGTTGGACACGTTACTTGTATCCAGCAATTGGGTTGCCATTCTTTAATGGCGGTCAAGTTATCTGTAATATTCCAGTAGGTTCTCATGTCTGCCAATCTCCACATTAAATAATAACCGGTGTGGGGATTCGCATCTAGCTAAATCCTCACGCCAACGAATTAAAGTTTTCCGCGTGATAATCGTCCATAGGAATTAATAGTTTGATTTATCTTTGCAAAGATACATTAAAACGTCCGCATTTCCAAGGAAACCCCATGATTTTTTCTCCATAGCGATTTAGGCAGTCTCGTTTTCTTTACGAATACGAAACTGTGTGAAATATACGAAAAGGATGTTACGAATCTTGTAGTTCTTAGATGATGCTTTGAATTAGAAAAATATAATTATTAGAAGTGGTGGTGTGGATATTGGTAGAGTTCATTTTTTGTCGGGCATATGTATTTCACCGTTTCTCACTTGAGTGGGTGTGCCATGCAAATGGAGCTTACAAAACGTCGACATACTTTGTTGCGAGGAGAAGTGGAGTCTCTCAGCTATCTCTAAATTACTTTATTTTTCGGACTTATTTTTTTTTTTTGAATTTTTGGCATAGTTTGTAATGATTTTGCAAAAATATAATTCTATACCTTGATGGAATTCCTTTGTTTTGACCGAATTATAAAAAAATAGACACGAATTAGTAAATTAAAATTGTATTTAAGTCTTTACTTTTGTATACATCAAGTGGAGAGATTTATATATATATGCGAAATTATTTACCCTGTTTTTCCACTATGACTGTTTAGCAGAGCCTGTATAGACATCTAGTGTTTGTGCAGGTCTCTCTATTTTTTATAGCTAGATTGTAGCAATTTTGCTATAATAAAGACCGGGAAGAGGCTTCTGCTTCTTCCCGGTCTTTATTATTTAATAGGTTTATTGTAATTTATAATCTCATTTTTTCTTTCCTACTTGCTTCAAAGCTTCTTTCAGTAGGTTCCAGAAAGGAGCCACGGTGGCAATCTCGCAACGCTCGGTAGCGGTGTGAGGACTGCGAATCGTAGGTCCAAGACTAACAACATCCAAATGTGGATATTTGCCGAGAATGATAGAACACTCCAATCCAGCGTGGTCTACTTGTACGATTCCGTCTGTCTTATTCTGCTCTTTGTAGATGTCCAGCAATGTGTTCAGTGTCTCGCTATCGGGATTTGGATTCCATCCACTGTAGCTTCCACTCATTGTAACCTTCATGCCGGCCATATTGAAGCAGCTCTCTAAAGTCTCAGCTATGCACTCCTTCATCTCGTCGTTAGAACTGCGAGCCAAAATTTTGAACGAAGCATTGCCGCCACCGATATTGATAATAGCGAGGTTGGACGATGTCTCTACCACTTCTGGGATAGCCGGAATCATACGCATCACACCATTGTGGCACGCGTAGATGGCATTCACAAGGTTATCGCTAATCTCTACAGGCACTTCCTTTTCGGGTGTTTCTACATCTTCGGCAACAAGCATAATGTCTTTCTCAATGCCCTTGTATTCTTCATTAAACTCTTCGCACCAGTCGGCTACAAGTTCTTTCAGTGCTTCGACATTCTCCTTTGGCAATGTCAATACTACTTCGGCCTTGAATGGGATGGCGTTACGCATGTTGCCACCTTGCCATGTAGCCAAGTGAGCATCGCACTCGCTGATGGCCGAACGTACGAAACGAACCATAAGTTTGTTCGCATTACCGCGACCTTCGTGTATCTCCAAACCGGAGTGACCGCCACGCAAACCACTCAAAGTCACTTTCACGGCAGCATCGTTCTTGTCTGTAGCCACTTCCTGATAGCCCATATCTGCTGTCACATCGATACCACCGGCACTACCGATAACGAATTTTCCCCATGATTCAGAGTCTAGATTCAGCAGGATATCACCCTTCAGTACGCCCGGTTTCAAGTCGTTCGCTCCGAACATACCGGTTTCTTCGTCGGCAGTGATGAGTCCTTCTACCGGTCCGTGCTGTAAGTCTTTCGCCTCCATCACGGCCATGATGGTAGCCACGCCCATACCGTTGTCAGAACCAAGTGTGGTGTTATTGGCATATACCCATCCGTCTACGATGCGTGTTTCGATGGGATCGGTTTCAAAGTTATGATTGCTTTCGGGTGCTTTTTGGGGTACCATGTCCATATGAGCCTGCAAGATGATGCCTTTACGGTCTTCCATTCCGGGGGTAGCGGGCTTACGCATGATGATATTTCCGGCCTCGTCTTGGAATGCCTCTACGCCTACACGCTTAGCAAAGTCGAGCAAGAAAGCTTGGATTTTTTCCAAATGTCCCGATGGACGAGGTACTTGTGTCAGTGCATAAAAGTTTTCCCAGATACATTTAGGGTCTAGATTTCTGATTTCGCTCATAGTCTTTATGTTTTTAAATGAATAATGCTTATTTTGCAACATGATGTTTCTTGGTGAACGATAGTACCAACCATGCATATATACCCAGTGCTACGACGAGCAACGTTTGTATGGAGTGCACGATGAGAACGAAGTTCAGTGCGTCGACAGCTTGCACACCATAGAGTATCAACATGGTCTTTACGGCAAAATGCCAAGACCCTGCACCGTTGGGAGTGGGTACGATGACGGCGATGCTTCCTACGATAAATGTCACCAATGCGCATGACATGCCAAGCCCGGCCGTGCTCTCAAAGCAAAAGAACGTGAGATAGTAGTGCAGGAAGTAGCTCCCCCAAATGGCCAGCGTGAAGAAGATGAAGCGTGGCAGATTGCGCACTTTGCGCAGCGACATGATACCTTGTTTGATGCCGTCTACTGTCTCTTTCACCTTATTAAATATACTAAGCTTCTTCAGTATGACCCCTCCCAATGCTATGACAGCCACCAAGCAGATACCTGTAACCATCCATCCCGTACTTGTAAAGCTGTGTATGAGGTGGTCGAGACTCGTGCCGGTCTTCAAGAAGAACGTGTCGAACGTTCGGAGTTGGAAGATAAGGGTAAGTGCTGTAATCAACAATACGAGTAAAGAGTCAATGGCTCGTTCGGTCACCACGGTACCCAAGGCTTTTGGAAATGATGTGCCGTCGTAGCGATGGAGCACACCGCAACGGGCAAATTCGCCTACGCGAGGCACCACAAGGCTTACGGCGTAGGATAAAAATACGGAATTGACGAGTGTCGACATGCGCGGATGCTCGTCCACCGGTTCCAATGTTTGGCGCCAACGCCAACCTCTGAAAGCCTGAGCCAAGACACCGAAAGGGAAGGAGAGTAACATCCATCCCCAGTTCATTTGGTGGAACAACACGTCTTGCACGGCGTGGAAATCGAATCCACGATACATCCAATAAAGGATGGCTCCGCCTAATATCAGCGACAGTGCTACTTTAGAAATATCTCCTATTGTCTTTTTCAAGCTGGTTGCGTTTTCTTAGTTGCTATTAGCCACAAAGTTAAGAGAATTCAGTCTAAATACAAAGAAAATACCATTCTAATTTCCTTAAATCGTCGATGAGAGGTGATAATGGGGTAAGGGAGGGAGTGTTGCATCCCAAGTCGGCTTATATTTACCGCCTAAAACAGACTTATACATAATAGGAACGAATTGTATTTGCTCTTTTAGTATGTGTCTTTTCGTACTAGACAGATAACTCTTAATTTGTTGCAAAGGCTAGGCAGCATTACTGCCACATCTTTTCAGCATTGCTGCAAAAGCCAAACAGCAATACTGCCATGGGATTGCAATTTGCTAATAGACGAGTTAACGAGTAGACAACTAAATGAGTTGGGAGTGAGAAATGAGGAGTTTTGAGTGATGAGTTGGACTATACTTTCTGCTTAACGATGACGGTGACACCGCTTAGAATCAGCAAAATGCCGAGGCAGAGGCGCAGGGTTATCGTTTCATGGAACAAGCATACACCGATAATAACGGCTGTAACGGGTTCTAAGGCGCCCATGATGGCAGAGGGAGTGGAACCAATTTTGGCAATAGCTATATTCATAAAGAAGAGCGAAAGTACCGTGGGCAGCAAGGCCAATTGGAATGCGAAAGCCCAGTCTTTGGCTGTATGAAGCATCTGAATGGGCGCACCGGCCAGCAAACTGAATAGGTAGACGGCGATAAATCCGAAGAAGACAACCCAAAAGGTGTATTTCAATGGTGGAATATCCACGCTCCACCGGTTTACGGAGACAATGTACACGGCATAGAGCAACGACGAGAACATGACGAGCAGGAAACCGGCTGTGCTGAGTTTGCTGTCTCCCTCACCATGGTAGAGTAGCACTACACCGCTTAACGCCAATAGGATTGCCAGGGACGCCCCCCACGTTATGCGCTCGTGAAAGAGTAAGGTCATGAGCATAGCTGTCATGATAGGGTAGACGAAAAGCAGTGTGGAAGCGATGCCGGCAGCCATGTAATGGAAGCTCAGGAAGAGCGTCATAGACGACAAAGCGAAAATGCTGCCCAGTAAAGCCAGTCGGATGGCATGGCCAAGTTTAATACGGAAGTTCTCTCGGCGTACCAACATGATGACGGCAAAGATGACTATGGCTAGCCCATAGCGATACATCACGACCGAATAGGAGTTGATGCCATCGGCATACAAAGGTAATGCGCCGAGTGGATTAGTGCCATAACAGATGGCAGCCATGGTTGCTGCCAAGAATCCTTTTACGTTGTTGCTCATCGTTCTGAGATTATATTTGGCTGCAAAGGTAAGGCAAATAAATGATAAAAGTTTCGCATGGATGCTCTACTTTGGAGTAATCGGGAGTTAAAAGGAGTTAGCAGGAGTTACCAGACAAATGTCTGTTGTCGGCATACCGGTAAAGAGTAAACGGACTAATAAATATCGATTCAGTGCAGATTATCGCATAGTTTTTGTATTTTTGCAGACACATCAATCCATAGACAGATGAAACTAGTCAAACCAAAGAAGAATCTGGGACAGCATTTCTTGACCGATTTGAATATCGCGAAGCGCATTGCCGACACCGTAGATGCGTGTCCGGATATTCCCGTATTGGAAATCGGACCGGGTATGGGTGTCCTTACGCAGTATCTGGTAGAGAAGCCTCGCGAAGTAAAAGCTGTGGAGATAGACAGCGAGTCGGTGGCTTTCTTGTACGAGAAGTTCCCCTCGTTGCACGAGAATATCATAGGTGAAGACTTCTTACGCATGGATTTGAACGATATATTCGGTGGCCGTCAGTTCGTGTTGACGGGCAATTACCCTTACGATATATCCTCGCAGATATTCTTCAAGATGCTTGATTACAAGGATTTAATACCCTGTTGTACGGGTATGATACAGCGAGAAGTGGCGCTACGTATGGCTTCGGCACCGGGTAGTAAAGCCTATGGCATCTTGTCGGTGTTGATACAAGCGTGGTACAATGTGGAATATTTGTTCACCGTTGATGAGCATGTGTTCAATCCGCCTCCTAAAGTGAAGAGTGCCGTTATCAGAATGACGCGCAACAAAGTGACCGATTTGGGATGCGACGAGAAACTTTTCAAGCGATTGGTGAAGACTGTGTTCAACCAGCGTCGTAAGATGTTGCGTGTAAGTATCAAGCAGATGTTTGGTGCCGAGAAGCCTGAACAGGCCTTCTTCGAGCAAGATATTATGACCAAACGTCCAGAACAATTGAGCATAGCAGAATTTGTAGAACTGACTAATCAGCTGAGTAAGTTGGCATTATAACAGTTTTAATCGATGTCTCGAATAATCGGTTATTCGAATATAATTAATTTATGACCCCACAATATACAACCCTTTACCAACAGATTAAGAGTTTGATAGCCAATGAAACCAACGTAGTTGGTGTGCTAGCCAATGTTTCCGCTGCCTTACGAGAGGCTTTCCCGGAGCGTTTCTTTTGGGTAGGGTTTTATCTAAAAGTAGGTGATGGCATGTTGAAGTTGGGACCGTTCCAAGGTTCGGTGGCCTGTTACAATATCCCGTATGGTAAAGGCGTGTGTGGCACGGCATGGAAAGAAGGGCGCACACTCGTGGTTCCCGACGTGGAAGCGTTTCCCGGACATATTGCTTGTAGCAGTCTGTCGCGCAGCGAAATAGTAGTACCGATGTACGATTCTGCCCACCAATTTTGGGGTGTCTTGGATATTGACAGTACCGCTCTTGCCGATTTTGATGAGCAAGATCAAGAGGGATTGGAGGCTATTGTGGCTTTGGTGATGGACGAGATAGGCGACTTGATGTAAAAAAAATAAGCACCTAACACTTGTGAATATCCGAATTAATACCTAATTTTGTGAAACAGAAATTTTACAATACGATAATATGATTGACGTACAAGCAACATTAAAAGATGCGGGAGAGCGCATGGAGATGGCAGCAATGTATCTCGAAGACCAACTCTCACACATTCGTGCAGGTAGAGCCAACGTGGCAATTCTCGACGGAATACGCGTAGAGTCTTACGGACAACGTGTCCCTTTGAATCAAGTGGCTAACATCTCTACCCCCGATGCACGTACTATTGCGATTAAGCCTTGGGATCGTAAGGCCATCAGAGACATCGAAAAGGCTATTATGGATTCCGAAGTGGGCATTACACCTGAGAACAATGGCGAGATTATTCGATTGGGAATACCTCAGCCAACAGGCGAACGTCGTAAGGAATTAGTGAAGCAATGCAACAAAATTGGCGAGAAGACGAAAGTCGAAGTACGTAATGTGCGTTCTGAATTTAAGGACAAACTGAAGAAAGCTATCAAAGACGGGTTGTCCGAAGATAACGAGAAGGACGCCGAAGCTGACTTGCAAAAGGTTCACGACAAGTATATCAAGCGCATCGACGATGCTTTGGCCGAGAAGACCAAAGAGATTATGACGGTGTAATTTGAATGGGTGAGGGATAATAAGTGATGGATTAGAGTTTATAATCTTTCATCTATTATTTCTCACTTCTTATTATTTGCATGCACGGACTAGTCATAAAAAACACGGGTAGTTGGTACACCGTGAAGACTGATGATGGGAAAATCATCGACAGTAAGATTAAAGGAAACTTCCGACTAAAGGGTATCCGAACCACAAACCCTGTAGCCGTGGGCGACTATGTGGAGTTAATTACCAATCAAGAGGGTACGGCTTTCATCTCGGCTATTGATGATCGGCGTAACTATATTATCCGAAAATCGCCCAATTTATCGAAACAAAGTCAGATAATCGCAGCCAATCTAGATTTGGCTATGCTTATTGTGACTGTTAATTATCCCACTACTTCCACCACATTTATTGACCGTTTCCTCGCTGTAGCAGAAGCTTACCGCGTGCCGGTGGTGCTTGTATTCAACAAAAATGACCTTTTGAGTGAAGAAGAACGACATTATCAGGAGATGATGATGACACTTTATGATACCATTGGCTACCAGTGTGTAGCCGTATCTGCCGAGACCGGAGAGGGAATAGATACCTTGTTACCCCTGTTGCAAAGCAAGGTGACTCTGTTGAGCGGTAACAGTGGAGTGGGAAAATCGACACTTATCAATCGGTTAATACCCGGAGCCAAACAGCGGACTGCCGAAATCAGCGATGCCCATAACACCGGAATGCACACTACAACATTCAGTGAGATGCTCGAAGTGCCCAGTGGTGGCTATGTGATAGACACACCGGGGGTAAAAGGATTCGGTACGTTTGACGTGGAAAAAGAAGAGTTGACAAGTTATTTCAAGGAGATATTCCACTTCTCGAAAGACTGTCGGTTCTCTAATTGTACGCATACCCATGAGCCCGGATGTGCGGTGTTGAAAGCTGTGGAAGACCATTATATTGCGGCAAGCAGGTATCAGAGCTATCTCAGTATGTTGGAAGATAAAGATGAGAATAAATATAGGGAAGCCTTTTAAGAGGTATATCCTTTCTCAACCATAAAATTAAAGAGAGATAAAAATAAAAAAGTTGATGCATTTTTTGTTTCCTTCTGCAAAGGAAACACCACAAATGTCATTGGTATTATTATTGGCGCGAGTTATCTTCGGCCTCTTGTTGGCTAGTCATGGATGGCAGAAATTGATGGCATTCAGTGCGATGTCGGCTCAGTTCCCCGACCCGATTGGTGTGGGAAGTGAGTTCTCTTTGGCACTTGCTATCTTTGGTGAATTGGTTTGTTCTGTTGCTTTTGTGTTCGGTTTCTTGTCACGTTTGGTCGTTATCCCGATGGCTTTCACACTGTTGGTAGCCTTTGCAACGGTTCATCACTTCTCTATTTCAGAGGGCGAACTGGCTTTCGTTTACCTCATGGTCTACTTATTGTTGTTTTTGACCGGTCCCGGACAACTCTCAATAGATGGTTGGATAGGTCGTAAATTGAGCAGAAGATAAACAAAAATACAGACCGATTAGACGGTCTGCATGCCTATACGCAGTTTCAACATCTCTGTTGGAACTGCTTTTTTGATGTGTTCTGCCAAGGTATCGCGAAGTGTTTTGCGGATAAAGTCTTTACCTGTTATCATTACGATGTGGCGCGTTGGTACCGGAAGAGCGAACGGACGGACAAGTTCTTTTTGCTCCGGTGTGAGCTGAGGCAGAGCTAGTTCGGGGATAAAAGTAACCCCTTTGCCGCTCTCTACCATTCGCATGAAGGTCTCAATGCTGCCTAGGCTGTAGGCTTTCTTGCTACGATTGGCCTCTTTAAGTTCGCAGAATTTCACCAATTGGTCGCGGAAACAGTGGCCTTCATCAAGCAACCAAAGGTATTCACCAGTCAAGTCGACGGTCTTGATAAGTTTGTTTTCGAAGAGTTTATCGCCTTTAGCCACATAAGCGAAGAACTTTTCGTAGAACAACGGAGTCACATCGACATCGTCCATGCCATCAAGTTGCGCCACGATACCGGCATCGATCTCTTCATGTAATAAAGCTTTCTTCAGTTCTTCTGTCTTCATCTCTGTGATGCGGACATCCATATCGGGATGCTCATTCATGAGTTGTGGGAAGAAACGAGGTATCAAGTAAGGGGCGATAGTGGGCAATATGCCGATGTTGAAAGTGCCTAATAGTGAGTTACGCTCCTCTTCTACGGTTTCTTTGAGGCGTCGTGCCTGTACTAAAACCTGCCATGCTTGCTCAATAACGGGCATCCCCTGTACCGTCGGAACGATGGGTTGCTTGCGTCGTTCGAATATTTTTAGCCCTAATTCTTCCTCTAGTTTCTGAATCATCGAGCTGAGAGTAGGTTGCGTAACGTTGCAGGCATCGGCTGCTTTGGCAAAGTGTTTGTGCCGATAGACGGCTATCACGTATTCTAGTTGTTGTAGTGTCATATTATATTTATGTCTGTGTTGGTTGTTTACAAAGTTACGTATTAAATTTTAAGTAATGGTATCGGAAGACTAAAAATATAATCGATTGATAATGACCGTGTTATCATTGGTGATAGTTTTTATCTATCGACCGATAGATTTTATCTGTTTGAATCGCTTGATAGATTGATTATCTTTGCATCACAAAGAAACAAAACCAACACAATTAACACAAAAATAAAAATCAAAAGTATGACACCAATTATCAATACACAGGTTCCTGAGTTCAAAGTAGAGGCCTATCACAACGGTAGCTTCAAGAGTGTATCAAACGAAGATATCAAAGGCAAGTGGGCAGTATTCTTCTTTTATCCCGCTGACTTTACTTTCGTATGTCCTACAGAACTTGAAGATTTGCAGGAAAAGTATCAATATCTCAAGTCAATAGGGGTGGAAGTTTACTCTGTAAGTACCGATACTCACTTCGTACATAAGGCTTGGCACGATGAATCTCCTAGTATTAAGGCCATTGAATATCCTATGTTGGGCGACCCTCGTGGCGTTTTGACACGCGGTTTCGGTGTTTATAAGGAGGATGAAGGAGTGGCTTACCGCGCTACATTCGTTGTAAATCCGGAAGGACTCATCAAGGTTGCCGAGGTACAGGATAACAATATCGGTCGTAACGCAGCTGAATTGGTTCGCAAGATAGAGGCTGCTCAGTTTGTAGCTACCCACGATGGCGAGGTTTGTCCGGCTCGTTGGATGAAGGGTGACAAAACCTTGAAGCCCGGAATCGACCTTGTAGGTAAAATCTAAGAATCATTCTTGATCGACCAACATAAAATCTGTTAGATATATTTATTCAAGTTTTACCCATGTCAGTGGCTGCTAGAAGCTACTGCATGGGTATTTTTTATGGGGTTATTTGATAGAAGTTATCTTCTTGTCATAGATAATATCTAATATCCGGCAGCCCAAAGCGATGCTGAAATGAGTG
Source organism: Prevotella sp. C0026C3 (assembly GCF_056590795.1). Taxonomy (NCBI): domain Bacteria; kingdom Pseudomonadati; phylum Bacteroidota; class Bacteroidia; order Bacteroidales; family Prevotellaceae; genus Prevotella; species Prevotella sp. C0026C3. The sequence continues at coordinate 12,750 of NZ_JBWPWW010000014.1, read as the reverse complement.
TCATCATAGAAGTTATGATAGTCGCTCCATGCCAAATAAGGGCGTGAAGCAAAGTTGAATACATGCTCTTTACCGAAGACTTCTTCCAGTATCTTTACGTCAGAAGGATTGGTTAATACTTTGTCTAAACGTGGAGATATAATAATTTTAAACTTAGTTTGATGGCGCCGACAAATTTCATAGATGCGTTGCAGACACTCTCTTTGTTGACTATATATATATAGTGGTGCTGTGCGGACGGTGTAAGTATGTTCTTTCAATGGCTTTCCCGGTCCGTCGGTCCAATACTTCTCGCCGGTAGCCTTTATCTGATTGTCGGCATCTATGACGGCGTCGTTGGTGTAAGTGGCACGAGTTGGCAGTGTAGGCTCAATCACTCCTTTCATCTTGTGCGTATATTGGTGAGTGAATTGATACTGCAAATAGGGAAATAAAAATTTCGGTGTGAAGAACGATTGTAAGAACATAGCCTGAAAAACACACTCGCTTTGCCCCGAAACTTCGGGTGGAACAGCGTGCATGATACCCGATTGTGGCTGCGGTTTAGCCAGACTATTGGCTTCGAGTACGATGAGTATATTCTTAATTTTCTGTCCTTCTTGTCGGTCGAGTGCTTCTAATTTCAATGCTATATCACCTATAGTCTCGTTGTTACCGAACATTCTGAACGGACTTCCCTGTATATATTTACTCCAGTAAGTGGTCTGGAACGACATGGTAGTCGATGTTCCCATGACGAAAGAGTCATAATGTCGCAATGCACGAAAGCGTTTGTACTTCAGCCAACTAATAGTTCCTTCGCTTTGGTAGACCCTTGAATGATCGTAATCGGTGTACGAACGTAGTACCATAAAGGGATCGGCTGCTACGTAATAACCTACTAATAGCAAGAACGGCAGGGCTATCAGCAGGCTCTTAATATAGAATTTTCTCTGCATGATGAATCAAAATTGAATATAGATAAAGTTGTCTACACCGAATGCCCCATATATGAATATGAGCAACAGCAGTACATAATAGCATGCCCAACGTACCAAAGGGCGTTGACGAGCGGTCCAATCGATGAGGTTACAACGCTCGTGATGGATATATTCTACAACCAACATGACTACCGTAGCGATTCCAAAATAAATCCAATAGCGGTCGGCCATGCCTAGTTGAAGTTCTTTTATGGAGTAGTTAATACCGTCGAACATGTGGCGATAAGCATACAGCGTATCGCTCAGCGTGGCGATACGGAATAGCAAGAGTGATAGAGCGAACAGAATATAGGTACGCGCTATCATGATGGTTGTCCACAACCAAGAGGGCAACCACTGTCTAACGCGCTCACGCATATTGTGGGCTGCGGTCTCATAGATGATGATAACGCCTTGGAAAAGTCCGTAGAGTGCAAACGTCCAACCGGCTCCATGCCATACGCCGATAGTGATAAAGGTAACCAAGAGAGCAAAGTAAATGCCCGTTTTTCCCCATTGTCGGCAGCTGGCAGAGAGGGGCATGTAGATATAATCGCGCACCCAAAAAGAGAGAGACATGTGCCAACGGCGCCATAATTCGCCCGTAGAGGTAGATGCAAATGGTCGGTTGAAGTTGGGAGACAGGGTGAATCCCAACATTAGAGCGAGTCCGATGGCCATGTTGGTATATCCTGCAAAGTCGGCATAGAGTTGGATAGGGTAGATGAGTGTGGCCTGTAGAATCTGCATACCTGATGCTTCGCGCACGCTATCGAAGACTGTACTGAGTGGTGTTGCGACACGATCGGCCACCACTAGTTTCATGAAAGCACCCCATGCAAGCAACTTTGTCCCTGCTACCACTTTGTCGTAGCAGAACGTATGAGCCTTCTTGAATTGTGGCATGAATTCTTGTGCCCGCTCGATAGGACCCGACAAGAATTTCATGAAGAGCAGCATGTACAGCGTAAAGTCCAATAAATCTTCTTCATCATCTTCTCCCCAATAGATTTCTATGAGGTAAGAAATGGCTTGAAAAGTATAGAACGAGATGCCCAAAGGAAACACCGGTAGCCAATAACGACTCACGAGCCACGTACCGGCAAGTACTGCCAGTCCGCCCATAAAGATGTATGGGGCTTGCTTGGTCTCTGCTTTGCGATGTAACCAACGTCCCCATACGAAGGTGACGAGGCTCATAGCAACGGCAAAAATCAAGTAAACGATGTGGTAATAACCTATGAAAACACAGCTCGAAAGGAGCAATACGCCCCTCTGCCACTGTCGTTCGGCCTTCGCATAAAACAAGATGAAGGCCAGAAACATACAGCAGAAAAACGGTATCGAAAGAAATTCCATAGACCTATCTTAGCTGTTGCGGATGATGACGTCGCACATATCACCTACGTTCTTCGACTTGATGATGTCGCGCATCTTAAAATGTATGCCGTAACGCGATTCTATTTCGCTGATGATAGTCATGTTGGTAATAGAGTCCCAGTTGTCAATATCATTGGTCGACATGTCGAAATTGAGTTGTAACTCCGGTTCGTTCAGTACGCTTCTGAAAATACCTTGTAATTGTTCTAATACCTCGTTTCTTTCCATTTTGATGTCTATTTTTATATAATGTTGCTTGATTTTTTTAAGATATGTATAGGAGTTGTCGGGAGTTAAAGCTGCTTAGCTGCTTGAAGTAAACGGACATGTGTCTGTTAACTCCGTTTATTATTCCAACGTCTCGAAGAGATGTTTAACTCCCGATAACTTCCGAGTTGTCGATTCTCTTATATTTCTTCTTTTAACTTCTTCCTATCAATCTTGTTATTCACATTGAGTGGGAACTTATGGCGATAATGTATCTTGGCCGGAACCATGTAGACGGGCAACTTCTTCTTCACCCTTTCCATGAGACCTTGCTCTGTCGACGTGTCGGCCGACTCTACTACGAGTTCTATTCTGTTTACCCCACGCTCGTCACCCATAGGCAATGCCACCACGGCCGTGCTGTTATCGAAGTAGTCACGAGCTACACATTCTATCTCGCTGAGTTCGATACGAAATCCTTGTATCTTGATTTGAGAGTCTTTACGACCATAGTACATGATGTCGCCATCCTCATCGGCTACGCAAATATCGCCTGTACGATAATATCTTTTGCCGTCTTTCATGAAGAAGGCTTCACGGTTCTTTTCCTCATTACGCCAATAGCCCGGTGTCAGTTGGGCACCGGCCAAGCACAGTTCACCTTTTTCGCCTGTTGCAACTGGCCGGCCTGCGTCGTCGGCTATGAATGTATCAACCCCTTGCATACCGCGCCCGATGCTGACAATACCGTTTACCGTCTTATTGGGCTGGCCGGGATGGTAGTCGTAATAAGTGCAAAGGATGGTGTCTTCGGTAGGTCCGTAGGTGTTCATGATGCGTGCGTTAGGCACACAGGCAGCCCATGCTGCGAGATCATCGTCCATCAAAGCCTCACCGGCAAACAGGGCATAACGCAACTGAGGCAAGTTAAGCTCGTCAACGTATGGCCGTAGATAGTGTATCACCGAAGGCACCATCATGAAGAAAGTAATAGGGTAGGTGTCGAGAAGTTCAAATGCTGCCATGTATTTCACGTGCTTATAAGACACTGTGTACACACATCCACCGGCTAGAAGCGGCAGCAGATACGACATGACGGAGAGGTCGAAAGTGAGGTCGAACATCTGCATGCCCTTGTCTTCGGGTGTCAATGTGATGCCCATGGCGAAGAAAGCATCGACAAACGCCTGTAGATTGCCACGCGTAAGAGGTACACCTTTGGGGCGACCAGTGCTTCCCGAAGTGAATAAGATATAGGCCAATTCGCTGTCATCGCATGCTACCGGCTGCTCTAACGTAGCATTCGCACCATCTAACTGAGCCGTCATGATGACATCAACATGTTGATAACGCGTCTCAGAACTTGAATCCAAGACGAGCGTCATGTCCATTTGTTCAATGATATCAAGGCATCGTTCGAGCGGTTGCCCGGGATGCAAAGGAATATAACACTTGCCTTCCATCCACAAAGCGAGGATAGATGCGTAAGTCTGTAAGTCGTCGTTGGCCACTAAACCGACGTTTTTTTCTGGCCTACTTTGTAATTCCCAGCGAATGGCAGCAATAGTTTCTGCTAGTTGTTGATACGAATAGTAAATGTGTTCTATACAGAATGCCGGACGTTCTTGATAAGTTTCTAATACCTGAGAGAGTTGGGCGATTACTTGTTTCATAAGTTTTTTAACGAATTAAGCCGTATCTTTATGAGTTATATATACGTTTTTAAAACGCGGAAAGTCCGAAAATCCCCCTTCAAAATCTTGATTTTTATGATTCTTTAACGCATTTATAACATTTATTTTCGTACACAATCGATTTTCTGCAGAGCTGTGGCAAGATTGCTATTAAGTCGAGTCAGCATTGCTGCCAAGGCCAAACAGCGATATTGCCGAGCTATTGCAGTAAAATGGTTAAAGCATCTGAATTTGTTTTAAAAGTCACGTTTGCGATTAAACGAAGCTTATTTTGTCTCGTCATAAGATTAAACGTTGCCAATAAGGCAGGCGAATAATATCAAATTTATTATATCCTTAATGTTCCTCTAACGCCTGTTTTTGGTCCTATTCTTTTTGAATGGCTAATGAAATCTAAAGCTAATCATAAGTCATCTGATGATTCAGGAGTTCTTCCTCCTAATATATTGATACCGCCATCATCCCCGTTTCTTTAGTATATTTTTACGGGTAATGTGTATCTTTTTTGCCTTTATGATGAGTTAAACGTTTTTTATAGTCAATAATGTAGTTATATATCAGTTGAAGAATTTGGTAATTTTATTGTTTTAGTATCAGAAGGTATTACTCCTATAAATAAAGAATCGAGATGAAGCTAAGACTTCATCTCGATTCTTATATTTTGCTCATATTTTGTTTATAGAGGGATTTGGTATGCCCTCTCTTTGACCTTTATAAGCTCTTCTGATTGAATATTAGAAGTTATAGTAGAAACCTAGTGTTACGTTGTTGCCGTCGAGATTGGCTCCCCAAGCATTGCTGCTCTTGTCGGCACCGTCGTATTTCTGTGATTTCCAGCCCAAGAAACCTGCGTGAGCCACAAAGCTGAACTTCGGATTCAGGTTTAATGCCACACCCGGTTTTACACCTACGTTCCACTCATTGATAGAAGGAGCAGCAGTACCGGCGTTGTTGTAGTGTGTATAACCAAAGCCACCATCAACAAATACGTTGACCATCTTGCTGTGGAAGAATGTATAACGTGCATACGGAGATACGGTGATGTAGTTTCTGCTGTTGTCTTCGATAGAGACAGGGTCGCCCTTTCCGAAGCCGACAGTGGTACCTACAGCCCAGTCGCGGTTGACATTGTAACCCAGTTCGGGCAACACCGCATACGTAGTAACGCTTTCGCCACCTGCCAATTTAGAAGATGCGATACCAAAGTTACCACCTAAATACACTTGTGCGTTTGCTGAAACAGCTATCAATGCAGCTGCAAAAGCCATCATAATTTTCTTTTTCATAATCCTTAAAAATTAATCCTATTGTTTTGTAAATACTGTCTACAAGACGATGAAAAAGCGATAGATGTTACACGAAAAATATGTTTTTTAATACAAAAACACTGATACGAGGTATTGCACCTTATTATATATAAACTGTAGTTTAAGGATATTAACAGAGATAAACAGTCTTTATCATATCACGGCTTGGAATAAATAGAATCGCCATGCAAGTAGATTTTCTTGCATGTGCTAATCCGTTTGTGATGATACAGTTGTTTGTATTCATGGTGTATATAATTGGTTTTGAATACAAAATAATAAATATAGGCCGAGAGTGGACGGTTGTTACTGCTTATTTTATTAAGAATGTAGTCTAAAATCATAATAAGATAATGAATAGATGTGTATGAGATGAAAAAACGTTATCTTTGTAGAAGCTAAGCCGCACTCGGCAAATTGAAAGTAAACTTTCATTGCGCTCGTGTGCGTTATCTTTGTAAAATAACGTAATACAAAATGAATATTCAAGACTATTTTAATTTGAAAGACGACTTAAGCAGTCGTGAAGAGACCATAGAACGTATATCCGGAGGTGCCTCTTTTAAAGGGGCTTCGCTTTGGATTCTTATCTGTGCTATTTTCATAGCATCGTTAGGACTCAACGTAAATTCTACGGCCGTTATTATCGGAGCCATGCTTATATCTCCATTGATGGGACCTATTATTGCCATGGGGTTGGCTGTAGGGATTCGCGATCTCTTGTTACTGCGCCGGGCGTTTAAGAATTATCTGGTAGCTACAATTATTAGTATCGCTACTGCCACCATCTTTTTTATGTTATCACCTTATCATGAAGTGCAATCGGAGTTGTTGGCACGTACTTCACCTACGTTGTACGACGTGTTGATAGCTTTTGTTGGTGGTGTGGCCGGGGTGATAGCGTTGAGTATTAAAGATAAGGGAAATGTGATACCGGGTGTTGCTATTGCCACAGCTTTAATGCCACCGCTTTGTACTGCAGGCTTTGGTATTGCTTCGGGGAATCTAGCCTACTTTGCCGGAGCTTTCTTCTTGTATTTTATCAATACCGTTTTTATAGCGTCGGCAACATGGATTGGAGTGCGTTTCATGAAGTTTACACCCCGTACATTTGATAATGACCGCCGTGCCACCATCGTACAACGCTGGATAGTTGGAATCATTGTTGTAACGATGATACCGGCTGCTTTCATGACATGGAACATCGTTAGAGAGAGCTATTTCAAGACACAAGTAAACTCTTTTGTACACGACCGGTTACGTTGGGAGGGTTCGCAGGTGGTGACAAGTAATGTAGGAGCTGACAGTACTTTGCGTGTTGTGGTAGTCGGTAAGACATTGAGTGACTCCGTGATAGCATTGGCTAAGCAGTCGATGATAGCCTATCCGGCATTGACTGGATATAAATTGAAGTTAATTCAAGGCTCTGTATCAGATAGTTTACGGGCTGTCGCAGGTTTACAAGCTACGGATACTGAGTCTGAGAAAGTACAGTTGTTAGAGAAGCAAACGCAAGAAAACGAGGAATTGACGGGAAAACTAGAGCAATATACGCGGTATGAAAGGCTGAGTAAACAGATGTGTAGCGAAATGCATATATTGTTTCCGGAGGTTCATAGTTTAAGTATGTCTTCTTCGTTAGAGGTGAGTGCTGATACCATTAAGCCTCAAAGGCTGATTATAGCCGTTGTTGGAACCACGAAAAGAATGCCGGATATGAGTAGAGAAAAGTTGAAAACTTGGATTGAAAATAGAATTGGAAAGTCTGTTTTAGGTAATCAATCTACCGGCGGAGTGAATTTAAAGGTGCTCTATGAATAAGAGATGGAGAAGAAAGTATTCTTGTAATAGCCTTCTATAGAATCTTATAGATAGATTGCAGAAGCCTCGAGAAATTAGTATCTTTGCACCATGGATTTATCAGAACTCAAGGATAAGCGGATAGCTGTGCTGCTTTCGGGCGGCGTAGACAGCAGTGTAGTGGTCTATGAATTGGCCACTAAGGGACTGAAGCCCGACTGTTTCTATATCAAAATTGGACCGGAAGAGCAGGAAGAATGGGATTGCTCATCGGAAGAAGATTTGGAAATGGCAACGGCAGTAGCAGCTCGTTACGGCCTAAAATTGGAAGTTATAGACTGCCATCATGAGTATTGGAACCAAGTAACCAAGTACACTATGGACAAGGTGAAGGCTGGCTATACGCCCAATCCCGATGTGATGTGTAATCGACTGATAAAGTTTGGTGCTTTCGATGAGAAGCGTGGACACGACTACGACCTCATTGCTACGGGGCATTATGCACAGACTGAAATTATAGATGGGGAGAAATGGCTTGTTACAAGTCCCGACCCGGTGAAAGATCAAACCGACTTTTTGGCTCAGATATACGATTGGCAACTGAAGAAAGCCATCTTCCCAATCGGACATTATGTAAAAGATGAGGTTCGACAGATTGCCGAACGAGAGCATCTTATCAATGCTAAAAGAAAGGATTCGCAGGGTATCTGCTTCCTTGGACAGATAGATTACAACGAATATTTGCGTCGTTACCTAGGCGAAAAGCAAGGCGATGTACTCGAATTAGAGACCGGTAAGAAGATAGGAACACACCGTGGACTGTGGTTTCATACCATCGGTCAGCGCCACGGATTGGGTTTCGGAGGTGGTCCTTGGTTCGTTGTGAAGAAAGATGTAGAGCAGAATGTGCTCTATGTGAGTAAGGGGTATGATCCTAAGACTGCCTATAAGCAAGAGTTTAAGGTGCATGATTTCCATTTCTTGACGAAGCCCGTGGAAATGAAAATGGTCACATTTAAGATTCGTCATACTCCCGAATACCATCCAGCTGTGATGGAAAAGATGGATAACGGAATGTATTTGGTGCGTGCAGAGAAGCCTATTCATGGTGTGGCACCGGGACAATTCTGTGTGGTTTACGATGAAAACCATCATCGTTGTTTTGGTAGCGGAGAGATAACGGTGTAAGGTTCTTCTTGCGATTATTCTGTATGATAAAGATAAGACGAGTTTTCTAAGGAAACTATTCTTCCTCTCTTTTATGCTGTTCAAAGAACTTTTTGGTAGCTGTAAAAAATAAGATGACGCCTGAAGTTTGTGCGATGGCGACCATCCAAAAGGTTGCTGAATAGCCTAAATATTCGGCAACGACTCCTCCAAGTAATATTCCAATCCCGAAACCGGCATCCCATGACGTGAGAATACTGGAATTAGCAGTACCTCGTTCATCATGTCTGGCTACAGCGATGAACATATTGAGAAATGCAGGATACATGTGTCCATTGCCTAATCCGATGAGGATGGCCGACCCATAATAACCGATTACATTGGGAAAAGCGGCAAAGAGCGTGTATCCAACCATTGATAGTAACATGCCTTCGGCTGCATTTTGTGTCAGCAAACCACGTCGTAAAGCTTTTGCTCCTTGCAATCTTGATGCGAAGAGTCCTATAGATAAGATGGCAAAATAGGTTCCTGTGCCACCGGTAATACCCATTGTTTCTTTGCTATAAATAGCTAAATAGTTGCTCAAAACGCCAAAACAGAATCCGAAGAAGGCTATGTTGACTGCCATTAACCAACCTCTAATGAGGAAGAAACGGTCTAAGGATAATTGTCTTTTACGGCGTACTATCTGCTTTGTTGGGACTTGAATAGACGACGCAACCCACAATCCTATCAACGCAAAGAATAATGCTATCCAAAAAAGAATGGTGAAATCTTGCAGATATTTATAGATGTAGATGCCTACAGAAGGGGCTATCGCCATGGCAAGATTATTGCTTAAACCATAGAATCCAATTCCTTCATTACGCCTACTCGATGGTAAAACGTCGATGGCTACCGTGCTGTTAGCCACTGTTACAGCTCCGAATGGTCCGCCATGCAGAGTTCTGATGATGGCAAACATGAGCAAAGTCGAAGCTGCGATGTATCCTCCGAAGAAGACGAAAAATAGTGCAAAGCATATCACTAGCACCTTTTTGCGCGAAAAACTGTCTACGATGAAACCGGAGAAGGGGCGCGTGAGCAGGGCAGCAATGGTGTAGCCAGACAGTATAATGCCAATGATATCCTTCGTAGCACCAAATCGTTCGCTTAAAAAGATAGGCAGTAGAGGTGTCAATATGTAGAATGCGAAGTATATCATTGAATTGGCTACCATCGCTTTTAGGTAGTTACCATTCCATAGTTTTTCTTTCATATCGTCCTTGTTATATAGGACAAAAGTAGTCAATTATTCGTAGACAGAGGGTAGGAATGGCTTTGTATTTTATACATGTAGGCATTGTCAAGTTGTTTAATGCGGTGAATACGTGTTAAAATATAATGTTTATAAGTCGGAAAAGCATTATCTTTGCGACAAAGAAAATGAACTTTAATCATGAAAAGACTTTTTACTTCACTTGTTTGTTTGGTTCTTTTGACATTTTCAGGAGCTGCTCAAACAAAATGGTATTCACCTGTTAGTGGTGACACTCTGCTGATTCAAGGGCGTGCATGGAATGCTGAAATCGGCAAAAGTTACCAACGTATGCCCGAACGTTTCAAACCCTCGTTGCGCAAACCTTTGTGGAATTTGTCACAAAACAATGCCGGTCTTTATATAGAATTCATCAGTGATGCCCCTGAAATCAATATTCATTATAAGGTATCCGGCCCATTACAGTTGCCTAATGTGGTGACAATAGCTACGAGTGGAGTTGATCTTTATTCTTTTGATGAGGATGGAACTCCGCTTCCTTGTTCATGTTTTGCCAACAATCGTATTTCTTCTCAGTCGGTAGACTTTCATTATCGTGGCTTGACTTATCCCGGTGGACTTTGGCGTGAGTATCGTTTATATCTCCCACTTTATAACACTGTCGACTCACTCCAGATTGGTGTGCCACAGAATAGCAAGTTTGAATTCTTGCCAACATCCACAGAACGTCCCATCGTAGTATATGGTACGTCTATTGGTCAAGGCGCTTCGGCTTCTCGTCCGGGTATGGCTTGGACGAATATAGTACAACGTCAACTCGATTTACCCCTTTATAATTTGGCTTTTTCGGGCAATGGTCGTCTTGAAAAAGCAATGTTCAATGCTCTTTCAGAAATCAATGCTCGTCTTTTCATCATTGATTGTATGCCCAATATGACGGCTAATGATTCTATCATGAACCTTTTGCGAGAGGGGGTAAATACGCTTCGTAGCAAATCGGATGCCCCCATTCTACTTGTTGAGCATTGCGGTTATAACAACTATCTAGTCGTTCATTCAGAGAAGAAGGAAGTAGAGTTGCTGAACAGTCGACTTAAAGCTGCTTATTTACAGTTGCAACGTGAAGGAGTGAAAGGACTGTACTATCTGACCAAGGACGAGTTAGGCGTTAATTCAGATCTAGATTCTCAGATTGATGGAGTGCATGCCAACGATATTGGAATGCGCCATTATGCCGAAGCATATACGAAAAAGATCTCTGAGATATTGGATTATCAACCGATGAAGAAGTTCATGCCGGTGCGCCAAACTCGCGACCAAGCCTTTTACAACTGGTCGCAGCGTCATTATGAAATCATGCAGCGTAATCGCCAAGTAAAGCCCGATGTGGTACTCATCGGTAATTCTATTACGCATTATTGGGCTGGAGAACCTGCTGCACCTATACATCGTGGCGATAAAGCATGGAAGAAATTGTTTGGTAAGCGCAAGGTGACGAATTTGGGATATGGTTGGGATCGCATTGAAAACATATTTTGGCGACTCTATCATGGAGAACTTGATAACATCTCACCGCGCCACATCTTCATGATGGCCGGGACGAATAATATTGGCTATAACACCGATGAAGAGATTGTAGATGGTATCGAAGGTTTGGTCAATCTCATTCAGAAGTTGCAGCCACAAGCTTGCATTCACGTCGTAAAAATCTATCCTCGTCGTGGACAGGAGGCTCGCTTACAACATCTCAACGACTTATTACAAGCGCGATTGTCCAACCATACGGATGTGGATGTGGTTGATGTGACCAAGCAACTTACGACACCTGATGGGCATATTGATGAATCTTTGTTTGTAGATGGACTCCATCCTAATGCCCAAGGATATGAACGCATTGCGCGGGTTTACCAAGATTTCCTTAGATAAAACTGTTTTTCAAATTGAAGAAGATAAAAGATAAATACGCCATATTCTCTGATATAGATGGTACTCTCGTCAGTTTCACTACCCACGAGATACCTCGTTCTGCTGTAGAAGCTATCACTGCTGCCCGCCAAAACGGTCATCGCTTCTATATATCTACGGGTCGTCCGGTGCCTATCATTACCAATCTTGGTGCTATCAGCCATTTAATAGATGGCTATATCACCACTAATGGTGCCCATTGTTTCGTGGGTGACAAGCTTGTTAACATCAATGCCATTGCTGAAGAGGATGTTTGTACGCAGCTGGCTGATGCCGACCGACAGGACTATGCCGTTATTATGGTTAGTAAGCAAGCACTCGTTGTCTATAACAACAAGCCTTGCGTAAAGCGAATTTTCTGCGATGATTTGAAGGTGGATGCTTTGAACTTCGACCTCACAATGGATGATATCAAGGGCGAACCTATTTTGCAGATGACTCCGTTTGTCACGACTGAGCAGGAAGCCCGATTGATTCCGCAACTTAAAAGTTGTGAGCCGGGACGTTGGCATCCTGAATTTATCGACATCACGGCAGGACATATAGATAAAGGATACGGCTTGGAACGCATGGCAGAGAGCGAAGGCTTCGATATCAACCATACGGTTGCGCTGGGCGACGGTGGCAATGATATACCCATACTTAAGCGTGCCGGTATCGGAGTGGCGATGGGGAATGCGGCCGATTATGTCAAGGCTGAGGCTCAATATGTTACGGCCGATGTCGACGATGATGGCTTCTCGAAGGCTTTGATACACTTAGGGTTGGTGTAACTGTGGCATTCTTGAACCGGTTAACCAGTTAATTTGTCATTTTATCCATTCTTTTATAATTTACTGCGGAGGCTCAACAGCAATGCTGCCAAGCCTCCGCAGTTTTTTTGTTTAGCCTTTGCAGCATTGCTGCAAGGGCTTGGCAGTCTGGTAGTTGACCAGTTGGAAAAGCCACACTAATTTGACCCACGCTGGCAAAGTATTTTAGACCCAGTAAAACGATTTATTATTGACCCACTA
>NZ_JBWPWW010000013.1:0-67612 GCF_056590795.1 Prevotella sp. C0026C3 | reverse complement strand
ACAAAAAGGGCTGAAATCCAAATACGGATTTTAGCCCTTAACTTTTATATGTGGAAAAGGTTTACCGGACAGTAATAAATCAAAAAGGATGTTATGGATGAGGCGAAACGTCTTCTTATCACAGAAGAATGGTCTCCGGAACAAATATCTGGTGTATTGGCTAAGGAAGGCAAGTATATTAGCCATGAAACCATATATCGTATGATACGTAAGGACAAGGCAAAAGGTGGAACACTATATAAACTCTGTCGTCACAAGCTAAAGCATCGTGCCAAGCCTGTTGGTAGCAGACGTATATCCATACCCAATAGAACAAGTATCAGCGAGAGACCTACTGAAGTTGACGGAAAACGCTTTGGGGACTTCGAGATGGATACAATTGTTGGAAGAGGAAATCATGGTGCTATTGTGACACTGATAGAACGCAGTACAAATATACTATTTATGAGAAAACTTAAAAAGGGAAAGAATGCCAAGGAGTTAGCACGCACTGTAATACATTTGCTATCTCCATTCAAAGAGCATGTCAAGTCTATTACAACGGACAACGGTACAGAATTCGCTTGCCATGAAATGATAAGCAAAAGCCTTGGTGTCACCGTCTATTTTGCTGACCCATACGCTTCATGGCAGAAAGGGGCTATAGAAAATGCTAACGGACTGATTAGACAATACGTGCCAAAAAAAGAAACGTTTGAGCATGTCAGTCATCAACAAATAACAAAGTATTCAAAGAAAATTAACATGAGACCAAGAAAGAAATTAGAATTTAGAACACCACATGAGTGCTTTTACGAACTAATTAAGTAAATTTGCACTTGCTTGTTGAATTCACGTCTCTCGAAAATATTGTTATTTTGTTAAATAATGTTAAGCTTAGAATCGCGTATCTATATTTTTATTATGTTTGTAATAAAATATTTTAGAATAAAACTAAGAGTATCTTTTTTAAAAATAAAATACAGATTAAGTGAATACTAAACTAGTTTTAATTACAGGTGCTACCAGTGGAATCGGTGAGGCATGTGCTCGCAAGTTCGCACAAGGTGGTTACCGATTGATATTGACAGGGCGTAATGAGCAAAGGTTAGAGAGGTTAAAGGCTTTGTTAGAAGAAGATGGTGCAGAAGTCAGACTGTTGAAGTTTGATGTGCGCGACCGTCAGGCGGCAAAGACAGCAGTAGAGTCGTTGGATGGAGATTGGAAAACTGTCGATGTTCTTATCAATAATGCTGGTTTGGCTTTGGGTTTGACCAAAGAATATGAGGGCGATGAAGACGATTGGGAGACAATGATAGATACCAATATCAAGGGTTTGCTCACCATGACACGTCTGATTGTACCCGGAATGGTAGAGCGAAATCGTGGACATGTCATCAATATTGGTAGTGTAGCAGGTGATGTGGCATACGCCGGAGGCAATGTATATTGCGCAACTAAAGCTGCTGTCAAGACTTTGACCGATGGTTTACGGGTAGATTTGGTAGATACTTGCGTGCGAGTAACCAATATCAAGCCGGGATTAGTAGAGACTAATTTCAGCGTTGTACGTTTCCATGGGAATCAGCAACAAGCAAAGCATGTATACGAGGGGATTCATCCTTTGAACGGAGATGATATCGCCGACGTGGCATTCTATGCTGCATCAGCCCCAGAACATGTACAGATTGCCGAAGTGTTGGTATTGGCTACACATCAAGCAAACGGTTACACAATCAGTCGTGATGTGAACCGTGAAGAACATTTGTCCTAAAGAGGACTGCAACTTAATGAAAGTACAGGATGACTTTGTGTTTTGTAAAAAATAGCTTTTAAGCTACAATAGGTCCTAGATTAGGTAAAGGAGGAATTCAGGACTAACAAGAACAGGTCCTCCAACCTGTCTTTCTGTGGGACGTCACATCCTGTGACGTCCTTTTAATATGCAGATAAACAATGATGATTCAAGATAATTATACATATTTGACCGAGGCTCCCATCCATCGTGTGATTATAACGATGGCTCTTCCTACAATTGTAAGTATGCTGGTTACCAGTCTTTACAATATTGCCGATACGTTTTTTGTGGGACAAATCGATACACAAAGCACAGCAGCGGTAGGCATTGTGTTCTCTGTCATGTTTTTTATTCAGGCTTTTGGCTTCTTCTTTGGGCATGGTTCGGGCAATTATATTTCTAGAGAGTTAGGGGCTAAGCGTATAGAGAATGCCGAGCGAATGGCCAGCACCGGGTTCTTTTTATCGCTATTTTTCGGTCTTGTATTCCTTGTGATAGGTGAGTTGTTGCTCACGCAGTTCTGTATATGGCTTGGTAGCACGCCTACTATTCTGCCTTATTCCGAACGCTATATGGGTATTATCTTACTTGGTGCCCCTCTGCTAACGTCGTCGTTGACGCTCAATAATCAAATGCGATTGCAGGGAAATGCACGTCTAGCCATGTATGGTATCGTCACCGGTGCTCTTATCAATGTGTTGCTCGATCCTCTATTTATATTTGTCTTCGATATGGGAGTGGCCGGAGCTGCGGTCGCTACGGTTATAGGACAGACTGTAAGTTTTTGTATTCTTCTCCATATGACCCATCGTTCGCAGAATATCAGTATTCGTTTGAGAAACTTCTCTCCCTCTCGTACGGCTTTGAAAGAGATATTCTATGGAGGCTCTCCCTCGTTGTCTAGACAGGGATTAGGTTGTGTTGCTACGATTTCATTGAATGTTGTGGCAGGTAGATATGGCGATGCAGCCATTGCAGCCATGAGTATCGTCAGTCGAATAACGATGCTTGTGATGTCGGCTGTCATAGGTTTGGGACAGGGATTCCAACCTCTTTGTGGTTTCTGCTATGGTGCTAAGCTCTACAAGCGGTTGTGGAGTGCCTACAGATTTACGGTGAAAGTGGGCACGATGTTCCTTTTGGTCTTTTCTATTATTTGTTTTTTGTTTAGTAATGATGTGATAGCTGTGTTCCGTAACGAACCTGATGTGATTGCAATAGGTACTGTGGCACTCAATTGGCAATTGGTCACATTACCTTTATTGGCGGTGATAGTGACGAGCAATATGCTTACTCAAACATGCCGGAAACCGCTTCGTGCTAATATATTGGCCGCTGCTCGACAGGGCTTGTTCTTTGTCCCGCTTATTCTAATGCTTCCTTTCTTTTTTGGTTTGAAAGGTGTAGAGATGTGTCAGGCATGGAGTGATGCTTGTTCATTCTTGATTACTGTGCCCGTCATGATTTATACTTATCGTGAGTTTTTTCCTAAGAGATGATTTCTCATTCATATTACCTCTTTCTTTGGGAGAGTGATTAAGTAGGATGCTTTGCTCCTTATATTTTATCCAATCCTTTCCTTGTATTCTTTTTCAATGCTTTGAATTGGGTTGGTGTCATACCGGTTACGCTTTTAAATTGACTGCTTAGATAGGCCACACTGGAATAGTCCAACAGGTTGGCTATCTCTGTAAGAGATTGTTGGTCGTATTTTATCAACTCTTTTACACGTTCAATACGCTGCATGATGTAGTAGCGCTCGATGGTCAGTCCGGTCACTTCACTGAACAATTTACTTAACAAACTGTAGTCGCTATGCAGTTGGTGAGCCAGATAGTCGCTCAAGTTCATATTTCTGTTGCTATCGGTATAATGAACCAATTTTATAATAGCTGACTTAATTTGTTCGATAGTCTGCTGGCGTCTGTCATCGAGTAATTCAAAACCTAAGGCTTCCAATCGATTGCGGAGTGTTGCTTTCTGCTCATCAGTTAATGTATTGCTAATGTGTACTTCGCCTAATTCCACACTTAAAGGGTGCAGGGAAAGGTTTTGAAGAGTTTGCGATACTGCCATCTCGCAGCGATCGCAAACCATATTTTTAATATATAATATTGTCTCCATCTTGTCACAAAGATACATAGACTTGCGGAAATAGGCAAATCAAAGTGGATGGTTATTCTTCCAGTTTAATAACTAATAAACTCACAAACTTAAATGCTCAAATGGCTGCAAGGGCTTGGCAGCATTGCTGCCTAGGCTTTTCAGTATTCCTGCCAAGCCACTTCAGCAAAATTGCTGAGCCGTTGCAGTTTCGTAGTTATGAAGTAGACGAATTGACAAATAGGCAAGTTTGAGAGTCTATATAATCTTTGTTGGCAGAATATTATAAACTATATCCATAATAACGTAACATAAATGGGGGATATATCTAGTATCTTTGTAGCAACAGAAGAATATAGATGAGAAGAATAACATTCTTGCTTCTTACGCTTTTCTGTCTAAAACATTGTTTAATAATAAATCGAGGAAGTTATGAATAAGACGTTTCAAGTGAATGGTATGAAGTGTGTACATTGTAAAGCTAATGTAGAGAATGCAGTAAAGGCAATTATCGGAGTAGCTCGTGCTGAGGTTAATTTGGAAGCAAAGAGTTTGATGGTTGATTTTGATGAGGCTCTGGTGGCAATTGATAATATCAAGGCGGCTGTCGATAATGCCGGCTATGAGTTTGTAGGATAGGAGAACCGAGTATGGAAAAACGAACGATTCCGGTTGTCGGTATGGCTTGCTCGGCTTGTTCGGCCAATGTGGAGCGAAGGTTGAATGCACTTGAAGGCATCAGTATGGCATCGGTGTTATTGCCCAGTCGTTCGGCTTTGGTGGAGTACGACCCGCAAGTCATCTCGCTCGAAAAGATGAAGAGTGAGCTCAATGCTATTGGTTACGATATGATTATCGAGTCAGACCGCAGTGTCGTTGAGATTGAACGACGCGAATATCAATTGTTGTTACGTAAGACAATACTATCATGGATATTCTCGCTATTGGTGATGTCGGTCTCTATGGGGTGGATAGTTATCAATAATCGCAGCGCTGCCAATCAAGTAGCCATGCTTCTTGCCTTGGCCAACTTTGTGTATTGTGGTCGTGGATTTTTTGTCTCGGCATTCAAACAGATACGTCATAGGGCAGCTAATATGGACACGTTGGTGGTGTTGAGTACCTCTATTGCTTTTCTTTTTAGTGTGTTCAACACCTTTTGGGGTGCGACGGTGTGGGGCACGCGAGGCATTGAATGGCACACATATTTTGACGCCTCGGTGATGATTATCACATTTGTACTCACCGGTCGACTCTTGGAAGAGAGGGCAAAGAATGGTATGGCCGGGAGTATTCGGACTTTGATGGGACTCGCGCCCAAGACTGCTCATGTGGTAAAAGGTGAGGAGATAGAGGAAGTTCCTATCTCTACCATTACCGTGGGCGATGTGTTGGAGGTGCATCCGGGCGAGAAAGTACCGGTAGATGGCGATGTGACATGGGCTAATAGCTTCATGTTGGAAGGTGGAGCATACGTAGATGAGTCGATGATAACGGGCGAACCAACACCTACTCTCAAGCAAATGGGGAGCAAAGTGTTGGCTGGTACGATACTTCAACAGGGCAAATTGCGCTTCCGGGCACGCCAGATAGGGGAGAATACGGCCTTGGCTCACATCATCAAGATGGTGCAAGAGGCTCAAGGAAGTAAGGCTCCTGTGCAGCGAATCGTCGACAAAGTTGCTCTTATCTTTGTTCCGGTAGTGGCTTCCATAGCCCTGCTAACTTTTATAATATGGTGGGCTGTAGGGGGCAATGCTGCTCTTCCACAGGCCATTTTGTCGGCTGTGGCAGTGTTGGTGATAGCATGCCCGTGTGCTATGGGATTGGCTACGCCGACAGCTTTGATGGTTGGTATAGGGAAAGCAGCGCAGAAAAATGTGCTCATCAAGGATGCAACAGCCCTAGAAAGTATGCGAATGGTGGATGTTATGGTGATAGATAAGACAGGTACCATTACGATTCCAAATCAAAATATAGATTTCACGAAGGCCGACGACCTGCCTTTGGAAGAGCGAGAGACACTGAAACCTAATGCGTGTGAGGCGATGAAAGAATTACAAGATATGGGTGTCGAGGTGTATATGATGAGTGGTGACAAGGAAGAGGCGGCTCATTACTGGGCCGAGAAGGCTGGTATTAAGCATTATTATAGTAAGGTATTGCCGCAGGATAAGGAGAATTTGGTGCGTAAGCTACAAGTCGAGGGAAAGCGCGTGGCTATGGTTGGCGACGGCATCAACGATACTCAAGCATTGGCTTTGGCCGATGTGAGTGTGGCCATGGGGCGCGGTACGGACGTAGCCATGGATGTAGCGCAAGTGACTTTGATGACTGACGATTTGCAACGTATACCGGAAGCCATTCGATTGAGCAAGAAAACGGTACGTATGATATGGCAGAATCTGTTCTGGGCGTTTGTCTATAATATCGTATGTATACCGTTGGCGGCCGGTATTCTCCATTTATTTGGTATCGATTTCCAAATCACTCCGATGTGGGCAAGCGCTTTGATGGCTTTCTCTAGTGTGAGTGTGGTGTTGAATAGTCTGCGATTAAGATTTGCGTAAAGGTATAGATGATATAATAACAAAAAAGAGACGGGCTGATGCTCGTCTCTTTTTGTGACTTCGCTGGGATTCAAACCCGGAACCTTCTGATCCGTAGTCAGATGCTCTATTCAGTTGAGCTACGAAGCCAATCCATAAGTATTGCTATTAAGAAGAGTGGTGACTCCGCTGGGATTCAAACCCGGAACCTTCTGATCCGTAGTCAGATGCTCTATTCAGTTGAGCTACGGAGCCCCGTTCTTAATTTGCGAATGCAAAGGTAGTAACTTTATTTTGTACCACCAAATTTTCGCTTACTTTTTATTTGATAAGTTCCACAGAACGTCTTAAAAAGGCATCTAGAGCCTGTCCTTTAAGCATTCCATTTTGCAAAAGAGCTAGGTCTATCAACTGATGTACGATAGAATTGTCCTTTGCATAGTTGGCAATGACCTCTGTCTTTTTCTTCTTTTCGTTGGAAATACTTTCCTCTGTGTTCTTAACATCGTCTTTCTCGTCTTGTGTAATTTCCTCCGGTTTCTTGCCGGATTGGCTCTGATGGAGGGCAGCGAGACGTGCTTGCAAGCCTTTGAGTTCGCTGACAATGGGTTTTAAGGCCTCTGTAGTTTTGTTTTCGCAGTCTTCCAAGATACTCTTAACGAGTGCATGGTCGCTGTTGAGTACGATGGTGTAGCTGTCGGGCATCTGTGAATAGAAGCTCATACCGGCTTGGAACTTGCTCATTTCTTTCATTCGGCGCATGTATTCGCTCTGTGTGATGAGCACCGGTTGGCTTTCTTGTCCGAGTGCTTGTACCTCTACTTGGAAGTCGGCTTGGCCTATTTGAGGCATCTGCGACTTGAATACTTGTGACAAATTGTCACGCTTTTCCTCTTCTAGTTCGACTTTCTTGCTGTCTTCTTTAACGATGAGGCGGTCAACGACATCGGCATCTACACGAGTGAAACGGCTTTTTTCAAACTTTTGTTCCAGCATGGAAACCATCGGAGAATCCAATTGTCCATCGAGCAACAGTACGTTGTAGTCTTTCTGCTTAGCTGCTTGGATATAGGTATATTCCTCTTCTTGGTTATTTGTGTACAGATATACCAAGTTGCCATCTTTATCTGTTTGGTTGTCCTTGATAAGTGTCTTGTAGTCTTCGTAAGTGTAGTATTTATTGTCTACATCCTTGAATAAGGCGAAGTCTTTGGCTCTGTCGTAGAAGTCTTCTTGTGATAACATACCGTAATGGATGAAGATTTTGAGGTCGTCCCACTTCTCTTCGTATGCCTTGCGGTCTTCTTTGAAGATGCTTTGTAGTCTGTCGGCTACCTTCTTAGTGATATAAGTAGAAATCTTTTTGACGTTGGCATCGCTTTGGAGATAACTGCGGCTCACGTTCAAAGGTATATCCGGAGAGTCTATTACACCGTGCAGCAAGGTGAGGAATTCAGGTACGATACCTTCTACTTGGTCGGTTACGAATACCTGATTGCAATATAATTGAATCTTGTTGCGCTGTAATTCGATGTTCGCTTTGATCTTCGGGAAGTACAAGATACCCGTCAGATTGAAAGGATAATCCACATTCAGGTGAATCCAGAACAAAGGTTCGTCCTGCATAGGATACAGTTCACGATAGAAGTTCTTATAGTCTTCATCCTTCAATGTAGACGGAGTTTTGGTCCAAAGTGGCTCAATGTTGTTGATGACATTGTCTTCTTCGGTGTCTACCATCTTACCATCTTTCCATTCACTCTTCTTTCCGAAGGCTACTGGAACAGGCATAAAGCGACAGTATTTGTTCAGTAGTTCTTGTATCTTATTCTTCTCTAAGAACTCTTTGCAGTCGTCGTCGATGTGCAAAATGATGTCGGAACCTCTGTCAACTTTCTCTAACTCTTCTATAGTATAGGCCGGACTGCCATCGCAACTCCACTTAACAGCCTTTGAACCTTCCTTATAGCTCTTGGTAATAATTTCTACTTGCTTGCTCACCATGAAGCTGGAATAGAAGCCAAGTCCAAAGTGTCCGATGATAGCATTGGCGTTATCCTTATACTTATCGAGGAAGTCGTTGACGCCGGAGAAAGCAATTTGGTTGATATATTTATCTATCTCGTCTTCGGTCATGCCGATACCACGGTCGCTAATAGTCAAGGTTCCCTTCTCAGTATCTAGTTTTATTTGTACGGTAAGGTCGCCCAACTCGCCTTTAAAGTCTCCTTTTTCGGCCAAAGTCTTAATCTTTTGTGTGGCATCAACAGCGTTGCTGACCATCTCGCGAAGGAAGATTTCATGATCAGAATAGAGAAATTTTTTGATGACAGGGAATATATTCTCTGTTGTAACCCCGATATTTCCTTTTTGCATAATACAATATAGTTTAGTGTTTTCTACTCATTCCATGCAAAGACTGTGCCAAATTGGTTTGCTATCTGTTAGATACCGTATGCCTACATTATATTAAATGTTAGAAAAATATATCAAATTGATTCATTTAAATAGAATTAATGGTTTTCTGTGTGAGCCGTCTAGAAAAAATACTATCTTTGCAATAGCTATTCAACTCCAATGTAATGCGTTAATCATGGAGAATCTAAAAGAAACAAACAACCTAATAGCTGATTACTATACTCAGCACTACGACGAACTACTAGCATTTGTATGCAAGCATTCATTGAGTCAAGAAACATCGGAAGACATTGTTCAGAATGTCTTCTTAAAGATATTGTCAATAGGCAAGATGATTACAGCTATCACATTACCGAGTCTTGTCTACACGGTAGCCCGCAATCTGATATATGATTATTGGCGTCATTTACGCTATGTAGAGGAATACGAACACTATCTAGCATGGCAGGGATGCCAAAGTAATCCGGTCTCTGTATATTCGATAAATGAAATAGGGGAGATACTGGAGAAGGGTATTGCCCGCTTGAGCGACAAGCACCGACACATCTATAGAATGAGTCTATACGAGGGATTACAAGTATCTGAAATCTCCCAAACATTACATATGAACTATAAGAGCGTTGAAAACAGACTTGGAACAGCCCGAAAAGAGGTGCGACAGTACGTGCGTCGGATGCTGGCTTCATAAAAACAACAATCCCTCGATGTGCATTTCGCTTCATCGAGGGATTGTTGTTTAGTTGTTTTTGCAAGCAATAACCGTTGTCAATTGGTCATCGAAATAGAACGTTTGCTTCAAAGTGTCTGTCCCATTGACATATTTTGCCCGTACGAAGAGCACTTTTTTATTGGGCGAAGTCTTGAATTTGACGCCTTTCTTGAATGATTTTTGCGTTGCAATATTCGTTTCCATGCGTTTGATGACAGCCGGTGTGATGTAGAAAGAAGAGTCTACATCAGAGACCGTAAGGGCTGCAATGTCTTGGTTTACGAGGTTATTGGCCAAGTAATTTTCTACCAAACCCTTTGCCCGATGCTTCATTCCGCATGAGGAAAGAGCCATTGCTATGAAGGCAATGGCCATGTATGATACAGTCTTATTTTTTAGTTGCATGCTTGAGAATGTCTATCAAATGATCCCAAACCATCTGTACGCTTGGAATATAGAGGCGTTCCTCGGGTGTATGGACGTAGCGAAGAGTTGGGCCGAAGCTCACCATATCTACGTTAGGATACTTCTCTGAGAACAGTCCGCATTCCAAACCTGCATGGATACCCAGTACTTTCGGTTCTTTACCAAATAATCTCTTGTAGCTTTCTACAGCGGTTTTGGTCAATTTACTGTCTGGATTCATCTTCCAAGCAGGGTACTTATCGGTGACGGTAAGTTCTGCACCGGCCAATTGGAATGCCGCTTTGACAGTATTGGTCATATTCTCTAAGTTGCTCATTACGTTACTACGCTGGCTTGCAACGACGTAAATCTCGTTGTCAGAAGTCTGTACACTCGCAACATTGCTTGATGTTTCGACCAACCAAGAGATGGCTTCGTCTTGGCACATGGTGAATATTCCGTTGTCAATGGCTTGCATGGCCAAGATGAACTTATTGGAAATGTCCTGAGGTAGCACCTTTACGGCGTCTGTACTTGACATGGCAAACTGCATCGCTTGGTCGGTTACGTGGAACTCTTCTTCCACTTCCGATACGAAAACATTCCAATCTGCCTTTACATTTTCCTTCATATCGCTCTTGACAGCGAATATAATCTTGCCGTCACGAGGGATAGCATTGTGCATTTTTCCTGAATTGAAAGAAGCTAAACGCAGTCCATATTTCTCGTTGGTAAGGTATAAGAAGCGAGTTAAAATTTTGATGGCATTAGCTCGTTTCTTGTTAATATCGTCCCCGGAGTGCCCGCCTGTCAGTCCCTTTAGCGATGCCTCTAGGAAGAAGTAGCCCTCCGGAGCATCCTCACGGTCAAACTTAAACTTGGCATGTGTGGTTTGGCCACCCGCGCAACTGACGAATATCAATCCCTCGTCTTCTGAATCCAAATTGATTAATTGGGTTCCAGTCATGAATCCGGCAGCCAATCCGTGGGCGCCGGTAAGACCGGTTTCCTCGTCACGAGTAAAGAGACATTCTAGTGGACCGTGCTCTATTTGGTCGTCTTCTAGCACTGCTAACTGCATAGCCACCCCGATACCGTCGTCAGCACCGAGCGTTGTGCCCTTAGCTGTGAGCCAATCTCCATCGACATAAGTCTGTATAGGGTCGGTCAAGAAGTTGAAGTCTACATCCACCAATTTATCACATACCATGTCCATGTGGCTTTGTAGGATGATGGTGTCGCGGTCTTCGTAGCCCTTGGTTGCCGGCTTAGATATTAGCACGTTGCCTATCTCATCGACCTTGGTAGCTAGTCCATGACTCTTACCAAACTCTTTTAAATACTCTATAATTTTCTCCTCGTGTTTCGAGGGACGCGGAATCTGATTTATTTTTGCAAACTGTTCAAAAATGTGTGCAGGCTTTAATTCGTTTTTATTCATTTAATTATGTTATTTTATTTTGTCCTTTTATGGTTTTATATTACCTTTGCGACGTACTAAAAGGGTACATCTTATTCTGCAAAAGTAATAAAAATGGTACAAACATTATTAATGAGCGTGTTAATAATTGCTATCTCTATAGCTTTGTTGAGCGTGAAATTGATATTTAAGAAGAACGGAAAGTTTGCTTCTCAGCATATCCATGACAGTGCTGCCTTGCGTAAACAAGGTATTCATTGCGTCGTAGATCAGGACAAAGAGGCTAGAGCTGCGAACAAGGCATATTAAGAATCATAATTAAATAAAATACAAATGAAAAAGAAAAACATCTTTCTCAATATGGCTCTTGCTGCTACAGCAATTCTTGCCATGACTTCATGTAATCAGTCAGCTCCTAAAGTAGATAACAAAGCTGAGGCTTCTCAGCCTGCTCCTACAAGCTTGAAGATAGCTTATGTAGAAGTAGATAGTATCATGACACAATATAAGTTCTGCAAAGAATTCTCTCTTATCCTTCAGAAGAAGGGGCAGAATATTCAGAATACATTGGCTTCCAAGAACCAGCAATTGCAGGCTGCGGCTGCCAACTTCCAGCAAAAAGTACAGCAGAATGCTTACACTCGTGAGCAGGCTGAGGCTATCCAAGCCGGTCTTCAGAAGCAGAACAACGACTTACAGGCTCTTAATCAGCGTCTAAGTAGTGAGTTTCAAGTAGAGACCGATAAGTATAATAAGGCTTTACGCGATAGCATTCAGAACTATCTGAAGACTTACAATCAAGATAAGAAGTACAGCATTATCTTGAGTAAGGCCGGTGATAACCTACTCTATGCAGACAAGGCATACGATATTACCAACGAGGTAATTGCAGGTTTGAACAAAGCTTACAAGTCTACAGTAAAGGCTGGAGCTGATAAAAAGTAAGAAACAATTTCTAAATATTAAATACCTTCTCGTTTCGAGAGGGTATTTTTTTTTTGTCTATAATCAGTGCTTGCTGTCATTTGTTTTTGTACTTTTGTATTATGACAAGAAAAGAACGATACGAGTATATACTCGATTATTTTCGTCGCGAGAAGCCTAGTGTGGGCACAGAATTGCAATTCGGCAGTGCTTTCCAACTGCTCGTTGCCACATTGCTCAGTGCACAATGCACCGATAAACGTATCAATGAGGTGACTCCGGAACTCTTCCGCCACTATCCGGATGCCCGCTCCATGTCGCAAGCCGAGCCCGAAGAGGTGTTCGAATATGTGCGAAGTGTGTCTTATCCCAATGCCAAAAGCAAGCATTTGGTAGAGATGTCGCGTATGATAGTGAGCGATTTCGGCGGAGAAGTACCTAGCGAAATGACTGATTTAGTGAAACTTCCGGGAGTGGGGCGTAAGACTGCTAACGTGCTTCAAGCCGTTTGGTTTGGTCGTGCAACAATGGCTGTTGATACCCATGTCTATCGGGTGAGCCATCGACTAGGGCTCGTCCCCAAGACGGCTAACACTCCTTTGAAGGTTGAGCAAGTCCTCATGAAGAGCATACCCGACGAGGATATACCCAATGCACATCACTGGTTGTTGCTGCATGGACGCTATGTGTGCCAGAGTGCACGTCCTAAATGCGAAGTGTGTCCATTCGATTCGTTCTGTCCTAAACTGTTGGAAGGAAGTAAATTAGAATAAATAATGTATGGATATAAGGAGAATCAATAAGTTTTTGCAGGCCATTGCAGCCAATAATAATCGCGAGTGGTTTCAAGAACACAAAGCAGAATACGAGGCCTGTAAAGCTGATTTCGAGCAGAGTGTAGACCAACTTATTTTGGCAATAGCCAAGTTTGACCCTTCAATTAGTTATCTGACGGCTAAAGATTGTACCTATCGCTTCTATCGAGATACACGTTTCAGTGAGGATAAGAGTCCGTACAAGACTCATTTCGGAGCTTATGTCAGTGCCAAAGGAAAGAAGAGTCTCCATGCCGGTTATTATCTCCATATAGCTCCGGATGGCTGTATGCTTGCCAGTGGAGCATATTGGTTGCCTACCAATATACTTACCTCGTGTCGCAATGAGATTCTTGGTAATACCGAGGCATGGCTCAAGTGTGTGGAGAATGGTGCCTTTGTCAAGACCTTCGGCTACGCCAATGAGGGTGATATGGAGGTGAAGTCGGGCAAAGGATTCGGCATGACTCGTCTGAAGACTGCACCGAAAGGATTTCCTCGTGATTCGGAATTAGTACCTTATCTACGCATGAAAGATTATGTGTGTTGGCAATATGTGCCGGCTACCCTGTTTGAAAAGGAGAATTGGATAGCTGAGAGTGTGAAGGTATTCAAGGTTGCCAAGCCCATGATGGACTTTATGAACAGCGTCATAGATGACTACGAATAAAATGAAAATGGGAGTTAAACGAGTTTAGTCTTTTCTTTTTTATATGTAGACAAATTCGTTTAATCCCCAATAGTTTTGTAGCTTAGTATTTTAGCTAAATTACGATAATGCCCTTATAATTCTGCATCCGACTTATCAAATGTAGTCGTATTCATATCACCGGTCTCAATACCGAGTTTCAACCATTTCATGCGTTGCTTGCTAGTTCCGTGGGTGAAACTCTCCGGTTGACTATATCCACGTGCTTTTTCTTGCAAGTAGTTGTCTCCAATTACCTGTGCACAGTTAATAGCCTCTTCTAAATCACCCTCTTCCAGACTGTTGTATTCTTCGTTGTCATAGTGTGCCCATACGCCCGCATAGTAGTCTGCCAATAGTTCCAGTCGTACGCTTACCTTATTGGCATCGGCTTTACTCATCGAGTTCATGGCTTGATGGGCTTTGCCGAGTGTTCCTAATAGGTGTTCTACGTGGTGTCCTACCTCGTGGGCTATGACATAAGCGTAGGCGAAATCGCCCTCAGCCCCTAGTTGACTCTTCATCTGTGAGAAAAACGAAAGGTCTATATAAAGCTTTTGGTCGGCCGAACAATAGAACGGACCTACCGATGCCGATGCGTTACCGCAAGCGCTTTGAACTTGTGAGGTGAACAGTACAAGCGTAGGAGGTGTGTATTTACGCCCCATCTTTTGGAACACTTCGGTCCATACATCTTCTGTTCCTGCAAGGATTTGGCGTGAGAATTTAGCTAATTCCTGCTCTTCCGGAGCGAACGATTGTTCCTCTCTTGGTGAGGTCTGATCTTGTAATTGTTCCAATCCTCCTTGTTGTACGACGTTGTTAACGACATCGCCAAGGTTGCCACCCGACATGAATGTGATGATGGCAATGAGGATAATACCTCCTATACCACCTATACCAGCCTTGGCACCTCCGCTCATTCCTCTGCGATCTTCAACGTTGTTGCTCTCGCGTCTACCTGATAATCTCATAACTCTTATTCTAAAACTATGTTAATGTATTTTGTAAACTTACGCAAAAAATCCGAATACAGCATCGTAATGGTGTGATTTTTCTCTCTTTGATTATCGTGCTTTTATTTCTTGTCTCTTTACTTTTTCCCTTTCAACTCATCACTTCTCACTCTTAACTCATCACTCTTTACCATGCTGCAAGGCCTTGGCAGTCTTGCTGTTTGGCTTTTGCAGCGATGTTGAAGAGTCGATGCAGCGATGCTGCGAAGCCCTTGCAGTGAGGTTAGTTTTTAAGTTTATGGATTTATAAGTTATTGAGTTCTGTGGTAAATACAATTTGTTTACACATGGAAAAATAGAAACTTGAATCGTAATCGTTGCATTCTAACGATTTATTCGTTATATTTGCGTAGAGCAACCGAATGTGGAACTAATACTAAAAGCTATGGATAAGAACGAAAAATTTATTATTACGATAAATCGAGAGTTTGGTAGTGGTGGGCATGCTATTGGTGAAGAGCTGGCTCAAAGGCTCGGAGTGAAGTTGATAGACAAGCAGCTGTTACAGGCTGTGGCCGATAGGTTCAGCCTGTCTAAAGAAGAGGCTGAGGCTTTGGAGCAGCGCCGCCCATCTTGGTGGGACGACTTTACACACTTCTATCAGTCGTTTATGGCTATGAACGAGTATCATGTTACCCCTCGCGATATCACGTCTCGACAATTGTTTTTTGCTCAAGGTAAGGCCATGAGCGAGATAGCTAGTCGTGAATCTTGCGTGATAATAGGTCGCTGTGGATTTGATATTTTCAAGGATACGCCTAACGTTTTGAAGCTGTTTGTGCATGCTTCGCGTGATTATAGAGTTCGGCGTATCATGGAACGATATGGTGTAGACGAGCAAAAGGCTATGCAGATGATAGACGATAACGACTATACGCGACAACTTTATACCAAGATTTTCACAGGGCACGAGTGGTATGATGTGCACAACTACGATTTGACATTAAACGTAGGAAAGTATGGGCAGAGTGGTGTCGTAGATTTATTGATGCGATTTATTGACTCATAAAAATGTTTTTCGGGGCAGTATTACAGTAGAAAACTTTTTGCAAAGTGCTGATTTTTTCGTATTTTTGCAACGTTTTTGAGTATACATAAAAATCATTATATAATGAATATTTCTTATAAATGGCTTAAAGAATATGTCGATTTTAATCTCACTCCTCAAGAGACAGCGGACGCGTTGACTTCTTGTGGACTTGAAGTCGGTTCACTAGAAGAGGTACAAACCATCAAAGGAGGGCTGAAAGGCTTGTTTGTTGGTAAGGTGTTGACCTGTGAGGCACATCCAAACAGTGACCATTTACACGTTACTACAGTAGACTTAGGCAAGGAAGCGCCACAGCAAATCGTATGTGGAGCAGCCAACGTGGCAGCCGGACAAAAGGTTATCGTAGCCGATTTGGGGTGCGTGCTTTACGATGGTGACGACTCGTTCACCATCAAAAAGAGTAAATTGCGTGGTGTAGAATCATTGGGAATGATTTGTGCTGAAGATGAAATCGGAGTGGGAACATCTCACGATGGTATCATCGTGTTGCCCGAAGATGCACCGGTGGGTATGCCTGCTGCAGAATATTATCATCTAGAAAGTGACTGGTTAATAGAGGTAGATATCACTGCTAACCGCAGCGACGGGTTGAGTCATTATGGTGTGGCTCGTGATTTGTATGCTTGGTTGTTGCAGAATGGGTATGAAACCAGTCTGCATCGTCCTGATACATCAGCTTTCCAAGTAGACAACCACGATCTGCCCATTGACGTGGAGATACAGAATACGGATGCTTGCAAGCGTTATGCTTGTGTGAGCATCAGCGACTGCGAGGTGAAGGAAAGTCCAGAGTGGTTGAAGAATAAATTGAGCGTGATAGGTCTTCGTCCTATTAATAATATAGTAGATATTACCAATTATGTCATGATGGCTTATGGCCAACCCATGCATTGCTTTGATGCCGACATGGTAAAAGGGCACAAGATCGTAGTTCGCACGCAACCAGAAGGTACTAAGTTTGTGACACTGGATGGCGAGGAACACGAATTGGGCGAGCACGATTTGAGCATTTGCAATGCCGAAGATCCTATGTGTATAGCCGGAATCTTTGGTGGAAGGGGTAGTGGAACATACGAGACAACACGCAATGTGGTGTTGGAGAGCGCTTATTTCCATCCTACATGGATTCGCAAGAGTGCACGCCGCCATGGTTTGAGTACGGATGCCAGCTACCGTTTTGAGCGTGGTATAGACCCTAATGGAGTTATTTATGCACTCCAACAAGCTGCTATTCTTTGTAAAGAGTTGGCTGGTGGCAAGGTGTCTATGGAAATTAAGGATGTTTATCCTGAACCTATCAAGGGCTTTGATGTAGAGTTGAAGTATGAATATTGCGATCGTCTCATCGGTAAGCAGATTGGTAAAGATACCATCAAGCGTATCGTTACAAGTTTGGAAATGGAGATTGTGTCCGAAGATGAAGAGGGCTTGAAGCTTCAAGTACCTGCTTATCGTGTGGATGTACAGCGTCCTTGCGATGTGGTAGAGGATATTCTCCGTATTTATGGCTATAATAATATCGAGATACCTACTCAGTTGAAGAGTTCGTTGACAGTTGCCAGTGATGGCGATACCAAGCATAAACTGGAGAATTTGATAGGCGAACAGCTTGTTGGATGTGGTTTTAACGAAATCTTAAACAACTCGTTGAGCAAGACTGCTTACTATACAGAGCAGGAACTTAACGCTTATCCGGAGGCTCGCACGGTGAAGGTGATGAATCCACTAAGTGCGGATTTGGGCGTGATGCGCCAGACATTGCTGTTCGGTGGACTCGAAAGTCTCGTGCGAAATGTGAATAGAAAGCAGACTAATCTGAAATTCTTTGAGTTTGGTAATTGCTATACATTCGAGAAAGAACGCCAAACCGAGGATGCTCCTATTCGTGGTTATGTACAGCGTTCGCACCTTGGCTTGTGGCTGACAGGTAAGCATGTAGAAGGCAGTTGGATTCATCCGAATGAAGATATGTCGTTCTATGAGTTGCGAGCTTATGTACAGAATATTTTCAATCGTTTGGGTGTACCGGCTGGTAGTGTCGTAATGAAGAAGAGTGAGAATAATATCTTCTCTCATGGATTGCGTCTTGAAAACCGTGGTGGTAAGGTGCTTGCAGAGTTAGGTATCCTAATCAAGGCCTTGCAGAAGAAGTTTGGTCTCGATTCGGAAGTATATTATGCTGATATAGAATGGGATGCAGTGGTGAAAGCCGTGAGCAAAAACAAACTTGAATATCAAGAGATAAGCAAGTATCCTGCTGTAAGTCGCGACCTCGCTTTGTTGGTTGATGCCGGCGTAGAGTTCTCTCAGATAGAGCAAATTGCCCAACAGACAGAGAAGAAACTATTGAAGAAGGTAGAGCTCTTCGATGTATATGAGGGTAAGAATCTGCCTGCCGGTAAGAAGAGTTATGCTGTTAACTTCATCTTACAAGACGAGCAGAAGACACTGAACGATAAGCAGATAGAGGCTATCATGAGTAAGTTGATACATCAGTTGACAACAAAACTGAATGCAGAATTGAGATAATCAGAACATTATAAAAACAATTATATTATAGAATTCCAATGGGAAGAGCATTTGAATATCGTAAAGCTGCAAAGCTAAAAAGATGGGGCCATATGGCTCGAACGTTCACGAAGTTAGGTAAGGAAATCGCTATTGCTGTTAAAGCCGGTGGTCCGGAGCCTGAGAATAATCCGCGTTTGCGTGCCATCATCGCTACTTGTAAGCGTGAGAACATGCCTAAAGATAATATTCAGCGTGCTATCAAGAACGCTATGGGCAAGGATACCAGCGACTACAAAGAGGTGACTTACGAAGGCTATGGACCTCATGGAGTAGCTGTTTTTGTTGATACTTTGACAGACAATACTACCCGTACCGTAGGTGATGTACGTTCTGTATTCAATAAATTCAATGGTAATATGGGGACACAGGGCTCTTTGAGCTTCTTGTTCGACCATAAGGCTGTGTTCTCTTTCAAGAAGAAAGAGGGCTTGGATATGGAAGAATTGATTCTCGACTTGATTGACTTTGGAGTGGAAGATGAGTTCGATGAGGATGAAGAAGAGAACGAAGTAACCATCTATGGTGAACCAACAAGCTTCGGAGATATTCAGAAACATCTGGAAGAGAATGGCTTCGAGATTACTTCTGCCGAGTTTACTCGTATTCCAAACGATTTGAAAGACGTTACTCCGGAGGAGCGCGAGACAATTGATAAAATGGTAGAACGCCTCGAAGACTTCGATGATGTGCAGAACGTTTACACGAATATGAAACCTGCGGAGGAGTAAAATACAACTCTTAAGGTATGAAATAGGAAAGGGAAAAGGCTTAGATGCTTTTTCCCTTTTTATTGTTTGAGATTATTTATATTCCTTTGTGGTGAAGTTATGTTGGTATAATACCGTGTTTGGAGTTTGTGCCGAGTGAACCACATATTGGAAGTTGAAGCCGGCTTCTTTATATATTTTGATACCCGAATTGTCTTTGATGGCTTTCAAGAGTCCGTCGGTGATGTTCTTATTGTTATCTTGAATCACCTTTGCATTGTCAAATTTATCCGTGAACGAGCAGTAGTAAGTATAAGTTTTAGACTGCTTATTGAATACAACACTGTCGGTACGAGTGTTGTTGACAACCGGAGTAGGGCAGTATTTACGAGTGTATTCACTCGCTTCTCTGGCTGCACGGTCTTCTAAACTCTCATGGCATGATGCAAGAACTACGATGGCACCCATGATAAACACACATCGTCTGATGACTAAATATGTTGAAACTTGCATATCGTTTCGTTTGTATTTCTGTACAAATATACGAATAATCTAATGAAATCTTTGTATATTTGCACTTTAAAAGCGCACTTATTAAATGGGTAATATCAACAACATAAGGAATTTTTGCATCATTGCACACATCGATCATGGTAAATCTACGCTCGCTGATAGAATGCTTGAGTATACGCAGACCATTAAGATTACAGGTGGACAGATGCTCGATGATATGGATTTGGAGCGTGAACGTGGTATCACAATCAAGAGTCATGCCATCCAGATGGACTATCGTGCAAGCAATGGAGAGCAGTATGTATTGAATCTTATAGATACTCCGGGACACGTAGACTTCTCTTATGAGGTGTCTAGAAGTATTGCGGCGTGCGAAGGAGCATTGTTGGTTGTAGATGCGACACAGGGTGTTCAGGCTCAAACCATATCTAATTTATACATGGCGATAGAGCATGATTTGGAGATAATTCCTGTTATCAACAAGATAGACATGCCTAGTGCGATGCCCGAAAAGGTAGAAGATGAGATTATAGACCTTATCGGTTGCAAGCGGGAGGAAATCATTCGTGCCTCAGGAAAGACCGGTGAAGGAGTCAATGAGATATTGGAAGCAGTCGTAGCACGTGTTCCTCATCCCGAAGGAGATGCTCAAGCACCACTCCAAGCATTGATTTTCGACTCTGTATTCAATAGTTTTAGAGGTATTATCGCATACTTTAAGATAGAGAATGGAACCATTCATGCAGGCGATAAAGTGAAGTTCTTTAATACTGGAATGGAGTATGTGGCCGACGAAGTAGGTGTCCTCAAGATGGATATGGTGCCTCGCAAGGAGATTACATGTGGTGAAGTGGGCTACATCATCAGCGGTATCAAGGATGCCAAAGAGGTGAAAGTAGGTGATACGATTACCCAAGTCAGTCGTCCATGCGAGCATTCTATCGCTGGTTTTCAGGAGGTTAAACCGATGGTATTTGCCGGTGTTTACCCGATAGATCCATCGGAATACGAGAATTTGCGAACTTCTTTGGAGAAGTTACAACTCAATGATGCGTCGCTGACATTTATGCCTGAGAGCTCCGTTGCGTTGGGGTTCGGTTTCCGTTGCGGCTTCTTGGGACTTCTACACATGGAGATTGTGCAGGAGAGATTGGATAGAGAGTTCAATATGGATGTCATTACGACGGTGCCAAACGTATCGTATATGGTGTACGATAAGCATGGAGAGAGTCGCGAGGTGCACAATCCTTCAGGCTTACCAGACCAGACTTTAATTGAACATATCGAAGAACCGTACATTCGTGCGACCATTATTACAGATACAAACTTTATCGGTCCTATCATGACCTTGTGTCTTGATAAGCGTGGCGAGCTCCTTAAACAAGAGTATGTGAGCGGCAATCGTGTGGAATTACATTTTCTGTTGCCACTCGGCGAGATAGTGATAGACTTCTATGATAAGCTTAAGAGCATCTCAAAAGGATATGCTTCGTTTGATTATCACATCGATTCGTTCCGACCATCTAAATTGGCCAAGCTCGATATATTGCTTAATGGTGAGCCTGTAGATGCTTTGTCTACACTGACACATCAGGACAATGCCGTGACATTGGGACGTAGAATGTGTGAGAAGTTGAGAGAGTTGATACCGCGACAGCAATTCGATATTGCCATACAAGCAGCTATTGGGGCCAAGATTGTGGCTCGCGAGACGATTAAATGTGTGCGCAAAGACGTTACAGCCAAGTGTTATGGAGGTGACGTAAGTCGTAAACGAAAATTGCTAGAGAAGCAGAAGAAAGGTAAGAAACGCATGAAGCAAATCGGTAATGTAGAAGTTCCGCAAAAGGCGTTCTTGGCCGTTTTGAAGTTGGATTAATCATTCTTAAATATGTAGAATAATCAGGAAGAGAGGACATTGAGATGAGAGAACCAGTTAATACTCCCCGTGATATAGCGCGAGAATTAGCTCGCAAATACAGTACTATGACTCATGATGAACTTGATATATTAGAGAGTATCTTAGTACCGATGAAGTTTGCGAAGAATGAAATGATTCTTAAAGAGGGCGAAGTGTGCCGAAACATCTACTATGTGGACCGTGGATTGATACGACAGTTCTATTTTAAGAACGGTAAAGAGGTCACTGAACACCTTGGTGAAGACCGTACCATCTTCATGTGTATCGAGAGTTTATTTAAGGAAGAGCCTACCAAATTGCAAGTAGAAGCCATAGAGCCAACCATAGCTTATGCTCTTCCGAAGCATCGTTTAGAAGAAGTAGCCTTGCACAATGTCAATATTCAAATTTTATATCGCAAGATATTGGAAGAGAGTTTGATAATATCGCAAGTTCATGCCGATCTTGTAAGATTTGAATCTGCGCAAGAACGTTACAAGAAAATATGCAAATTGAATCCGCAGGTAGTGTTGAGAGCGCCATTGGTATATATTGCCAACTATCTACAAATGACTCCTGAGACGCTTTCAAGGGTCAGAGCTTCAACATTACTCGATTGATATAAAAAAGAAAAAAGGATAAGGCAAAACCTTATCCTTTTTTCTTTTATTACCTAGTATAGAGGTAACGCTTAATACTTTTCTTTGGTGTCTTCTCGAATTCCTCCTCATGTATCTCGATAGCCGACAGTTTACAATATGATGGTAGCTTTTGGTTAAGCTCTTGACGGTTTTGTTCCATCACGTTTTGTAGGTCTTCGTTATTAAACGATAGCGATGAGGCTTCTTCGTAATCCGGGTGAACCAATCCTATCAGTTTGTCTCCATCTTGTATCACGACACTCTCGTTTACCAATGCCATGGAGTTCAATTGGTCTTCCACTTCTTCGGGATAGATGTTTTGTCCATTCGCTCCTAGCAGCATATTTTTTGAACGTCCTTTGATGAAGATGTTGCCTTCCTCGTCCATTGTCCCCAAGTCGCCGGTGTGATACCATCCCTCTGAGTCGATTGTTTGCTTGGTAGTTTCCTCATTTTTATAATATCCCAGCATCACATTCAAGCCTCTGGCTAGAATTTCACCGGGCACATTGGCAGGGTCGGGACTGTCTATCTTCACATCCATATGGACCACACTGCGACCACAACTGCCCGGCACGAAAGTCTGATAATCGGCATAAGCGATGATGGGAGCACACTCTGTGGCGCCATAGCCCACTGTATATTTGAACTTGATTTGCTGTAAAAACTGCTCAACTTCTTGGTTTAGAGCGGCTCCACCAATAATAACTTCGTAGAATTTGCCACCGAACGCATCGGTTACAAGGTCGCAAATCTTCTCTTTTACCTTCTTGCTAACCATCGGCATGTTTAGCAACAAGCGCATCTTATTGTTCTGTATCTTCGGGAATACCTTCTTCTTGATAATCTTCTCAATGATGAGTGGTACCGCGATAATGACGTCCGGTTTCACCTCTGAGAATGCTTGTGCAATGATGGCAGGGCTGGGTATGCGTGTCAAGTAATAGATATGACATCCCTTGTTGAACTCAAATAGGAACTCGAACGACATACCATACATGTGTGCCATAGGCAAAATGCTGATGACTTTTGATCCTTTCTTGAGGTGACTACCAAGTACATGCTCTGCAAAATCGTAATTGCTCCACAGTGCACGATAAGGAATCATTACGCCTTTAGAGAATCCTGTCGTACCACTGGTGTAGTTAATGAGTGCCAATTCATCGGGACTCTGTTCTATATAGTAGTTGACATGCTCCTTACGATAGTACTTCGGGAACTTCTTACCGAACATCTCGTTCAGATGTTCGCGTGCGTATGTCAATTTATCTGTACGCGAAAGAATCAGTGAATTGTCCGGTATATAGATGATACCTTCCAATGCCGGCATCTTCGTTGCGTCGATCTCGGTAGTCACAACATCTCCTGCGAAGAGCAATTTCGACTCGCTGTGGTTGACGATATTGTGTATTTGGTCGGCCGTAAACTCGTGTAGAATGGGTACAGCTACGGCTCCGTAAGTAAGTGTAGCAAGGAAAGCTACAGCCCAGTTGGCACTGTTTCTACCGGCAATTGCAATCTTGTCGCCTCGTTCGATACCACAGTTCTCAAACATGATGTGCAGCTTTTCTATCTTTCTAGCTACATCATGGTATTGTAAGGTCATACCTTTGAAGTCGGTCAATGCATCTTGTTCCCAATGATCAACTATTGTTTTCTGAATTAAAGCGTTAAAGCTTGGAATATTCCCTGTCATAGATTATTCGATATTTTGATATAGATACCGTTTGATACTCTTTTTAGGTGTCTTTTGAAATTCTTCTTCGTGTAATTTAATAGAAGACAATTTGCAGAATGAGGGTAAAACAGAGTTGAGCTCTTGGCGGTTCTGCTCCATAATATTTTGTATGTCTTCGTTGGAGAAGCCCATGCTCTCAGCTTCTTCAAAGTCCGGATGTACCAATCCTACAAGGGCGTTGCCATTCTGTACGATGAGACTTTCACTGACCATTGCCATCGAGTTGAGCTTGTCTTCTATTTCTTCAGGATATACGTTTTGGCCATTGGCGCCTAACAACATATTCTTGATACGCCCTTTGATGAAGACATGTCCATCGGCACTTACGGTCGCTAAGTCGCCGGTATGATACCATCCATTATCGTCTAGTACTGCCTTTGTGGCTTCCAAATTCTTGTAGTAGCCCACCATGACGTTTGCTCCACGGGTAATAAGCTCGCCCGGAATGTTCTCCGGATCGCTGCTTTTCACCTTTATCTCCATGTTTTTGACCACCGTTCCACATGAACCCGGCACGAAATTAGTCCAATCGCTATAGGTTATCATGGGCGCAGTTTCGGTCGTACCATAACCCATTGTGATGGGAAAGTCAATGGATACAAGGAATGCTTCAATCTCTGTGTTCATGGGTGCACCACCGATGATAATCTCATATAGGTTGCCTCCAAATGTATCTTTCACCATTTGACAGATTCTTTCTTTCAGTCTTTTCTGTATCACAGGCATTCTCCACAGTAACTTTACCTTGTTGTTTTGAATCTGTGGGAATATCTTTTTGCGGATAATCTTCTCAAGAATAAGTGGTACGGCAACCACAATGGCCGGCTTAACTTCCATCATTGCCTCCTGAATGAATGAGGGACTGGGAAGGCGAGTGAGGAAGAAGAGATGGTTTCCATGGCAGAATTCCAAGATAAACTCTGCCATCATACCATACATGTGAGCCATAGGTAAAATGTTCAGCACATTGCTTCCTGCTGGAATATGCCCGGAGATAGACTCCGAAAGTCCCTCTAGATTACTCGATAAAGTTCTAAAAGGCAGCATTACTCCCTTTGAAAATCCTGTGGTACCACTGGTATAATTGATGAGTGCGAGGTCTTCGTTCTTGTCTTCGTAATACTTAATGTGCTCCGGACGGAAGTATTTGGGATACCGCAGACCGAATATTTCGTTCAGATGTTCGCGTGCATACGTCAGCTTTTCAGAGCGTGAAACGATGATAGAAAAGTCTGGTATATAAACCACGCCTTCCAAATTGGGCATTTGGTTTGGCTCAATCGTGGTTGAAACCACGTCGCCTACAAACAAAAGTTTGGATTCGCTGTGATTTACAATGTGGTAAATCTGGTCGGGAGTGAATTCGTTTTGTATGGGGACGGCCACTGCACCATAGGTCAAAACAGCCATGAACACAACGGCCCAGTTGCTACTGTTTCTACCACAAATAGCAATCTTATCTCCACAGTTAATACCGCTGTTCTCGAACAGTATATGGAGTTTCTCTATCTTTCTTGCTACATCGTGATATTGTAATGTTGCCCCTTTGTAGTCGGTCAGGGCATCTTTATACCAATTTT
Source organism: Prevotella sp. C0026C3 (assembly GCF_056590795.1). Lineage (NCBI taxonomy): Bacteria > Pseudomonadati > Bacteroidota > Bacteroidia > Bacteroidales > Prevotellaceae > Prevotella > Prevotella sp. C0026C3. Next base: position 42,087 of record NZ_JBWPWW010000013.1, on the reverse strand, counting down.
CTTTGATACTGTGTTCTATATACTTATTGAAGCTGGGTATTAATTCCATTGCACAAAAATCAAAATATTGTGCAAAGGTAATGATTTAGGTGCACAATACAAAACTTTATGTGCAATTTTTAGGGCTGTCTATGAACCTTTGAAAAGGTAATATAGGATATGTAGTCATATCAACTATTCTTGTTCGGATATAGAATACATTGGTATGGAATGACTGCAGGGGCGTGGCAACATCGCTGCAACAACCGAACAGAATTCCTGCAAAGCCGGTTCAGCAATGTTGCCACAGCTCAGCAGTGAGATGAGCGAGTTGTTTGGAGTGAGAAAAGAGTAGTTTCTGCGTAAACAAGTGGACTTGTTTGGCTGTTAGATGTAAGAATTTATGACTGATAAAAGGGTGCTTTGGCAATTGGAAAAATACTTTTATTCATATCGCATAGACTTAGCCGGATGGATATGCGAGATGAGGTAGCTCGGTGTTATCAGTATAAATAGGCTTATCAACAAGGTTGCTACATTTAAGAGAATGATGAGGGGGAAATTGAATTCCACCGGTACGGTGTTGACATAGTATGTGGTTGGGTCGAGCTTCACCAAGTGGGTGAAGTGTTGCAGGGCTATAAGGCCGAGCCCGATAAGATTTCCGATGAGCAGTCCGCGGCCAATAATGAATGCTGCAAACCACAAGAATGTGTGGCGAATAGTCTTGTTTTGTGCGCCCATTGCTTTGAGTAAACCTATCATAGACGTGCGTTCCAATATAATGATAAGCAGTCCGGAAACCATCGTTACACCGGCTACACATACCATTAAGGCCAAGATAATCCATACATTCAGGTCGAGCAGGTCGAGCCAAGAGAATATCTGTGGGTTGATTTCCTGAATGGTTTGCGACGAGTAGGTCTCTCCATATTTGTCAATGCTACGGTTAACCTTGTCCACCATGGCTGCTGCGGTCTCGTAGAGACGATTGAAGTCGGTTACGGTAATCTCTGCTCCAGTGGCTTGATCGGCTTCCCAATTATTCAATTTCACCGCTGTGTATAGGTCGGTAAAGCAGATGGCGTTGTCGTATTGTGATAGATTGGTCTGATAAATGCCCGATATGGTGAACCGGCGTACGTGTATCCCGTTGTTATCAATGAAGTAAGCGAAGATGCGTTGGCCACATTTCAGATTCATTTTCGACGCCATTGATGCCGAAACAAGTATTTTATTGGTCGATTTTTGGTCACTGAAAGTGGGTATACTGCCATCTATCATATTCTGATGGAGGAAGGTGGAGTCGAACTCGGGACCTACACCTTTGAGTAAAACACCCATAAAATCATTGTCGGTCTTGAGTATTCCGCGTGCAGTGGCAAAGCGTTCCACATGCTTGACACCCGGAATGGTCTTAATGACACGTGTCATCGAGTCGCCCATCTGGATGGGGTAGGACTCAGAGGATTGCTGTGTCATGAAGTTAGCTACCTGAATATGGCTGCCAAATCCGATGACCTTATCGCGGATGGTATGCTTGAATCCCAATACTACACATACAGATACTATCATCACGGCAAGTCCGATAGCTACTCCGGCAGTGGCTATTCGGATGGCAGGGAGCGATACTTTGCGCTTATCGCCCGTATCGCTGTAGATGCGTTTGGCTATGAATAAGGGGAAGTTCAAGCTTAATCGTTTTATGGTAGTTCCTCGTCTACGCGACCGGGATAGGCCTCCAACGCCTTGCGCAAGACGATGAGGGCACGCTCCAAGTCTTCTTTCTTAAGTACATATGCTATACGTACTTGGTTGATTCCGGCTCCGGGAGTGGTGTAGAAACCTGCTGCCGGGGCCATCATGACGGTTTCTCCCTCGTAAGTAAACTCTTCTAAGCACCATCGACAGAACTTTTCACTGTCGTCGACGGGTATTTTTGCTACGGTATAGAAAGCTCCCATAGGAATGGGGGAGTACACACCGGGAATGCGGTTTAGGCCGTCTATTAAGCATTTACGACGCTCTACGTATTCGTCGTAGACGTCTCTGTAATACGCTTCGGGGGCATCAAGGGAGGCTTCGGCTACTATTTGACCAATCAAAGGAGGTGATAGGCGGGCTTGACAGAACTTCATCACGGCCTTTCTCACCTGTTCGTTCTTGGTGATAAGTGCACCAATTCTGATACCACATTCCGAATATCGCTTGGAAACGGAGTCAATCAAGATGACGTTTTGTTCGATTCCTTCGAGGTGACAAGCACTGATATAGGGCGAACCTGTGTAGATATATTCGCGGTAAACCTCGTCGGAGAAGAGGTAAAGGTCGTACTTTCGCACCAAATCGCGTATTTGATTCATCTCTCGTCGAGTGTATAGATAGCCCGTAGGGTTATTGGGATTGCAAATCATGATGGCACGTGTGTGCTCGTTGATAAGCTCTTCGAACTTCTCAACTTTAGGCAATGAGAATCCCTCTTCAATGGTTGTGGCAATGGTACGAATCTTGGCGCCGGCACTAATGGCAAATGCCATGTAGTTGGCATAGGCAGGTTCGGGTACGATAATTTCGTCTCCGGGATTCAAACAACTCATGAAAGCGAACAAAACAGCCTCGCTTCCACCCGATGTAATAATAATATCATCGGCTGTTACTTGAATATTGTATTTCTTGTAATAATCAACAAGCTTCTCTCTATAGCTCTGATAACCTTGGCTGGGAGAATATTCCAATATCTTTCTGTCAATATGGGAGAGGGCGTCCAAGCCACATTGAGGTGTGGGAAGGTCTGGTTGTCCGATATTGAGATGATAAACCTTGGTTCCTTTCTTTTTAGCGGCTGCAGCCAATGGAGCCAACTTCCTGATAGGAGACTCTGGCATTTCCAGTCCGCGCACAGATATTTCAGGCATCGTTACTAAATTGTTTGTTGAATTGCAAAGGTAGTATATTTAATTGAAACGAAAACCTATGGATTGGATTTTGTTGTGTATCGCCTTATTTTTATGACTATTGTTCACCTCATGGTCAAAAATATATTATCTTTGCAAAGAAGAAAATAAATCAGAAATACATATTATTAGATTATGAGATCAAGGACAGCTTCTTGGTTTGAAACCAAGATTCGTTATGAGAAAACAATGGAAGATGGCATGCAAAAGAAGGTTACGGAGCAGTATGTTGTTGATGCTTTGAGCTTTACCGAGGCCGAAAATGCCATTATCAATGAGATGTCTTCTTATATAAGTGGTGAATTTAAGATTACAGACATTAAGCCCGCGTCGTACGGAGAGATCTTCTTTAGCGATGCAGATTTGGATGATCGCTGGTATAAGGCGAAACTTCAATTCATCACTATTGATGAAAAGACCGAGAAAGAAAAGCGTTCTACGGTTACTTATTTGGTACAGGCAGGTAATGTTCCGGTTGCTGTGAAGCACATAGATGAGATTATGGGCGGCACGATGATAGACTATGTGATAGCCGGAATCAACGAAACCCAAATCATGGATGTTTTTGAACATCAAGTAACAAAGAAGAAACCGGAGGTGAACGATGTGCCGGAATACGAACAACCAACCGAAGAGAAGAAAGAGGGAGAGTAGAGATGGATATTGATGTAGCTCGTAATTTGCACGAAGTACAGTCTCATTTACCGTCTACTGTCAAACTGGTAGCGGTGAGCAAGTATCATCCTAATGAGTACATCGAGGCTGCCTATCAGGAGGGACAGCGCATTTTCGGAGAGAGTCATGAGCAAGAACTCTCCAAAAAGGTGGCGTCGTTGCCCGATGATATAGAGTGGCATTTTATCGGGCATCTTCAAACTAACAAGGTGAAATACATCGCACCATACATCTCTATGATAGAGGCTGTGGATAGTTTGAAGCTTTTGAAGGAGATAGAAAAGCAGGCATCAAAATGTGATAGGGTCATTCGTGTACTTCTGGAACTGCACATTGCCGAAGAAGAAACGAAATACGGCCTTACGTTAGATGCTTGTCGGGAACTCTTGAATGATTCTACATGGCGCCAATTGAAGCATGTACAGATATGCGGCTTGATGATGATGGCTAGCAATGTAGACGATGAAACTCAGATAACGAGCGAGTTTGAGGCTGCTCGCAAGTTCTTTGACGAAGTGAAGTCGACCTATTTCCCAACCGATGATGCCTTTTGTGAGCGTTCTTGGGGGATGAGTCACGATTACCAATTGGCAATCAAACACGGCTCAACGATGGTTAGAGTCGGTACAACAATATTTGGGCCGAGAGTCTATTAAGACTTCCGGCCCAAATTGTTTTATTTTATTGAATTACAACTTTCTTTCTGTTGATGATGTAGATACCCTTGGGTAGTCGTGTCTTATCGGTTCCTAAGTATCGTCCGTCAATCGAGTAGATGCGATTATCTTTGTATAGTTGTTCTGCCACTGTGCCCAGAACACCAATGATTCCAGTCGGTGTGTCGTTATTTTCTTGTAAGAAATTGAACGTGATAACGCCATCAGTTTCAGTGATTTTGTATATAGGTTTAGCTAAAGCTGTCCCATTATAAACTGTAGGTTTCACCGTAGTTTCGTCTGTTAGAGTCGTATTGTTACCCGTTCCGGGGAATGGATCGGCAGCAGCCGAAGCTTTATATGCATATTGAGAAGTAATATCTGTGACATTAGATATATTCAGCAGTGTACCATCGGCAGGCACTAATGTCATTCGTGGATGTCCTAATGTATTGTTGACGGTATTGCTTAGTATACCAGAAGTGAGCGAAAAATGAGCTATACGCCGAATTTTCCATAGCTCATGGCTTTAAAATAGCCTCGAATACTGCCGATATTGGCAGTGTTATTATTCCCAAAATCACTCAGTTTATCAGCATTCAAGTATTCCTTATATGCTTCTATGGGCTTGTTGATTTTAAAAGTTGTGTCTTGAAATTCTGCAAGAATGACTAGTGCTTTAGGGCTATTTAGATGAGGAAAGAAACTGCCACCCGACTTGATAACTTCACGTGTACGAATCTTGTTAGTTCATGTGTTAGTTGCATTTTTGTAAAATACCTCCTTATTTTGACTGTTGATGAGTGTTTGTTCGGTGGCCGAACGTTGCCCAACTTCATGAGCCAATTGGGTGGAAGCCGTCAAATTGCCGTAAGAATCTATTTGGCCGATATAATACTCGAAGCCTACATGCACGAGGATAACGCCATCGTTAGCTGTGTACCATGATACATGTTCGTCTCCATGTCCGGTAACCAAGAGTGTCGTTCCATCTGATTGAGTAACACTGAAAGGCTCACTTAAAATTTTTGCACCCCATGCATATACAGTTATAACCAGTAGAAAAATGATGAGTACGAGGCTTCTTCATATTATAGAATCTATTATTAATACTTGTTTTATTTATAATGATATTGCCCTTTATGGCGCGTCTTGCTGCCGTATTCGATTGCATGATGTGGACAATAGTGATAACATGCAAAACACGTGATACATTTGTCTGCGTGCAACCAAGTTGGTTGGAAGCTGAGTCCGCCTTTGATATTGTCTGTAGGACAGACGTCAGCGCAGATGCCACACTTCACACAACGGCTCTCATCAACGCTGAATGGCTTATCTGTAAGAAGCCTTTTGACAAACAGATTTCCCAAGATATCAGAGTTGATACGAGGCCAATGGCTCTTATGGATAGGAGTAATACCGTTCTCGCAATTTTGAATGCGAGGGATATATTGTCGCAATAGCTTTTCTGATTCCTGCTTTTTAGCCTGTACGATTTGCGGTTTATCTGTGTTCATAAGTGGTAATCCCACATACGTATTAGGCATTTTTAGCGAGAAAGCGGCATGGGTGTGCAGTCCGAGTCGACCGAGTGCCCCGTTGAGGTAGTCTACACTGCGTCCAATATCGTCACCGGCAGTCATGGCCGTATAGCAATAATGAGTATCGGTATCGCCTTTGAAAGACAGGGTAGCAATAAAGTCGAGCATGATTTTTGGCGGTCGCCATCCGTGGACAGGAAACACAAAGCCTATTCGCTCATCATCTTTGAGCGTATAGCAATGGAACACTGGGGCATCACAGATAGATATTATCTCTTCTTGTGTAGCTTGTCCCAGTTCCTTAGCGAGCCATCTGGAGTTACCTGTCGCCGAAAAATAGAAAATCATTCGCTTGTTCTCAATATTACATTTGCAAAAATAAGTATTTCTCTTGGGCCCACCAAGAGCCTTGATAGAATAGATGTATTGTAATGAAAAAACCATCCTGCGGATGCGGGATGGTTTTTTTGTGTATCTGTAAGATTAATATTTTACTATTTAGCTTCTGTCATCACACCCTCAATGTATAGGCGTGTCATCTCTGTTTGGCCATTGGAACGTACAGTAATGCTCTTCTTGAAATGTCCGGGGAACTTTCCTTTACCATTATAGGTAATCATAATTTGGCCTTTCTGTCCGGGCATCACTGGTGTTTTGGTGTAAGAGGGAACGGTACAACCGCAACTTGCGACAGCCTGATTGATGACAAGAGGTGCCTGACCGACGTTGGTAAACGTGAAAGTACATTTCTGTACAGGGTTGTTTTCAGAGAAAGTACCCAAATCTATGGTTACTTTATCAAACTTAATATCGGCTTGATTTTGTGCCGAAACGGCTATCAAACCAATTACCAACATTGTTATGATGCTTAAAAACTTTTTCATTTCTTCTCGTTTTTGATTCTAAAAATTCGCAGCAAAGATATGAAACTTCGTGATAGCAAGCAACTATTCAGTCATATATTTATCTAATTTACGTTAAATGATGAATACTTTTAGCTCTTTATATTATTGATTTGGCAGTTGATAAAGCACAGTTTCTCACTTCCCACTACTAAATCCTCATTCGCTGCAAGAGCGTGTCAATAGTACTGTTTTGGCTTTGCAGCATTACTGAAAAGGCTAGGCAGCAACGTTGCTAAACCTTTGCAGGAAATGAATATTTAGTAGTGAGAAATGAGAAGTGATATGTTTGGAGTTGGTGATAGCTTGCTTTGGAAAGGGAAATAAGGTAGTTCCTCTTTTAATTATGTAGATAAAAGAATGTACGTTCTTTGTGTAATGCTTTTTTTTGTATAACTTTGCATGATACAAAGGAAATATCAAAAATATGTATAGAAGCAATACTTGTGGAGAGTTAAGACTCTCTGATCAAGGTAAGGAAGTTACCTTGGCTGGATGGGTTCAGCGTTCGAGGAAAATGGGAGGTATGACTTTCGTCGACCTACGTGACCGTTATGGTATTACCCAGCTCGTATTTAACGAAGCAGACGATAGTGAACTCTGTGACAGAGCCAACAAGTTGGGACGTGAATACTGTATTCAGATCAAGGGTACGGTGAGCGAGCGTCAGAGCAAAAACGAGAAGTTGGATACCGGTGATATAGAAATATTGGTGCATGAACTCAATGTTTTATCAGAGAGCGCAACGCCTCCTTTCACGATAGAAGACAATACCGACGGTGGCGACGATATTCGTATGAAGTATCGTTATTTGGATTTGCGACGTGCCTCTGTGCGTAAGAATATGGAGTTGCGTCATCGTATGACCATTTTGATTCGTAATTTCTTAGACTCAAAAGAGTTTATGGAGGTGGAGACACCTATATTAATAGGTAGTACACCTGAGGGTGCTCGCGACTTCGTAGTGCCTAGCCGCATGAATCCGGGACAGTTCTATGCACTGCCACAGAGCCCGCAAACACTGAAACAATTGTTGATGGTGGCCGGCTTCGACCGCTATTTCCAGATAGCAAAGTGTTTCCGTGATGAGGATTTGCGTGCAGACCGTCAGCCCGAATTTACACAGGTAGACTGTGAAATGAGCTTTGTAGATCAGGAAGACGTGATAGGTATCTTTGAAGATATGTGTCGTATGCTCTTCAAGGAAGTCAGAGGCGTAGAGCTACCGGCTAAGTTACAGCAGATGCCATGGCACGAAGCGATGAGGCGTTTCGGTAGTGATAAACCCGATTTACGCTTCGGTATGGAGTTCGTTGAGTTGAAAGAGGCTTTCTCAGGTAAGGGAAACTTCTCTGTATTCGATGAAGCTAAATATATAGGTGGTATCTGTGTACCCGGTTGTGCAGACTATACTCGCAAACAACTTGATGGTTTGACCGATTTCGTGAAGCGTCCACAAGTGGGTGCCAAAGGCCTTGTGTATATTAAGTATAATGCTGATGGCACTATCAAAAGTTCGGTAGACAAGTTCTACTCGCCCGAAGAGTTGGCTGAAATCAAAAAAGTGATGAATGCTAATGATGGAGATTTGGTGTTGATACTGAGTGGTGACAATGCAAACAAAGCTCGTGTACAGTTGTGTGCGCTCCGCTTGGAGATGGGTGACCGTCTTGGTTTGCGCGATAAAAATAAGTTTGAATGTCTGTGGATAGTCGATTTCCCCTTGTTTGAGTGGAGCGATGAAGAGCAGCGATTGATGGCTACGCATCATCCTTTCACCATGCCTAACCCCGATGATATTCCATTGTTGGAAGAACATCCGGAACAAGTGAGGGCCAAAGCATACGACTTTGTCTGCAACGGCATTGAAGTAGGTGGTGGAAGTCTTCGTATCCATGATGGAAAATTGCAAGAACGTATGTTCAAGATATTGGGTTTCACTCCCGAAAGAGCCATGGCACAGTTCGGTTTCCTTATCAATGCGTTCAAATATGGTGCTCCTCCTCACGCTGGTTTGGCTTTCGGACTCGATCGTTTCGTTAGCATTATGGCCGGTTTGGACTCTATTCGCGACTGTATTGCGTTCCCGAAGAACAACAGTGGTAGGGATGTGATGCTCGATGCTCCATCAGAAATAGATGTCAAACAATTGGACGAATTGAACTTGAAAGTCGATTTGAAAGATTGATGTAAATCAAGAAAAAGAGCTACATAGTTGTTATTGAGATGTTTTGTGTAAAAAAATGCACGAACATGGAAAGATTGTCGTACTTTTGTAGTGATAAATAGAGTAATCTGATTCCTAATATAAGGAATTGAGATGAAATTGTAATCAAAATAAGAATATGGCAGAAAAAAAAGCAACAAAGGTAGTAGCAGCTCCTAAAAAGGAGACTACAAAGAAGGTAGCAGCAAAGAAACCGGCTGCACGCAAGGTGGTAGTAGCACTTAATGCAGAGAGTGTGGGCTTCCGCGCCGGCGATGTTTATCAGGCTTTGGCAGCTGCTGGAAAGGCTCTTAGTGTTAGCGAGATTTCCAAAGCAGCAAAGATTAGCGCTGAAGAGACCTATCTTGGAATAGGTTGGCTACTTAAAGAAGGCAAAGTAAAAGGCGACGAAAGCCTAGTAGCGTTGGCTTAATTTAGATTAAGAATAACCAAATAAGGAGCTGCATTGTTATAATACAGCTCCTTTTTTATGTTTTGTAAATAGTGTACATGAGTTACGATGCAGCGATATTACAGGTATTGGCAGAAGCCGGCAACGATGGTTTGTCGGTCAGGAAGATTGCACACCATGTATTGAATGCATGTAATTCGCTGTTTGAACCAGTCGAATATACTACCGTACATGCTTATGTACAGCAATTTCTTATTAGAAATTCTAAAACCACGAATGCTCTTATAGAGCGTACTGAGACGCGTGGAAAGTATCGGTTGAACTTGAATAATGTCGGAAATCAGCAGTTAATGCTCCAGTTTTGCGATGAGGTTGAGATAGAAGAAGAGCAGAATTGTCCGCCGGAAGACCAGTCGCTGAGCTTGTTTTGAGTGTTCGATGATTTCTAATGATTTTTAGGGAACACATGTTTTGATTCGTATTATACAATATATATAATATGAATCTTATGTCAAATAGATATTTATTGGGCTTTGATGTGGGTAGTAGCTCGGTTAAAGCCTCTCTTGTAGAGGTGGAAAGTGGGCAGACTGCGGCCACAGCTTTTTATCCTAAAAGCGAAGCTCCCATGCTTGCAGTGAAGACGGGATGGGCAGAACAGGACCCACAAATGTGGTGGGACAATGCTAAACTAGCCTTAAAGCAGGTCATGGCTGATAGCGGTATCACTGGTGAGGAGATTCTTGCTGTTGGTATTTCTTATCAAATGCATGGCTTGGTTTGTGTAGATAAGAATCGGGAAGTACTTCGCCCAAGTATTATTTGGTGTGACTCTCGTGCTGTACCTTATGGTGAAAAGGCATTCAAAGAGCTGGGGACAGACTATTGTCTGGGTCATTTATTGAATTCACCCGGTAATTTTACGGCCTCCAAATTAGCTTGGGTAAAGGCAAATGAGCCGGTACTTTACGAGCGTATAGATAAGATTATGCTGCCCGGAGATTACATTGCGATGAAGCTATCCGGTGATGTTTGCACCACTATTAGTGGCTTGTCTGAGGGCATGATGTGGGACTTTAAAGACAAATGTCCGGCCAAATCGCTTTTGGATTATTATGGTTTTGATGAGCATATATTGGCTCATATTGTCCCGACTTTTGCCGTACAAGGTGAAGTTTCTAGTGAGGCGGCTGCCGAAACCGGTTTGAAGAAAGGTACACCTATATCTTATAGAGCTGGCGACCAACCCAATAATGCGGTGAGTTTGAATGTCTTTAACCCCGGTGAAATAGCTTCTACGGCGGGTACTTCTGGGGTGGTTTATGGTGTTTTGGGCGATGTAAATTACGACGTAAAGAGCCGGGTCAATACTTTTGCACATGCCAATTATACATTAGAAGAGGACCGTTTGGGTGTGTTGTTGTGTATCAATGGTACCGGTATCTTGAATGCTTGGGTACATCGAAACGTTACTCCTGACATCAGTTATGCCGATATGAACAAAATGGCAGAGACCGTTCCGGTCGGATCAGAGGGCGTGAGTATCATCCCGTTTGGTAATGGTTCTGAGCGTGTGTTGGAGAATAAAGAAGTCGATTGTTCTATCCATGGCTTGAATTTCAATAAGCATTCGAAGGCTTATATCGTCAGAGCGGCTCAAGAAGGCATCGTCTTTAGCTTCTGTTATGGCATGGAAATCATGCGGGATATGGGTATGGACATTCGTAAGATACATGCTGGTCATGCTAATATGTTCCTAAGTCCGCTGTTTAGAAATACTTTGGCAGGAGTCAGCGGAGCCACCATTGAACTCTACGAGACCGATGGTAGCGTTGGAGCTGCAAAAGGAGCTGGTATTGGTGCAGGTATTTATAAGAATCATGATGAGGCATTTGCTACGCTCAAAAAACTGGCTGTGATTGAACCGGAAGAGCATTTGAAGACTTCGTATACCGATGCTTATGAGCGTTGGAAATCAATATTGAACAAAAATATAAATCAATAAGAACTTAAATTAAGAAACTACAAGATGATGACAAAAGAGTATTTTCCACAGATTGGTAAGATTCCTTTCGAAGGAACAGATAGCAAAAATCCCCTAGCATTCCACTATTACAACCCAGAAAAAGTTGTTGCTGGGAAGAAAATGAAGGACTGGTTGAAGTTTGCAATGGCTTGGTGGCATACGCTCGGAGCCGCAAGTAGCGACCAATTTGGTGGACAAACCCGCGATTATGCATGGGATCATGCCGACAGTGCCATCCAACGTGCCAAGGATAAGATGGATGCTGGCTTCGAAATCATGGAGAAGTTGGGTATCGAGTATTTCTGTTTCCACGACGTAGACTTGTGTGATCCCTCTGATGATATTGTTGAGTATGAACAGAATATGAAGGAGATTACCGATTATGCTCTTGAGAAGATGAAGGCAAGTAACGTTAAGTTGCTTTGGGGAACAGCCAATGTGTTCAGTGATAAGCGTTATATGAATGGTGCCGCAACGAATCCTAACTTCGACGTAGTGGCTCGTGCTGCCGTTCAAATCAAGAATGCTATCGATGCAACTATCAAACTTGGTGGTACCAATTATGTGTTCTGGGGCGGTCGCGAAGGCTACATGTCTCTGCTCAATACACAGATGCAACGTGAGAAAGACCATTTGGCTCAAATGCTTATAGCGGCTCGTGACTATGCTCGTGCTAAAGGTTTTACAGGTACATTCCTTATCGAACCGAAACCTATGGAGCCTACAAAACATCAGTACGATGTAGATGTAGAGACCGTTATCGGGTTCTTGCGTGCTCACAATTTAGACAAAGATTTCAAGGTAAATATCGAAGTTAACCACGCAACATTGGCTGGTCATACCTTCGAGCATGAATTGGCTGTTGCTGTAGATAATGGTATGTTGGGTAGCATTGATGCTAACCGAGGTGATGCACAGAACGGTTGGGACACCGACCAATTCCCCATTGACAATTTTGAATTGACTCAAGCCATGATGCAGATTATCCGTAATGGTGGCTTAGGCAATGGTGGTAGCAACTTCGATGCAAAGATTCGCCGTAACTCTACCGACCCTGAAGATATATTTATTGCCCACATCAGTGGTATGGATGCCATGGCACGTGCGCTTGAGAATGCCGCAGCTATTCTTGAAGAGAGCGAACTTCCTCAAATGTTGAAGTCTCGTTATGCTAGCTTCGACAGCGGTATGGGCAAGGAATTTGAGGATGGAAAGGTCAGCTTGGAGCAGTTGGTAGACTATGCAAAGAAGAATGGTGAGCCTAAACAATTGTCAGGTAAGCAAGAACTTTATGAGACTATCGTAGCTTTATATTCTAAATAAGGCACGATAAAGATTACGCTATAAACATGGATAGGAGAGACCTTTGATCGGGTTTCTCCTATTTTTATGCCTAATACAGAGACTAAACGGTAAATAAAATTTTGTATCGATGCAGGTATGGAATATTTTGCCTATATTTGTAACTATATAAAATGAAGAATTAATCTTATGGTTATCGCAAACAATCATTTAGTCATTATGGCTGGTGGTGTAGGAAGCCGATTTTGGCCAATGAGCACCGAAGAACTTCCAAAACAGTTTATAGATATTCTAGGTGTAGGAAGAACACTGCTCCAACTCACTTTTGATCGTTTTAAAGGCCTTTGTCCTTCGGAGAATGTTTGGGTTGTTACGAATCGAAAGTATGAAGCACTTGTTAAAGAACAGTTACCTGAAGTTCCGGTAGAAAATATATTGTTAGAGCCTTGTCGGCGCAATACGGCACCTTGTATTGCCTATGTTAGTTGGCGTATCAAGGCCAAATCTTCCAAGGCAAATGTCGTCGTATCGCCTAGCGACCATATTGTTACCGATATCATAGAGTTTCAACGGGTCATCTCTTCGTGTTTACAGTTTACCAGTGAGACCGATGCTATTGTCACATTGGGTATGAAAGCTGACCGTCCGGAGACGGGTTATGGCTACATACAAGCTGATTTGACAGCACGTTCGCCGCGTAATAAAGAGATATTCCGTGTTGACTCGTTCCGCGAAAAGCCAGATTTACAGACTGCAACAGAATATATACGACAGAATAACTATTACTGGAATGCAGGTATATTCTTGTGGAGTGTAGAGACGATAGTCAACGCTTTCAGAGTTTATCAACCCACGATGGGTAAGTTGTTTGAGAGTATGCTGCCTGTATTGGGAACTCCTAAGGAACAGGAAATCATTGATCAGCGTTATGCAGAATGTGAGAATATCTCCGTTGACTATGCTATCATGGAGAAAGCCGAAGAAATTTTCGTGTGTCCGGCAAACTTCGGTTGGAGCGATTTAGGTACGTGGGGGAGTCTCTTGATGAAGAGTCATAAAGACTTATATGGAAACTGTGGTATTGGTGAAAATATTCGATTTTTTGATAGCCACAACTGTATAGTGCATACTATGCAAGAAAAGAAGGTTGTCGTCCAAGGACTTGATGGCTATATTGTAGCTGAGAAAGACAATACACTCTTGATATGTAAACTATCTGAAGAGCAGAAAATCAAACAGTATAGTGAGTAAAAATATAATAAATGATGGATAAAAAAGTAGCATTAATTACAGGAATATCAGGCCAAGATGGCAGTTATTTGGCAGAATTTTTAATATCAAAGGGATACGAAGTGCACGGCTTGCTACGTCGTTCTTCTTCTTTCAATACCGGACGTATAGAACATTTATACTTGGATGAATGGGTTCGCGATATGAAGAAACAACGCCTTGTCAATCTGCATTGGGCAGATATGACCGATTCTTCATCTTTGATACGTGTCATTTCTGAGACTAAGCCTACTGAAATCTACAATCTAGCGGCACAAAGTCATGTGAAAGTATCGTTTGATGTGCCTGAATATACGGCCGATACAGATGCTATAGGTGTATTAAGACTCTTAGAAGCCGTACGTATTTGTGGGTTGGAGCACACTTGTAAGATTTATCAAGCAAGTACATCAGAACTGTTTGGAAAGGTACAAGAGGTTCCTCAGCGCGAAACTACGCCTTTTTATCCGCGTTCACCTTACAGTGTAGCAAAATTGTATGGCTTTTGGATTATGAAGAATTATCGTGAGAGCTATGGTATGTACTGTTGCAATGGTATTCTTTTCAATCATGAGAGCGAACGTAGAGGTGAAAATTTTGTTACTCGTAAGATTACTTTGGCTGCTTGCCGTATAGTTCAAGGATACCAAGAGAAACTGTATTTGGGGAATTTGGATGCTCGACGTGACTGGGGGTATGCCAAGGATTATGTGGAATGTATGTGGTTGATGCTGCAACAATCTCAACCTGACGATTTTGTAATAGCTACCGGTGAATATCATACCGTCCGAGAATTTGTTACAATCTCATTCCGGCATGTGGGAATAGAATTGGAATGGCAAGGTGAAGGTATTGATGAAAAGGGCATTGACAAGGCTACCGGTAAAGTGTTGGTAGAAGTAGATCCCAAGTATTTCCGCCCGGCTGAGGTTGAGGAATTGCTGGGTGATCCTACAAAAGCAAAGACTGTATTAGGTTGGAATCCTGCCAAGACATCTTTTGAAGAACTCATTCGTATCATGATAGAACATGATATGAAGTTCGTGAAGAAGCTATATTTAAAAGCAAAGTTGCCGGAATGATTCTAGACAAAGACAGTAAAATATATATAGCCGGTCACTGTGGATTGGTGGGATCGGCTATATGGAGGAATCTAGAATCTAGAGGATATAATCATTTAATAGGGCGTACACATCTAGAACTAGATTTAACGAATCAGCAGGCAGTCACGGAATTCTTTGATCAAGAGCAGCCTGATGTCGTCATATTGGCAGCTGCCTTTGTTGGAGGAATCATGGCAAATTCGCTTTATCGTGCTGATTTCATCATGCAAAATATGCAGATGCAATGTAATGTGATTAGTAATGCTTATTCACACCATGTAAAGAAGTTGTTATTCTTAGGCTCTACGTGTATTTATCCGAAGAATGCACCACAGCCAATGAAAGAAGACACCCTGCTGACTTCACCTTTGGAGTATTCTAATGAAGAGTATGCGATAGCCAAGATTGCCGGTTTGAAAATGTGCGAAAGTTATAACTTGCAGTATGGCACTAATTATATTGCAGTTATGCCTACTAATCTCTATGGACCTAATGATAATTTCCATTTGGAGAATAGTCATGTGATGCCGGCAATGATGCGTAAGATTTATCTAGCAAAATTGATACACGACGATCAATGGGATGCCGTTCGCTGCGATATGGATAAACGTCCGGTGGAAGGTATTAGCGGTGTATCGGATAAGCAGGAGATTCTTAAAGTCCTAGCAAAGTATGGAATAGAAGACAATCGAGTGACTCTTTGGGGAACTGGTTCGCCATTGCGTGAATTCCTGTGGAGCGAAGATATGGCTGATGCCAGTGTGTATGTATTGTTGCATGTAGATTTTAAAGACCTGATAGGAATAGAGAATTACAGTTCCGTATTTCTTGGAGCCAAGATCGACGGAGTCGTAGATCGAAATCATAGTGCAGGTAGAGGTGGAGCAATACCGCAATTGGGAGAAATTCGCAATTGTCATATTAATGTAGGAACAGGTAAAGAACTTACTATCAAAGAACTTTCTCAACTAGTTGTTGATACTGTCGGGTTTACGGGAGAAGTGTATTTTGATACTTCAAAGCCGGATGGAACACCACGGAAATTAATTGATGTGTCGAAGCTACATCAGTTAGGTTGGAAGCATCATGTTGAGATAGAAGATGGTGTTCGACGCCTTTTTGATTGGTATAAGCAGTCATTAGAATAGTTTTTGTACTCTATATTTCTTATAAAGTACAATCTAGTTGAATCATTGCAATGGCTTGGCAGAATCGCTGTCAAGCCGTTGCTGTTTTACTGTTTGGACTTTTCAGCAATGTTGTTGGGGCTTTGCAGTAATGTCGTTGATAAGTAGACGAGTAGACAGGTAGGCTTGTTTAGTAATTGTTATATTCCTATATATAAGTTAACTATATTATACTGTAATATTAAAAAGGTGGCAATAACATATATGCTATTGCCACCTTTTATACTAGGATGATGTTTATTTCGACTCTCTTTCGGTTATGAGACCGTGCCGATAAGCATAGAGTAGTTTCTCAAGATCTTTGATTTGGCGGTTTAACTCTTCGCCCTTGTCAGTATTAGCCACCAACATACGTTGACTACTTAGCTCAACAATCTGCGTTGTGCTCTTGATATCGGTTCCTCGTTGTACTGCATCGGCTGCGCTCGTGAAGGGTTCGTGTTGTACCAACTGGAGTCCGCGGCTATGGTATACAAGTGTATATCCGGCTATACCAGTCTCTTTGTGGTATGCTTCTGAGAAGCCGCCATCTATCACCATCAGTTTTCCGTTGGCCTTGATGGGATTTTCTCCGCTGCCGGCATGCACCGGTACGTGCCCGTTGATGATGTGCCTATTTGTACCATTTACACTGAAAGCATCTAGTATTCGGTCGGCTACAGCCTCGCTATCCCTCAGTTTGAAGTAGTTTCCTTTCTCTTCTTTGTGTGTAGCTTTGTCTTCGATGAAATATCGTTCGAATGTAGCCATTTTGCTTTTATCGAAGAGTGGGCTATCGGGACCGCACCATAGATAGAGGAAATAGTCGATAGCATATTGACGTTCGGCTGGCGGAGTGTCGTTTTGGAATGCAGAACGAATGAGCATTCCGGTGTGATGCATGAGCTCACGTCCTTGATATACTTGTCCTTTAGCTATTTCTACGTCCTTGAGGCTACCGTCTTCGTTGAGCGGAATAGAAGCATGGAAGAGCAAGTTGTTATTATAAATGGCATACATACAACCATGCTGCAGGAGCAGGCGGATATGTTTGTGAAGTTTTTCGCACACCATGAACGAATGATGTAGCTTGCTCATCAGTGCAGTTTCTTCTTCTGTCATGTCGCACGGATGCTCCGGGTCGATGGTAGGGAAGTTGTTGCTGGTTAGTGGATACTCTTTACCGGTGAGCATGATGGTGCCTTTCTTGTAGTCGATGTTTTTGAATAGCTCTCTATCTTGCATGCCCCATGACGGATTTCGTTCGAAGAGTTGAGCCTCGGCTTTGAACTGTAGCACGGCAATGGCTTTGTGCATGAGTGCCATGAGGCGCACTGATTTATCATCAGTATTCTTATTATCGCCTATCAGTTTGGGTATAAACTCCTTGCATTCATCGTCTCCATAAGTCTCCATGGCAAATGTTGCCAATGAGATAAGGTTGATACCGTATCCCTCTTCCAGTGTTGTCAGGTTGGCATAGCGCAGAGACAGCCGGATGACATTGCAAATACATGCATCGTTTCCGGCACAGGCTCCCATCCAAAGTATATCGTGGTTGCCCCATTGCATGTCCCAATTGTGGCGCGAGGCCATGGTGTCGAGAATGATATGAGCACCCGGACCACGGTCGAAGATGTCGCCGAGAATGTGCAAGCGGTCAATGGCTAGCCGTTGAATGACATTGGCGATGGCAATAATAAAGTCATCGGCTCGTCCCGTGGAGATAATAGTATCGATGATGACATTGACGTATGCCGTCTTATTTGTGTCTTCGGTACGCTCGTGGAGGAGTTCCTGAATGATGTAAGAGAATCCGTTTGGTAATGATTTCCTTACTTTCGAGCGTGTATATTTGCTTGATACGTCGCGGCATACAGCCACGAGTTGATGGATGGTGATTCTATACCAGTCAATGATATCCGTCTCTTTGGACTTGACAAGTTCCAATTTTTGTTCCGGATAGTAGATGAGTGTACAAAGTTCTCGTTTCTCGTATTCGCGTAAAGAGTTGCCAAAGAGCTCGTTGACTTTTCGTTTGATGTTACCCGATGCATTCTTCAGTACGTGCTGGAAAGCCTCATATTCACCATGAATGTCGGCTAAGAAATGTTCCGTTCCTTTCGGAAGATTCAAGATGGCTTGCAGGTTTATAATCTCTGTACTGGCTTCAGCCACTGTCGGGAATGATTGCGCCAGCAGCTGTAAATATCTCATGTCCTTGTTAATTGTATCTTGTTTTGTCATTTTAGCCTAATATTTTTGTGTTATCATTTCTACTATTTTTTGTGCTCTTCGGTCGTTGATGGCCGGAATAGGAATGAATCCTTCGGTGAGAGAAGTCTCTTGTAGCATGGCTTGTTCAAGACTTGCCACAAAAGGATGTATCTTTAATTGCTGTAATATCTCGCCCATTCGGTCTTCATCGTAATCGGATGTTAGCATCTCATTGGTTAGTTGTTGGACGAAAGTGGGGGTGAGCCCATCTCTATTGAATAAATATTGGGCGTACAAGAACTCACTACATAGTTTATGTATTGGTGAGTCTGTACTATCAAACTTATCAACTTGTTGCTTGATTTGGCTACGTATCTGTTGATCGTGTGCGGTTGTTACCTTTATATATAGGTCTAATAATTGCCTGTATAAGTCGTTGCTTGCTTCGTCGTTTGTAATGATGGGGTTTTTGACCAGATATACTTTATGTGTTTGGAAACGTTGTTGGATGTATTGTTTCTCATGTCTGCCCATGGCATGGAATGTGAGATTGCGTCGTTTTAATGAATGTTGAAGCGGGGAATGGTGCCATGGAACCATGGATGCCAGTGGACTATAGAGGATGGGAATCAATTTTGAATTAGCTGTTTTGATACATTGAAGCCTCGAAAAATCCAATTCTCCCATGACATGAATAAGGTCTACGTTCTTGCTTTCCGCGAAGTTTACACCTTCACGGGATAACTCATGCTGTATCGTAGAGATGTATTGTGCAGCGAGAGATTCCCTTTTAATAACAGAACTTGTTACGACCTGTATTCTCATAGTTTATGACTTGTAAATTCGTATTTGTCAGCAAAGTGATGTTTGATGGCGTATCGACAGTTTGTCCATACACTTCTCAACTGGAAGAAAAAGAGTTTGAATGGGGAAATATGGGTACTGAATTTAGCTAAAGCGCTAGAGCAGGCGAGTGTACGCCAAATAAACAAGATGAATAAAGCAGCGATAGAGGCACCCAGCAATATCCAATTATTGATGATAGATGCATAGATGATAGATGCAATATTAGCCAAAAAACAGAAGTGAAGCAACAGATTGTCCATGAATATAGGAAATTTATATCTGAAACTTCCACGCATATATTTCTTTGATTCACGATAGAAAAGCCGGTTGTTGGTCCATGTTTTGGGACTCACGTCCATATCGGTGAGCCAACAAGTTGGCGAGATTGCTAAGGAAGAGTTGTCTTCCGTGGAGAATTTGTTGACGATAAAATCATACTCTCCACGTATTAAATGAAGATTGCCAAGGAATCCATTGCCTTCCATAAAGACTGTTTTACGGAATGCTAGATTCGCACAATTACATCCATAGCTATGTCCACGTTGTATGGAACGGAACATCTGTCTAGCTTTAGAGAAGTGTTGGAAGTGTTGATAGTCGGTTACTTTGTCGTCGGGGAAGTGAGTATATCCCATCGCGATAGCTTTATCTTCGTGCATGGCGGTGGCCATTGAAGCAAGCCAAAAGTCACTATCGGGTCTGCAACTAGCCTCGGTTAATAGACACCATTCGTATTTAGCGGCCTTAACACCGACGGTTATGGCAAGTTTTCGTCTGCTCATGTACCGGGAAGACATGGGAAGGAAGGTGGCATAGAGTTTGTCGCTGGCTCCTAATCTCTTGAGTACATCTTCTGTATCTGTATCTCCCTTCTCAGCCACCACCACCACTTGGAAAGGTGAGGTATATTGTTGTTGTAAGAAATAGGGGAGGTTTTCTTCTAAGAAAGCAGCTCCTTTATGAGCCGGAATAATGATACTGATTCCCGGTAAAGGTTGTTTTTGCTCACCGGACAAATCGTCTTCTTCGGTATTGATGGTCAATTTGCGAAGAAAAGGACTTGCCAACGATGCAATAACAGATAATAAAATGAGGGTTCCTCCAATATATATAGTGGTCAGGAGAGTAAGCATGATAGTCTATAGAATTACAAATCTTCAGTAAGATAACCTTGAGGGAGTGTGCGACAATTGTATTGGCTGGCCATAATTTCACCATAAGCCCCCGCACTTCTGAGCGCTATCAGGTCGCCACGGTGGCATGCGTTGAGCTTAATAGCCTTGGCAAACACATCGCTGGATTCGCAAATAGGTCCCACAACATCGTATGTTTCGACTTTATCTTCGCTGCTGAGATTCTCTATTTTATGAGAAGCTTGATACAAGGCTGGACGGATGAGGTCGGTCATGCCGGCATCCACAATGGCAAACTGTTTGTATGTACCTTGTTTGATATACAGTGTCTTGGTGATGAGTGAACCGCATTGGCCTACAACCGCACGTCCTAATTCAAAGTGTACTTGCTGTCCTGCACGTAATTCCAAATGTTTAGCGTAGGTATCGAAATATGATTTGAAATCAGGAATCGGGTTCTCATTGGGATTATCGTAGTCGATTCCCAAACCACCTCCGACGTTGATATTTTCTACAACGATGTGATGTTCTTCCAATTGAGATTGCAATTGGTTGATTCTATCGCATAGTGCGATGAAGTCGGACATCTCTAATATCTGAGACCCGATATGGAAATGTAGACCTATGAACTTGATATTCTTGAGTTTCTTGGCCTCAGTTATTACGTATTCCATATCCTCCATGGCGATACCAAACTTGTTTTCGGCAAGTCCGGTGGTAATATTGGCATGCGTATGTGCCCCAACATTGGGATTAATACGGAATGCTACCTTGGCAATCTTGCCCTTCTGTTCGGCAATTTCATTAATGACCATCAACTCCGGGATGCTCTCTACATTGAAACAATAGATGTCATGGTCGAGTCCGAGTTCTATTTCCCAATCGCTTTTACCCACACCTGCATAGACAATATGAACAGGAGAAAAGCCCGATTGAATCGCTGCTCTTATTTCACCACCACTCACACAGTCGGCTCCCAAGCCAGATTGGCAAATGATATTCAATATTTTGGCATTGGCATTGGCTTTGACTGCATAGTGAACTATGAAGTTGGCGTGCTTGCCAGCTTCTTCTTTGATGGTATCTAAGGTCTTTCTCAAGACCGCAGTATCATAATAATAAAATGGAGTTGGAATCTTTTGAAACTTGTCAATAGGAAATATTCCTTTACTCATAGTGTCTTGTATTGAAAGGAGAGTGTGTACTTGAGCGGTACACACTCTTAAAAATAATCTTCTTATGCTTCGAAAAGAGTGCGGCTGAGATTCTGTAATGCTCTCTTCTTATCAGCTTCACGAATTAAGAAAGAGATATTGTAGTTTGAGCCACCGTATGAAATCATGCGCACAGGAATGTCTTTCATAGCATCCAATGCCACTGTCTCAAAGCCGACATTACTCCAGTCAAGGTCGCCGACCACGCAGATAATACACATATCGGAATCCACTGTGACAGTGCCATACTTCTTGAGTTCGTCTACAATCTCATTGAGATGAGTTGGATTATCCACGCTCATTGATACTCCTACTTCTGATGTTGTAATCATATCAATAGGCGTTTGATAGCTCTCGAAAATCTCAAATACCTTTCTTAAGAAGCCTGTAGCTAGCAGCATTCGGCTCGATTTTATCTTGACAGCAGTGATATTATCTTTCGCAGCTACGGCCTTAATCTTGCTTCTAACGATGACATTATCAATGATAGTACCCTCTGCATTCGGGGCCATTGTGTTCTTTAAGCGAACGGGAATACCTGCATATTTAGCCGGTTGAATGCAAGTGGGGTGAAGAATCTTGGCTCCAAAGTAAGCCAATTCAGCTGCTTCTTCAAAGTTCAACTGCCTTACTGCCTCTGTTTTCTCGACGATACGAGGGTCGTTATTGTGCATGCCGTCGATGTCGGTCCATATCTGTATCTCCTCTGCCGGCAATGCTGCGCCAATCAACGAAGCTGTATAGTCAGAGCCACCACGTTCCAAATTGTCTACTTCTCCATATGCATTGCGGCAGATGAAGCCCTGTGTAATGTAGATTTGGTAGCCCGGATTATTCGCCATAATCTCTGTTAACTTCTCCTTTATATATTGTGGATCTGGCTCAGAGTTTTTATCTGTGCGCATGAAATCAAGCGCACTAATGAGTTTAGCCTTTACCCCTGTCTCCTGAAGATAGTTTACTACCATGTTGGTACTCATGATTTCACCTTGAGCAACAATGTTCTTTTCCTCGAAACTTGTGAACAAATCCTTGGTGAAAGAACGTATATATTCAAACTCTTCGTGCAAGAAATCAGCGGTTTGGGTCTTCTTTTCTGCTGTAGTATATAGTTCTTCTACATGCTGGGCATACTTTCTTTCCAGTGCATTGATGACTTCGTTTGCGCCTTCGGGGTTCTTTTTATATAAGTAATTGCTGATTTCAATGAGCGAATTAGTAGTTCCGCTCATAGCAGATAATACGACAAAGGTGGGTTCCCCTGATTCTGTGATTAATGAGGCGACATTCTTCATACGTTCGGGTGAGCCAACGGAAGTTCCTCCAAATTTCATTACTTTCATACCGCAATTATTTTGTTGATGGATTATCTAATTCTTATTCTGGTTTGGCCGATTCTGTATGGTCAGCTATTTCGTTTTCTTCCTCTTCATCGTTGATAAGGTCAAGCTGGTTGTGTTCGCCTGTTACATCTTGTAAAGTTTTGTCCTTACATTGATATACGATGCCGGGGAACTGGTCTAGCATAGAAATATTATGCGTCGTCATGATAACTGCTGCCCCCGTACCTGTAATGTCTTTCAGCAGCGACACGATGTTTCCGGCCGTCTCTGCATCCAAGTTACCGGTCGGTTCGTCGGCAATAATCATCTTTGGCTGGTTCAGAATGGCACGCGCAATGGCAATGCGTTGCTGCTCGCCACCGGATAACTCGTGTGGCATCTTGTCTATTTTGTCTTGCATACCCACTTCTTTCAGCACGCTTTCGATGCGTTTGTTGATTTCATCTTTGCCTTTCCAGCCTGTAGCTTCAAGTACAAAGCGGAGGTTTCTGCGTACACTTCGGTCGTGCAATAGTTGGAAATCTTGAAAGATAATGCCTAAATCTCTACGCAATGCCGGTACTTCTTTCCTCTTCAAATCAAATAGGTTTCGACCAAGCACTTCTGCTTTCTGGTTTTCGTTTTCCTGTTCTAAGTCGAGTTCACAGTATAATGACTTCAGCAAAGAACTTTTACCGGTTCCTACCTTACCTATTATATAGATGAATTCTCCCTCATTCACTTGCAAGTTTACATCTTGTAGAACGAGGTTGTCGGCTTGATATACATTTATGTTTTGGTAATCTATTAACATCATCCGTTAGTTTTAATCGTGTTTATGCCAGTTAGGATCATGGCGAACTTGCAACTCTTTGGCAATATCCTCAATTCTTAACCCCTTGCTTGTCAGTAATACGATGAGGTGATAGAACATATCTGCGCTCTCATAGATGAGGCGTGAATCCTCTCCATTGGTTGCTTCGATGACGGCTTCCAAAGCTTCTTCGCCCACTTTCTGAGCCATGCGGTTCAGTCCATCCTTAAATAGACTGGTGGTATATGAGCCTTCTGGCATCTCTTCATGGCGTTTCTCTATGAAGTCTTGCAACTCTGTCAAGAAGAGTAGGGGATTTGCGTTGTTGTCTTCTCCCCAACAAGTGTCGGTTCCTTTGTGGCAAGTTGGTCCCTGTGGATGCACCATGATGAGCAACGTATCGTTGTCACAATCGTTTTTGATGCTCACTACGTTTAGGTAATTTCCCGATGTTTCGCCCTTTGTCCACAGGCAGTTGCGAGTCCTACTCCAAAAAGTCACCTTTTTAGATTCTAATGTTTTCTCGTAGGCCTCTTTATTCATGAAGCCCAACATCAGTACTTTGTGGGTTATAGCGTCTTGTATAATAGCCGGCACAAGGCCGTTTAGCTTCTCAAAGTCTATCTCTGTCATATCTTAATCTTGTTTTTATTTCTTTATAATCTTATATTGATGTCCCTTTGGGATAAGTATTCTTTCAGTGCCGGTATCTTGATTTCGCCGAAATGGAATACACTGGCAGCCAGCGCAGCATCGGCTTTACCGCTGATGAAAGCATCTCTGAAATGTTCCATTGTGCCTGCTCCACCACTTGCAATGACCGGTATATTGACCTCTTCGCTCAACTTTGCTAGTGCTTCATTGGCGAATCCCTGTTTCACTCCGTCGTGGTTCATGCTCGTGAAGAGTATCTCTCCGGCTCCTCTATCGGCAGCTTCTTGTGCCCATTCTATCAATCCGCGCTCGGTACGAACCCTTCCGCCATGCGTATAACAGTGCCATCCGTCTTCGTCCAGCCGTGCATCTATGGCGCAGACGCATACTTGTGAACCGTAGTTATGGGCTATCTCTTCGATGAGTTCGGGGTGGGCGAGGGCGGCACTATTGATACTTACCTTGTCGGCTCCAGCGTTGAGGAGCCTGTCTACATCCTTCAATTCGTTGATACCTCCACCAACCGTGAAAGGTATATTGATTTCACGAGCCACCCGTGTCACCATCTCGGTAAATGTCTTTCGGCCTTCGAAACTTGCCGTGATGTCTAGAAAGACGAGTTCGTCGGCTCCCGCATTGCTGTAAGCCTTGCCTAGTTCAACCGGATCACCGGCACTCCGCAGATTCACGAAGTTGATTCCTTTAACCGTTTCTCCGTTCTTTACATCAAGACAGGGGATGATTCGCTTGGCCAATCCTCTATTTGTCATACGCTTATCATGCGGTTTAGTTCTTGTATATCAATTCGTCCTTCATAGAAGGCTTTGCCGAATACCACTGCAGGGATACCGGCTTTGTCGAGTTCCATGATGTCTTGGTTGCCCGAAATACCGCCACTTGCAATGAGATGCAACTGTGGATAGGTTGCCATTATCTGTTGATATAGCTCCGTGGCCGGCCCGGCAAGTGTCCCGTCTTTGCTGATTTCCGTGCATAGTACGTTCTTCACACCATGGTCGGTATAGGTCTTTAGGAATGGCAACAACTCCATTTCTGAATCTTCTTTCCATCCATTGATGGATACTTTTCCCTGTCTGACGTCGGCGCCCAGTATGAGTTTGTCGGCTCCATATTTGTCCAACCATTGCAAAAACAATTCCGGTTGGGTCACGGCAATAGACCCCACGGTCACTATTTCAGCCCCACAAGCAAATGCAGTCTGAATATCTTCATCGGTCTTGATGCCACCTCCGAAGTCGACTTTCAGCTTTGTGGCTGTCGTAATAGCTTTGAGTGTTTCAGAGTTGACGATGTGTTTAGACTTTGCCCCGTCCAAATCCACGATATGCAATCGCTTGAATCCCATCGATTCAAAGCCCTTAGCTACCTTTACCGGGTCACTTTCATACACCGTTTTACGGGCATAATCTCCTTGGGTCAGTCTTACACACTGTCCTTTGATGAGGTCTATGGCAGGAATTAGTTCGATGTTCATCTTCTTACAATATCAATGAAATTCTTTAATATCTGTGCCCCCACATTACCACTTTTCTCCGGATGGAACTGGGTGGCATAGAAGTTGTCCTTGTGCATGGATGCACTGAAAGGCTGGACATAGTCAGCTGTGGCTATCGTATGCTTGCAAAGAGGTACATAGTAGCTATGTACGAAGTAGGTATACGGATGTTCTGGTATGTCGGTATATAGTTCCGACTTCAAGTCGTAAATCTCATTCCATCCGATGGCCGGCACTTTATCCTCGTGCCGAGTAGGTGTAAAACGCTTTACTTTGGCATCGAATACACCGATACAGTCGGTATCTCCTTCTTCAGAGTGTTTACAGAGCAGTTGTTGACCGATACAAATACCCAATACTGGTTGCTTTAGATTTGCAATGACTTGATCCAATTTATGTTCTCGCAGATAAGCCATGGCATGATGAGCTTCGCCCTGTCCGGGGAAGAGTACTCCGTCGGCGCGTTGCAATTCCTCTATGTCGTCGGTTAAGGTTGGGCTTATTCCCAATCTTAACATGGCATTGACGACCGAGTAGATATTGCCGGCATTGTATTTTACGATTGCTATCTGCATGTTGTTTCTTGTTTAACTGAAGATGATGGTCTTGTTGTGATAGGTCAATATCTTACGCTCTATATGTTTGGTCACGGCTCTAGAGAGTACTATCTTCTCCAAGTCTTTGCCTTTTAATACCAGACTTTCGGGCGTATCTTTGTGCGTAATGCGCGTCACATCCTGCTCGATGATGGGACTGGCATCTAATTCTGTGGTAACATAGTGACTGGTCGCGCCAATGATTTTCACTCCGCGCTCCCATGCTTGATGGTAGGGACGCGCACCGATGAACGCCGGCAAGAACGAGTGATGGATGTTGATTATCTTGTTAGGGTAGGCCTGAATCATGTTGTCGGTGATGATTTGCATGTAACGAGCCAACACGATGAATGTCACTTTCTCCTTTTTGAGCAACTCCATTTCGGCTTTCTCCACCTCTTCTTTGTTACTGTGGTCTTTCTTGATAGCCCATACATGGTAGGGAATATCAAACTGTTCGGCTACATATCTCAGGTCTTCATGATTGCTTACGATGCAAGGTATCTCTACGTTCCACTCACCGGCTTTGTACCGAGCAAGCAAGTCGTATAGGCAATGGCTCATCTTACTGACAAAGATTGCCATTCTCGGACGCTCGTCATTGAAGTATAGGTTGAATCCCATTTGGTAGCGTTGAGCATATAGAGTGGAAATATAGTCTTCTATCTTTGCCCTAGGAATCACGAAGTTATCCAATTCCCATTCTATGCGCATGAAGAACATACCATCTTCACGATCCACATACTGGTCAAGGTACACAATGTTTCCCTTGTTATCAGTGATGAACTTGGTGACCTCGGAGATGATCCCCTGTTTGTCAGGGCAGTGAAGGAGCAATATTGCCGTCGGTTTCATCCTCAATTATTCAATTTATACCGTAAATAAGCTTATGCACTTTAGCCTTGCAAGGCTATGTAGCCTATCTTATGCAATGATAGTGCCAATGAGTGTAATGTGAGTTTACTCACGTATTACCGAGTGCAGCCTATCTTATGCAAAGGTAGCATATTAAATTGATAATTGATAATTGAAAAATGAAAAAATAGATACATCAGCCGAATATCATATCCGGATGGAATAAATATGCATTGTAAAATCGGAAATAGCTATTATTCTGTTGTTTCGGGAGTATGCAATATGATGCTTGTGGCGCCGATGGTAAAGAGACTCCCATCTTCTAATATTCGACGCTCCTTGTCGCCCAATATTTCGTTGTCTACGAATGTTCCGGTGTAACTGGGGCCATCTCTTAGCACGTATTTCAGCTTGCCTTTCTTGTCTCTGCTGACCGTTACGACACAATGGTTCATATCAATACTAGGGTCAACGGTTTCGATGGGGCAATTGGTTTTACTGCCTTTCATGTATCGCCCCAGTACGTTGTCGCCCATTCGTAGAGGAATGACCTGTTTGTAATGGAATACATTCTCGATGACGGTTAAGGTTCCGTATTCTCCGGTGGGAACTTCGTCGGTGTTGGATTCTTCTTTTTGGGTCTTTCTTAATTTAGAAACGCCCATTCGGATACTGAATTGCTTGCCACATTGCGGACACTCAAATACCAAGGATTGTCCTGTCTGGTATTTGGTCTCGTCGAATATGATAAAGTTGTCGCATTTAGGACAGCGTACTCTCTTCATTTAGTTGATTTTACTAATCCAACAATCTGCAAACTCACTATTGTCGTTGAGTTTGTTCATAGCTTGACGAGCTTCTTGCTCTGTAGCGTATTTGCCGTAGACTACTTTTCGGTTTTGTCTCTTCTCCAGTACGCTTGCTTCTTTGTATCCTGCCGCTTTGAGGCGAGCTACATAAGCCTCAGCGTTGTGTCGAGTCACTTTGCTGGCTAATACCAAACTATAATATGGTACATCAGTGGCTTTGTTTTCGCGAACTCGCGAGGCTGTGGAAATTGAATCGGCAGCTTTTGCTACGGCTTCTTGGATGTTTTTTGGAGTGATAAGGGACTTGCTGTTTCTGTCGCCAATAGTCATATCGCTAGGCATAATCTTGAGTAACAGACTCGTATCGGGAGTTGCGTTCGACAGCATCTTATCGTTGTTGAGCGGAGCCGGAATGAGCAAGAATGCCATCAATATGATGCATGCCGCTGCAATATTACGTAGGATGCTAACCTTGATACTGACAACTTTTTCCTCCTCATCTTCTGCTATGACAGTGGAAGTCTCGGACAAATGGCGTGTGCCAACATCTCCCGACATTGGTTTGAGTGGAATAATGGCAGCCTCTTCTGTCTGAGTTTTCTGTTGTCCCAAGGCTCGCATTTGGAACGAACTCAATCCATATAAACTAGGCGTGAGAATACCTGCTTCGCAAGGAGTAAACTGGAGGTGCCCGTCTTTATCTAATGAAAGGGTACCAATATCATTGAATTCATATTCTCCTTGGTTGTCAAGGATGAGCCGAAGTTCTGCTACTTCCTGCTGGATTCGGTCTAATGCCTCCGGGTAACTGATGTCGTATGCCTCAATATACGACTGTGCTAGAAGCGAATCGTTCAATTTGAGTTGCGGATTAAATCCTACTGTACGCGAAGGGGGGAGGAAAACACCGTCTCCCTCGTCATACCTTGCTTCCACATGATGTGCCATAAATCCACCGAATCCGGGGATTATCACACAATCATTGTTCAGCAATAGAATCTCTATATGTCTTTCAATTCCTAGCACGTTTGCAAAATTACCAATTTATTACGAGAAAGACAAGTGAATCAAGCAAAAATAGTTTCGTCATTTTCTGAATAATCTTTTGTCGTCAATTTTATTTGTAGTATCTTTGCGTTGTTACAATTGCTGTAGTAAGCTTGTTACTTCGTAACTTTGGAAGTTAGTGGAAGGTAACGGAAGTTAAATTCTCTAGGAGGAGAGGAGTCGACAGGCAAATGTCAATAAACTCCACCTAGTACTGCGACATCTATTAAGTGTCTAACTCCTGATGATTCTGAGGTGAGGCATTATAGCAACGTTTGGACAATGTAGTTAAATTATGGAATATCAAGAGACCGAGATAAAAGGAGTCTTTATCATCAAACCGAAGGTGTTTAACGATGCTCGCGGCTATTTTTACGAGGCGTGGAAGCTAGCGGAATTCAATGAGCATGTGGGACAAGTGGACTTTATTCAGGATAATGAATCTAAGTCGTCTTATGGCGTTTTAAGAGGATTACATTACCAGAAAGGTGAATATTCGCAAGCCAAATTGGTGCGTGTGATTCGTGGTCGTGTGCTCGATGTGGCTGTAGATATTCGTCGTAGTTCACCTACTTTCGGCAAACATGTGATGGTGGAATTGAGTGAAGAGAACAAACAACAACTTTTTATTCCGCGTGGCTTTGCCCATGGCTTCTTGGTATTGAGTGATGAGGCTGTCTTTACTTATAAAGTAGATAATATTTATGCACCTGAACATGAAGCTGGTATACGGTGGAATGATGAAGCACTCAACTTGCAATGGCCTATAGATAAGAAAGATGTGCTGACGTCGGAGAAAGATTTGAAGGCTAGCAGTTTGAAAGATGCCGTGTTGTTTGATTGATATACGCGGTATGAAATGCTATTGAATGAATTTGAGAATAGAATTTTAGACTAATATGCATAGGCAAATTAATATCACTTACATTCTCGCGAGCGCTGTATTGCTAACCTTACTACTCTTGGTATCATCTTGTAAAGAAAGAGGGCAGAAAGCTATGGCGGTGGAAAATCGTGTAGCAAAGAAGATGTTGCAGGGTGTTTGGGTGAACGAAGATGAAGATGAGCCGGCTTTTAGAGTGAAAGGTGATACCATCTATTATCCTGATTCTACTTCAATGCCTGTTTATTTCCAAGTGGTAAAAGATACGTTGGTACTCCGTGGAACAAATGTGGTGAGTTACCCAATCGTTAAGCAAGTGGCTCATTTATTCGTCTTTCGGAATCAGGTGGGCGACGTGATTACGTTGCAGAAGACGACGGATAGTGCTTATCTGCGGTTCTTTCAAACCAAGAAAGTGGTTGTGCTCAACCAACAACGACTTATTAAGCGCGACTCGATAGTGATGCATGCTGATGAGCGGTATCATTATTATGTGCAGGTGAATCCCACATCCTATAAAGTGGTTAAGAGTTCATTCAACGATGATGGGGTAGAAGTGGAGAATGTTTACTACGACAATATTGTTCATCTAGGTGTCTTCAATGGTAATCGTCGACTCTATTCGCGTGATTTTCGTAAACAAGATTTTAGTTTGAAAGTTCCTGAACAGGCGCTCAGGCAAAGCGTATTGAGCGATATTGTATATGTGAAGTCCGACTCCGAAGGGCTTCATTTCTCAGCTTCTGTTTGTATTCCTGATAGTCCAAGTAGTTATGTTGTTGAACTTATTGTGGATTATCAAGGACGTATGAAGATGCAAATAGCATAATATTACAACTTCACTTGATTTGCTGTCGAGTCTTTACAAGAATGCTGTAAAGACTCGGCAGCATTGTTGTTAGGGCGGGGCAGCAGTGTTGCCAAAGTTCTGCAGCGAAATAAGTGTGTGAATTGTTAAGTTCGTGAGCTATTGATTTGGTAGCAAGAAGTGAGAAGTTGGATACAAAGAGCGATGATTGCCGCCTGCTTACGCCTATTATCATACACTTAATATCATTGTTTGTGTGGGTGAATCCAACTCGCCCCTACATGCAGATTTTTGTTTGAAGAACCACGATCGTTTCAGCCTTAATCCCTCATTTTTAGTCTCTTTTTCTCCCTATATTATAAAAGAAGTGTAATCATTGCAATATTTTTATAAAAAATATATATCTTTGTACGTCAAATAGGACCGTCTTTAATGATGCGTTCTCTGCGAGTTATAACAGGCTCAGATGTGGAGACGAGTTCTCTGGAGTAGCGCGTTTATCGTTGCGTTATATTAACCTCCATGCTATTTGTATGAAGGAGAGGAGTCTCGTCTCATAAAATCAAGGAAAACATCTGTTTATTTACTTGCTGGATATTGCGAAAATCCATTTCCCATTTTATTTTTTTTCTGTTTTTGGAGTACAAGCTTGTGGCCCAAAATGGAAAGCTAGTGGTATTAGAGGACGCTGATAAGGGAGGGTAGATTATATTACTAAGTGTGTGAAGAATAGGGTAATCATACAAAAATACATGGTAGCGCAACGTGATATAAGTATGGATTTGGCAAAAGCTATTGCAATCATGTTGGTATGTATTGGGCATGCTTATATTCTTACGATAGGTTATTATAGCCTTTTACGTCCAATTATTTATTCTTTTCATATGCCATTATTTATGATGATATGTGGTTATTTTTCTCACCACTCGCTTATGCTTCCGTTATGTGATATATTGGTTAAGAAAGCTAAACAATTACTGTTACCCACTATGAGTGGTATTCTACTAATATGTGTGATTGAATTTTTATTAAATAGTAAAGTTGATGTGGTGATGGAAATTATAGGAGGATTATGGTTCCTTAAAACATTATTTATCTGTTATCTCATTGTTGCTGTGTTTAAACAATTGCGATTGTCGGATGCCATGACTTGTCTTTTTTCATGTATAATCTTGCTTCTTATTCCGAAGGGTAGTTTCTTACAAGTCAATTTTCTGCTAATTATGTTTTGGGCAGGTTATTTTCTGCGGAAGTATTTGGATTGGTTTACTAGAAATTATCAATCACTGACAATTGTTGGTATTGTCTTGTTCTGTATTTTTATTTATTTGGGTTATGA
The DNA here is from genome assembly GCF_056590795.1 of Prevotella sp. C0026C3. Lineage (NCBI taxonomy): Bacteria > Pseudomonadati > Bacteroidota > Bacteroidia > Bacteroidales > Prevotellaceae > Prevotella > Prevotella sp. C0026C3. The sequence goes on along the minus strand of NZ_JBWPWW010000013.1, from coordinate 9,843 downwards.
CGATGCTCCCGAACAATTGACTTATAATTATATCATCAATAATTATTGGGTTGTTATTATTCAGATACTAACAGGGCTTATTGGTAGCATAAGTGTTATCGGTGCTTCTAAGTATGTGTTAAATAGTAATAGAGGGGGGCGTTTTGTTTACAATATTTCGATTTTAGGGCGTTATACCTTGGGAATTTATGTTGTACAATCAATTGTGATAGAAAGAATTATTAATCATTATCTACATATTAATCCCAATGCTAGATGTAGTCTGCAAATTTTAGATTGGATAATTACCCCATTGTTAGGATGTGTGCTCATGTTTTTGTGTTATGGAATCGTCAGATTATTGGAGAGGAATAAGATTATTAACAGTATGCTGTTTGGAAAAGTCTAATAGCTAGTTGTATTATTCAAAGATGATTCGTATTTGGTTTAAAAGATATTTTAATTTGCCATGTTTAGTGTTCTTTATACTAGCAATGGTGTCTTTGGTAAGATTATATAGCCTGTTTACTACACCTTTAACTTATACAGAATGGGGAGTAAGTGAATGGATGATTAATTATGCTGGAGGGTTTGTTAGAAGAGGATTGAGTGGCCAGGTTCTTTGGTTTTTATATAATATTCATCCTTTTAATCTGCTTATGGGTATAAGAATGATAATATTTCTAAGTTCCATTTTAATCTTAATTTTGGTTATTCGGGTGTTTTGGAAAGAAAAACTTTCTTTGCTATTACTTCCAATAGGTTGCTTCTTTAATTTTACACTATTCAGCACTAATGCGCGGAAAGATTTCTTGCTTTTGTTATTTGCTTATGTGTTATTTTATAGTTTTCATAAGTTGATAACAAAGAGTACTTCGTGGAGGTGGGATTAGTATTCTTATTGTCTTCTGTAATAATGTTACTTATACACGAAGCATCTTTCTTTTTTACGTTTCCATTTCTTGCTTTATTTGGGTGGTACTATTGGGATAAAAAGGATAAGAATATTTTGTATCGAATTTTGTATTTTATTCCATGTGTAGTCGTGTTTATTATGGTGATAAAATACAAAGGGGATTCAATAATGGCTCAAAAGATATGGAATTCATGGGCCTCGTCAATTAATTCCTATCCAGACAATGGGGGACAGGAGGTTTCTCAAATTGGTTTAGGAGTTGCTGCATTAGGATGGAATGCCATTGAAACTTTTAAAAATCATTTAAGTTGGTCTTATTTAGGGATACCACCATCTTTGTTGAAGACCCCATTTGTCTTTTTTAATTTGTTTAGCTTATATTATTTAGTGACAAGAGTCAATACAGCTAATCCACGTTTTTGGAAATTAGGACAGGTAGATACTATAGCATTAAGTAATATTTTAATTGTGCAATTTATTTTCCTCCTTCCCATGTATACAATACTGTCGTGCGATTGGGGAAGAACTTTACCATATATGGTAATTACGACATTCTTCCTATATCATATATTTAAAAATATTGAAATAGTTCCAATAGTAAGATTTTCTGAGATAATTCAGAAGAAGATAGATGATATAAGATTATTGAACTCATCCTATTTCTATATTTTTATCTTAATATTTACCCCATTTTCAGCTTATCATGCGCCGAGTTTAGAAAATGAGCTCTTATATAGAATGCTACATTTGGTAGGTATAGGTTGATTCTCTATATTTTGTGAGTATAGATATTTGATAGATGGATAAGAAAATTCATTCCTTATTAGTACGTATCTATGATATATTAGTGCGTGAGCCGAGAATGATTTGGCATCGTTATCGTCCTTGCTCTTTTTGTGTGAAAAGGGAGGATATATATATATTCATGGTAGATGGCGTGATACCTCATGGGGGAATGTTTGATCGGCTGAAGGGTATGATTACCATCTACGCTATAGCCAAGAAACAAGGTAAGAAATTTAAGTTGCATTTTACATATCCATTTCGTTTAGAGGAGTATCTTGAGCCTAATACGTACGATTGGAGGATAGCTGATGAAGAAATTTACTATAGTTATCCTGTAAGTAGACCTGTAATAGCTTATGGTGAGATAGATAATCCATCTAGATTGCTGAAAAATCGCCATCAGGAGACTCATTTTTATTATGGCTATAATTCTTTGGAGGAGGTAAATAAGTATTATAATACAGATTATGAATGGGGAAACCTATATTGTGAACTCTTCAAACCTACACCTCGGTTACAGCAATATATTGATAAATATAGAGCTGAGATAGGCAAAGAATATATTGTGATACACACTCGTTTCCTCAATCTACTTGGAGATAAAGTAGAAACGGCAATCAATTCTGAGCTATCTGATGGTGATAAGTGCCAACTTATAGCCCTATGTCAAGAAGAAATAGGACGTATCATCCATTTGGAGCAAGCCAAGAAACCATGCCGTTTGATGCTTGCCTCCGATAGTATGACTTTTATCTACGCTATGCAACAAACTTTTCCCGATGCATACGTAGTACCGGGCGAGGTGAGACATATCGACACCGCTGGTCAAACGGCTGATGATGAAAATTTAAAAATGTTTCTCGACTATTATCTTATCGCTTCTGCTCGCAAAGTTTATAACCTAGTAGGTCCCAATATGTGGCCTAGCGCTTTTCCGGAATATGCAGCGAAGATTGGGAAAACAGGGTTTGAGAGGATATGTTTATAAAAAAGATTTTTATTGTATGGTGAGAATACATATATCTGTATATTCTTTTTGAAGTTTGTTTAACTATGATAACTTTTATTGTTCAAGCTAGAGTAGGTTCTACTCGGTTACCACAAAAAATCCTTTTACCTTTTTATGAGGGGAAGTCTATTTTAGAGTTATTGATAGCAAAACTTCGACTCGTATCGAACACCCAGATTTTGATAGCAACATCTGATGATTCTAAGAACGATGTTATCGAGGAAATAGCACTGAGCAATAATGTAAAGTGTTTCAGAGGTTCGGAGAATGATGTTTTGCAACGTTTTATAGATGCTGCAGAATATGTTGGAGCTGAACAAATTATTAGAGTTTGTTCTGATAATCCTTTTTTAGAATTAGCTTCTATCCAAACTTTGGTTAATCGTGTCTCGGATGAGAAATGTGATTATATGAGTTTTTGGGTTGATGGTAAGCCTTCGATTAAGACCCATTTTGGTTTTTGGACAGAATATGTTACTTTGAAGGCACTTAAAAAAGTACGAGTATTAACAGAGGATTCACTCTATCATGAACATGTAACTAATTTTATCTATTCTCATCCAAAAGATTTTGTCGTATCATGGATAAATGGACCTGATGTGTTGAAAGGGAGAGATGATATTCGACTTACCACTGATACCATTGAAGATTTTAAGACGGCTCAAACTGTATATTCAAGATTAGTAGGAGTGCAGATTTATCCCACAATAGCTCAGGTAGTGAGTTTTTTGGATCAACATGGTGAATTATTACAGTCTATGAAACAACAGATTCATATAAATAGTAAATAGAATATGAAGCATACATATATTATTGGCGAAATAGGACAAAATCATAATGGTTCTGTTGATATAGCTAAATTGTTAACAGAATTGATAGCACGTCCAATCAGGGAAGCTACTTTTGGTTTGGAACTAAAACCTATAGACGCTGTAAAATTGACAAAAAGGGATTTAGAGGAAGAATTATCTGAGACACAAATGAATCGTGTCTATGATAGTCCCAATTCATTTGGTCGTACTTATGGAGAACATCGTGCTTTTTTAGAACTTTCTGATGAAGAGCACTATGAAGTTTACAAATTTGCCAAGCAGCTTGGCTTAGAATTTGTTGAAACATTATGTGCAAAGAAATGCCTATCATTATTAAAACTATTTACTCCCGACAGATTGAAAGTAGCAAGTAGAGATTTAACCAATCTTCCATTATTGGAAGTTATGGCTGAAACCAAAATTCCTATTATTCTTTCTACCGGAATGTCGGGGAAAAAAGAATTAGATGATGCGTTGGAGATTATAACAAAATATCATGACGATATTTCTATCTTACATTGTGTTTCACAATATCCAACGATGCCCGATAATTTAAATTTACTTACTATTAAATATCTTCAGAAACATTATGGACAATATACGATAGGCTTCTCTGATCATACAATAGGGATAGCAGCACCTATAGTAGCGGTAGGTATGGGGGCACAAATTATAGAAAAGCATATAACAATTGATCGAGAGATGAAAGGGACTGACCAAAAAGGCTCCTTAGGACCGGATGGTGTGCGCCGTATGGTTCGTGATATTCGTCTTGTAGAACGTTGGATGGGAGAAGAAAGCCTTTATATAGATAAATGCGTGACAGAATCTAAAATTAAACTAGAGCGTTCGATAGCATCTAATAAAAGATTAGAAGTAGGGCATGTCATTACTGAGGATGATTTACATATGCTCAGTCCCGGAGATGGGTTTAAATGGAGTCAAAAAAATGAACTCATCGGTAAAATGATTGTTAATGCTGTGTCCGAGAATGAGGTAATTTATCCAAATATGATAAAGTAATTATTCATGTCGAAGATAAAACTGATTGTTACAGATATTGATGGAGTTTGGACTGATGGTGGAATGTACTATGATCAGTTAGGTAATGAGTGGAAAAAATTTCATACATACGATAGTGCTGGTGTTTTATTTGCTCATAAGGCGAACATACCTGTGTGCATTATGACAGGAGAACAAACAGAGATAGTTGAACGTCGAGCAAAGAAGCTGAAAGTAGATTATTTATATCAAGGTGTTCATAATAAACTAGAAACCTTGAATAGACTTTGTGCAGATTTACAGTGCTCGATAGATGAAGTGGCCTATATTGGTGATGATTTAAATGATTTGGATTGCCTGATGCAGTGCGGTTTCACGGCAACTCCGGCAAGTGCACCTGTGTATATTCAACGTAAGGCACAGTTAGTATTATCAAAAAGAGGTGGTGAAGGAGTATTTCGAGAATTTGTAGAATACTTATTAAATAATGTAGAAAGAATAAATTTAACGCCTTTGTTTACTAGAGTGCTTTAGTAATAGAAGTATATTGTATTTATGATAAGTTTTAGAAAGTATTGCATATTAGTTGCGCGTTGGGGGTATCAATTTGTACGTCCAAAGCCCGTATACTATCATAAAGTAAAAGACTTAGGTATAGCCTCTCATCAAGGTACCCCACAACTAATAGTTTCGTTGACAAGTTTTCCTGCACGTATTAAGACGGTGAGCTACACTATAGAAAGTATCATGCTCCAAAATAAAAAGCCTAATATGATCATTTTATGGCTTGGCAGTGATCAGTTTCCTAATAAAGAAAAAGATCTTCCCAAACGTTTATTACGCCTAAAGCAATTTGGGTTAACCATCAGATGGTGTGAGGATATCCGTTCTTATAAAAAACTCATTCCCTCTTTAGAGACATTTCCTAATGATATTATTGTTACAGTGGATGATGATACTTGGTATCCGCCAGAATGGCTAGAGCGATTGTACACGTCATACCAAAAAGAGCCGCAATATATTCATGCGCATCGTTGCTTACAAGTAACTACAACTCAAGGTACTATCAATAAATATATAGATTGGAAGTTCCACAACTATGCTCCTCAACTACCATCTTATTGTTGGCATTTTACAGGCACAGGGGGTGTACTTTATCCTCCGCATTGTTTCCATAAGGACATTTGTGATCGAAGTAAGTTCTTAAAGATGGCACCGAGTGTAGACGATATTTGGTTTTGGGCCATGGCAGTATTGAATCATACTAAATGTAAAATAGTGGATAATAATATCTTCACTTTTGAGGGTGTTTTCATTGTCAATAACACGTCACTTTGGTCAAGTAATGTATTTGATAAAAATGATGAAGCTCTTAAGTTGATTATGGAAATGTATCCGGAGCTTGAACCTTTCGTATTAGAAGATGTTAATGATAAATTGTTGCAAGATGTATGAAAAATTAAAAGGATTGCCAACCCTTTTTTGTCTTAGCGGCTCACCTTTTCAAGCTTTGTGTATGATAGAGGCAATACATTCTTTTGATATTCGGGATTATAAAGTCTTATTATGCTTGTCGGAGACAGAATTGCCGCGTAAGGCTCAACTAATAGAATTGTTGAATAGTTATCGTATTTCATACGAAATAGAGAGTATCAATTATCACATTACAAAAAAGGCTCGTTTTCAGGTTCTTCTTCCGAGATGTAATCAATATAAGTTGGCTTTTATTGGAGATTGTAATAATGAGCTGTTGATATTCAAGGCATTTCAATATGTCTCAGATGGAGGACATTTAATCTATTTGGACGATGGAATTGCTACTATCCAATTTTTCAACGGTCTATGTCAGTTAGATGGGAGATTAAAATATTATTACGATTTTGTGTGTAAAGTCCGCCATATCAATTTTGATAAGTATTTCTATACTATCTATCATGATCTGAAAGATGGGAAACATTTATGTATAGCGAATAATTTTGATTATCTTGCAAAACTTCAGCAGAGTAAGGAAAATATAAGTCATGTGCTCTTGTTAGGTACATGTACGAACGATTATTGTTATGCAGAACAGATTGGAACAGATGTCTTTATGTCTGAATTAAAAAAAATCATGATAGAGCTTAAACAAAAGTATCCTCATGAAGATATTATTTATGTTCCACATGGTAGAGACACCTATCACGAACCAGAACGCTTCTGTCATGAACTAGGCATCGTATATCAGCCAACATCCATATCTGTAGAAATGTTTTTGTTAAATGCTGTTTATCAGCCTTTAGCCGTATATGGATTTACATCTTCCGCTTTATATAATCTGAATATCTTTTTCCCCGATACTAGTGTGTACAATATTACCTTTTCAGGTAATACACCTCTAAATGATAGAATCAATATTTCTTCTATATATTTTATTAAACATGGTATTCGACGGAACGAGAGGAATATTAAATTATGATATTTATTTCTAAGTGCCTTTCTAGGTTTAAATGTTGGTATTATACGAAGCAAGCAAAACGGGTTTTTCGCTCTTGTGGTATTGCTCTTCGAGTTAATGGGGTTTGTTCTTTTTCTGGGCATGAATATGTTGGTAATTATTGCAATTTTAATGGGATGGTAGTTTATAGTTCGGGCATCGTGAAAATTGGTGATTATTTTCATTCTGGGGAGAAATGCGTTATTATGGGACAGAATCATAATTACGATTCCGGTGATGCTATACCTTATGACAATAGTTTTGTAAGTAAGGATGTTATTATAAAAGATTTCGTTTGGTTAGGTTATGGTGTTACAATAGTTGGTGGTGTTACAATTGGAGAAGGAGCTGTTGTAGGTGCAGGGGCTGTTGTAACTAAAGATGTGCCTGATTATGCAGTTGTAGGTGGTAATCCGGCTAGAATCTTGAAATATCGCAATATAGAGCATTTTAAAAGACTTAAATTGGCAGGTAAATTTCATTAATAATAGTTTGATTTATACAGAAAGACTAAAATCTCTATGTATCGCTTAAAAATTATAGAGAAAATCCATAATCATACTAATTTAGCAAAAGGAGTCCTTTATTCTGCTTTTGCCTTTTTCGGACGTGGTGTTGGTTTTATATTACTTGTGATTTTAGCAAATTATATTGTTCCAGAAGATTATGGCAAGCTTAGTCTTTATAATACTTTTGGGAGTGTTGTTGCTCTTGTAATGGGATGCTGTACAAGTGGGTATTTTAGTATTTCTTATTTTCAAAATTCATTTGAGGAATTCAAAAAGGATTTTACTTCTATTACCCTAATTTATATTGGCACCTTTATTTTATTATCTTTTTTACTTCTTTTTGTTCAAGATAAACTTAGTAAATTTATAGGACTCCCTCCTTATCTACTCTGGATAGCCTTAGTATTGGGTATTCTTAGTTTTTTCTTTAGCATACATCAAGATTGGTATCGAATCAGAGAACAAATATGGAAATATGGAGCTTGTACTTGTGGTAATGCGGTGGGTGATGCTCTTTTCTCTATTATTTTTGTTATATTTTGCACTTGGGGATGGATGGGAAGAATATATTCCTCTATTGTATGTACTGTGATTCTAGCAATTTTTTCAATCGTAATTTTTGCTCGGGAGAATCTATTTACGTTTGATTTTTCCAAAGAACGTTTTAAGAAAATTCTTTTGTTTGGGATTCCTTTGTTGCCACATTCATCTATTTTTTTTCTGACTCAGGGATGTGATCAATATATACTTAATTATTACTTTACAACCTACGAAGTTGGAATTTTTAGTTTTGCACTAAACTTGACTAGTGTAATCTTAATGCTAGGATTCTCATTTAATGCTTCAAATTCAATAGCTATATACAAGATATTAGGAAGTAAAGATATACAAGAAAAGCAAGCGGTATTAAAGACTGAAACTCGGAATATGTTTTTTATTTATCTTATAGCTTCTGTGGGCTATACGATAATAATGACTATTATAGTTCCCTTTGCTATGCCGAAATATGAAGGAGCTTTACCATATTTTTGGATTCTTTCAGTTTATGGTTTCCTCCACTGTATCTACTTACTCTATTGTAATTATTTCTTCTATTATAAAAAGACTAAAAGCTTTATGTATATTACTTTTTCAACTTCAATTTTGCATTTGCTTTTGTCGTTGATATTTACCAAATACTCTCTCTATGCTCCCGCCCTTATTTTTGTAATTATACATGCAGTTTTTGTCTTTTCAATTTATCATAGGAGTACGAAACTTCTTAGAATTAATCTTTGTTAAATAGGAAAGTATGTGTATGAAAACTCGTTTGGTATTATTTCTGAAGAATCATCCTGTTGTCATGGATGTAGTCTCTTTTTGCTTTAATCTTTTTTTTTCTCCATCATTACTGAAATTTTATTTTGATAATAAGCATGTATGTATAAAAGGGACTTTTCTAAAGCATGTAAAAATAAAGAAAATAGGAGAAAAATCTCATACCCATATTTACATAGGCCCAAAAACTTTGATGAAAGATAGCCTTATTACTGTAGAAGGTGATGGTAGTTGTATAATGATTGAGGGGAGGGGTACTAATATCAGCAATAGTTCTTTCGTTGTGGGACAGGATGGAAGTAAGATTGTAATATCTTCAGGTTTTACGACGGAAGGATGTCGTTTAAAGGCGCATGAAGGTAAAACCATTAGTATTGGTCAGGATTGTATGTTTTCTGCCGGTATCAATATGTCTACAACAGATTTTCATCCAATAGTTTCATTAGTTGATGGAACTCGATTGAACTCTGCTAAAGATGTTGTGATTGGTAACCATGTATGGTTAGCAAGAAATGTAAGTGTGCTGAAAGGCTGCTCCATTGCAGATGATGTCATTATCGGTATGAATAGCATTGCAACTGGTAATTTGTCGGATTCTCATGCAATCTATGTTGGTAATCCTATACGTAAATTACGCGATGGTGTGAGTTGGAGACGCTCTATAGCTTACTAAAATAGAATAAAACTTTTAATACGATAAGCATTATGAAAGTACGTAACAAATATAGATTAATTATCCTATTATATACTCCTTTATGGCTTGTTCATGTTATAGCCTATTTATTTTCTAGTAAGAAGACGAGGAGACTGATAGATGAAGATATACATATTAGACCTATTCCCGAATCGGGAAGTAAAGTCTATAATTTAATATTTCATCTTGTGATGTCACCTGATTATCGTGCTGTGTTTTATCTTCGAATAGGACATATTTCACATTTCTTGTCTTTGTTTCTTCATCCAGTAACTATTCAGCGACACCTTGCACCTTAATCCACGTTTGAAATAAACAGGAAAAGACCTATTAAAAGACAAAACAA
>NZ_JBWPWW010000012.1:0-82636 GCF_056590795.1 Prevotella sp. C0026C3 | reverse complement strand
TCTCGCTACGCTTCGAGAACGTCTGCATCTCTCGGCGAGGCCTACTCTTTTATTGCACTTCGTTTTGGAACTTGCACCATAATTGTAATGCTTATTAAAAGTTATACTATACGGTGCGAAAATAAGTAATTATCTTTGCACCACAGGTTTAACTTTTAATCATGACGAAGATATGAGTACAGAGAAAAGAAAAGTAGGACGACCGGCAGGAACACCTAAGACCGGTGGTCGTGTTGCAGGCACTCCTAACAAAGTTTCTTCAAAAGTTAGGAATATACTTGCCGAAATTACAGACGATTACTATAGTTCAGAGCAATTCAAGAATGATTTAAGAGACTTAGAGCCAAAGGATAGAATTCAGGCAATGGAGAAGTTTACAAGTTATGTAGCACCGAAATTACAATCTACTACACTTGATGTTGCAACAGAAACTAAGAAGACCATTGAAGACAGGCTCATCGCTTTGTCTGGTGGTGGCAAGTGATTTCTACAAACATCTACTGTAGAAATTTGTTGTTAGTCCATTTTTAATGAATTGTTTGTTATAAAAGTGAGTAAGGAGTGTCCGTGAGGATGCTCCTTTTTTGTTCGCATACCATTTTCGTGGGATTACGAAAAACGTAAGCAAACGTAAGCAAAAATAGCAAACGTATGCAAACGTAGCAATCGTATGCAAACGTAGCAATCGTATGCAAACGTAGCAAACGTAGCTATATGAGAATGAGAATGAGAATGAGTAATAGACTTAGTCGTCTATTACAAAAGTGAGAGTTCTTTATGAAAAAAGAAAAACCTACAAAAGAAAGCTCCTTTGTAGGTTTGAAAGATTAAAAGCCTTTGCCTTTCGTTCTTTCGTAAACTGCGGTTTGGTCTTTATCCTGATTTTCGATTTTGAATAAAACCATTGAGCGGACAGGAATGTCGTCAGGCAGAAGCGAGGCAAGTTTCTCGATAACTTCATCAACATTGTTGAAGCCAACGTCTGTCAGTTCTGCTACCTTGCGCCCTTGGAAGAATGCAGTACCATGAACTTGATAACGGAATGAGAGTTTGAAATGTTCTTCTTTCGGCTTTTGTTCTCGCTGTGATGGTTTATCTGAGAAGAAAATAAAATCAATTACTTTCTCGTTGAGTTCCCATGCTGGAGAGAAGTCTATCTTGATATAGCCTCGTGTTACCTTGTGTCCGCTGCTATGGTTCATAGCAAATGCCACCTCGCCAATAGTAGCCTTGCAATCGTTTTGCGCCACCGTTCCCCATGTGTGTCTGAAAGTATAAACAGAATAATCATGCTGCTTGTCTATGCCCATAGCTTCACATAGTTGCCGAATGCCTATGTTTACGTTGGCACTGAAACTATCTGTTGTCGTATGACGTTTGGCAAAGTTGAACAGATGCATGTCAGCCTCATCTGTATTCTTGTATTTGTCGAACAAAGGAAGTAGGATAGGGGGGGACACGCATTTCCATGTATGCGCCATCGGCACGAAACTTCTTTGTCTTGGCACGTTGGTAATGGATAATACCATCGTAATAGTCCGTCTTCTTCAGCTGAAACAAATCAACCGTGTTGATACCTGCAAGACAAAGCACCATCATTGCCACATCTCTGCCAATCTCTGTGGTAGGGTGCGCCATCTTACTTTCAGGAAGTGGAAAGAAAAAGAACTCCCTGCATGCTTCAGGAGTGATCGCCAGTTTTTCGGGCTTATCAGCTTTTGGAATTTCCACCTTCACCCACGGATTTGTCTTTATCTTGATGATGCCGTTGTCGTAATCATTGAACTCCACCTGTGCAGCTTTGAATATCTGCCTAATGCAAATCGGGTACATTTCCTTGGCACGCTTTGTTGTTTCGAGGCTTTTAATCCATCGGTTTACAAACATCGAGGTCAGATGCGAGAACTTGACACATGTTGTCCCTGCAAATCGTTCGAGGTGCTGCAGGGCTAGGTCATAGTTGCGAGCGTTGCGCTGCTGCCCTCGGTCAATCATTCGGTCAATGTGCTTTCTGGCATATTTCGAAAAGTCTATATCATCATCGCCACTCACAAGAAAGTCGGACACTTCTTTTGCATTCCAGTTCCTAATGTCCTTTTTGTTGAGACGCTCCATGTAGTCAATGATAACAGGAGAGAGCAGACCAACCACGTATGGGTCTTTGACTTCTTTGGTTTTCGTGATGCCCTTATCGTTCACCATCTTGTCAGTTTTGATGTACGCAAGTTCCCTATGATGTGTTACCCTGATATAAACAGGATAAAACCCATCGCTACGTTTACTCCTTACGCATATTTTCAGTGTTGCCATAATTCATCCGTGTTCCAATTGATTGTGATAAAAATACCTAAACTTGTTATAACTTGCAGAATTGCAGTTGTAAACACGCTGTAAACAGTGTATTCCAAAATAGTAAACTTACTGTAAACATTTACGTTCATTCTGCTCAAATAGTGTGTATAGATGCACGCTGTTTTATGAAAAGAATTAGGCGGAATACCTCCGTAAACACGTGATACTCCGCCTAAACAGCTGATATTTAGGAGTTTTCTAACATTCTTCCACTGCTGCCTGCGCCGCCGAAAAATATGCCTGAACATCGTGCAGTTAGAGTACTTGTGTAAACAACTTATAGTCTCCATTTCTTGATATTTAATTCATTGTTTTTTGCTTTATTGTTTGTAATGGCTGTGATTTATCTCGTAAAATCGCTTATTTGCCCATTTCCTTTCGTTTCTAGCGCTTCAAATGTCAAAGGCGATAAAGTTATCATGTGTAAATTTTTAACGGCTTAAAACGACTATTTTTTGCCTTGGCTAATTTTCTCAGGCATCAAGTCGTGCCTCTGCCATGAATATGGGGAGTTGTCGAAATCTACGATGCCAACCCTGTATGTTCGTGTCCATTTGTCAAAGACCGCATAGGTATCATCAGATATCTTTATGTAGTGATAACGGTTGTCCTCTGCTATCAGATAAATACAACCTGTTAGTAGCAACCAGATGATAATTTTAGCTAAGTTATAATATTTATCAGCCATACTTATTTCTTTTCCATTATTGATTATCTTTGAAAAAGAGTTTATGTATTATTGGCTTTAATATAAAGAAGATACCAATGCTGACAGAAAATCCTGCATACATGAGTGCCTGTCCAATACGTATAGCAAATAATTTCTCTACCCCAGCCATAATGAATGAGACTGCAAGAATACAAAGGATAAACACTGCTACCAAAACCAAATTATAAATTCCTTTTTTCATTCCTAATCTTATTATTTATCTTGTTGTATCGTTATTAAAATTTGGAGGCTCTGTGTGCGATAATTTTGCAAAAAGTTCTGCAAGCCGTTCATACAGCATAACAGTTCTCTTAAATTAATTCTACCTAAAATCTTTATAATCCAAAGTCACAACTCCTATTAATCTTCCATCTTCATCAATATAGTTGCATCGGAATTTAAGACCTAACAACTTACATACTTCTGAAAAATTCTTCATCCCAAAGCTGTATTTCCCTTTTGCATATAGTCGTTTCAGCTGTGCCTTCTTGTTAATCTTCATGTTATACATTATCTCTTTTATTTCAGTCTCTTCGAAAAGACTCCAGTCTATATTCGTAACATAATTAGTTGTTACAGTCCAATTATAGAACACCATCGAGTTTAACTCGGTAACTTCATCAACACGTATAGGACATTGCTGATTTATGGTACGACACATATCAATCCATAGCTTTTTATAATAACCTTTCTCTTGTGCCGTTATATGGACTTGCGAGAAGGAAAATAAAAAGCACATAGAAGCTATAAGCAATAAAAATATCCTCTTTGTTAACATAGCTTAGTCTCAATTATCCTTTATCACAGATTAAAGTTATCTTTGAAATAGCCGATAGAAGCATAATTACTTGTCTATTCATAATTTCATTAAATAGATTTTTCATATCCTATATTATTATTCTGCTTTTCGTTTTGATTTATTTCTATAAGTTCAAATAAACCGTCAATTTTATCCAAACATGACACTTCCTTGAGCAATTCTACTATCCGAGTTCTTTCCTCATTAGTTAACTCAATATCTTTTGTAGAAGATTCCACTGTAAGCATAGTTTTGGTTATAGATTTACAATGCTCAAATTCATTCAACTTAGATAAAATCTTCATACCGCCAGCAGCCTGCAAATACATCTGGAACTTATTTACCCCTGCACTTTTATCAGAAATCGAGCCTGCCAAAGATAAAGCATTGTAAACCATAGATAAGCCATAATGATAATCAGCTTTATTGTAAAGATAATTTATATCTTTTTCCATCTTCTCCGAAAGTTCTTTATAGACTCTCCTATATTCTTTCAAATCAATCAAGCTATAAATATTCCAACCTATTAAGACAGTAACAAGTAAAGATAGGATCGCTACTATAACACCCATATAATCAAAATTCAAATCACTAAAACGAGGATAAAAGGCAAACAGTAAAAAGAAACACAATAGTGTGTCAACAATTACAGCAAGGTTTAGCACTATCTTTAAAAAAAATCTCATAATTACAAGCCTTTAACCATTGATACCAACTTCCCCATAACCTCATCACGTTGTTGAAAGTTCTCTATCAACAATTTGCATAGATTAATCAATTCCTTGTTAGGCATAGATATATTATTATCTACAGTTTGTTGTTTACTAACACTTCGTAGCATTTCACCTTCTCCTGAAAGCAACCAATCTGCTGATATACCCTCGCATTTACTAAACAAAAGTTCTGCATTAAATGTACCTCGCTTTATCCATGCGCTAATATTTTGTGCTGGAAGTCCGAGTTTAGCTGCAAACTGAGCTTGATTTCCACTCGAGTAATGATTAACAAGTGCTTCAATCATTGATGATTTGTCCATAGTGTATTTGTTAAAAATCTACAATTTGTTTATAATAACAAATCAACAATTTGTAGATAAACTACATTTTGTATATCTTTGCACAATAAAGTTAAACAATTAATTTATAACAGCAAAGAATATGGCAAGAAAAAGTAGTCTAACAGCTGAAATAAGGCAGTTGAGAATTGGAGAATCAGCAATCTTCCCTATCGAAAGACTTGCAACAGTACAAAGCTCCGCAAGCCGCGAAGGGCTGATCAGTGGCAAAGTGTACGCCACAGAGGCCGATCGCGAGAATCGAACCATAACCGTAACGAGAAAAAAGTGAGGCTTACCCTCACCGAACAAAAGAATTAGGTTTTATCAAACAATTCTAACGTATGCAGTCAATTCAAGTATTCAACAACCCTGCTTTTGGTAACATCCGTGTTGCAGGAACAGAAACAAATCCACAATTCTGTCTTACAGATGTATGCAAGGCGTTAGGGTTAACGGCAAAGTTTGTTAATCAGCGACTTGGGGATGAGGTTGTTTCAAACCACCCCATAACAGACAGTCTTGGAAGAGAGCAACAAGCCTTGTTTGTAAACGAAGACGGCTTATATGATGTCATCCTTGATAGTCGCAAGACAGAAGCAAGACGGTAAAAGTTACTGGTAAAGGGCAGGTTTATTTTGTGAATAAGTTTCTAAGCGGAATAGACAATGCCTAATCAATGTAAAAGTTGCACCGATGCCTATAACAGCATCAACGGACGATACTGTAAGTTGTATAATACGTATGTAGAATACTTAAAATCACCAATCTGTATAAACAAAAACAATTCTTATGAATAAGTCAATCTATCTAAACTGGCGATTCCACGTGCTTTTTTTATTAGCATTGGTAACAATCTTCTTGCTCCTTTCTTACAGCGAGGACCTGATGATATTCTTTATTAGTAAACTAATAGGCGCAGCCCTTGTTTACATTTCTTTTCATTTGATAAAACGTTGGAATAAGAATGAAAAGCTCAAGGGCATTATGGACATCATTGAGGAGGAAGATTAAGAAAGTTATTATGTCGTAACGTACGTCATGCGCTCTTTCTGCGCTGTGCATTTGGTTTACAACTGGGTGTATGGATTGTGGAAGTCAAGAGTTATGCTACTTATAGTTTGGTTAATAGCTGGGCATAGGCGAGTATCAGCAAATAAGACAACGTAAAGATAAACTAACAAATGATGGTTCAATTAGTATTCTCCGACAAGGTCGTTACATACGATACCTTTATGAAAGACCTTGCAGCTCGCATAACATCATTTCTGCAGAATGATAAAAATGATCCTGAAATGATAAGCCAACGAAAAGCCTACAGTGTGTTCGGGCGTGGCAATGTTGACAGGTGGCGTAAGAAAGGATTGATACGTCCATATAAGAGACCCGGCAAGGTAGAATATCCCACAAAAAGGTTAAGAGTACTTCAGCGCACAGAGCAAGACTACTTCGAGTAGTCTATTAGGCTCGGTAGTGTACGCAGGGCACGCTCGATAAGTGGAGGGGTCGAATGAGGAATTGGTGCAACTCCAATCCGAGCCACAACGATTTTATAACAAACAAAATTAATAATTATGAGTGAGACTATCAATCAAGCAAAACATCTGCAAACACTTTCTGCAACAGAAGTGGTGCGTGATGAGTATGTACGCTCCCAGTTTATCAATGTCTATGACATGATATGGAAGCAAGGTGGAGAAGCTGCCTATGAACGAGAAGCAATCAACTTCAATAAGCAGTTGAGAGATAACGAGAAATTGCGTAAGTGTACTGGTATATCGGTATTCTTTGCATTCATAGACCTCGCTGTACGTGGTCTATCTCTGGAACAAGGCGCACAGGCATTATGTTACCTCCTACCTCGTAACCGTAAGGCTGGTGTAGACCCACAGACTGGTAAGGATATGTGGGAAAGTCGCTGTAATCTTACTATTTCGGGCTATGGAGAATTGGTGCTTCGTGCAAGAGCAGGACAGATTAGACACGCTGATAATCCTGTTATTGTATACGAGGGTGATGAGTTCTCTTACGGAGAAACAGACGGACACAAGTATGTAAACTATCGTTGTAATCTTCCTCGTACATCTGAGAATATCATTGCTTGTTTTATGAAGATAACACGCATAGATGGGAGCGTAGATTATTCCGTGATGTTGGAGAGCGACTGGCAGCGTCTTGCCAATTATTCTGCAAAGAATAATGCTTACTATGACCAGAACACACATCAACGTGTAGAAAAAGCCAACGAGCTTTATTCTTCCGTTAATGGTCAGATTGATACAGGTTTCCTTATGGCAAAGTGCATCAAGCATGCTTTCAAGTCTTACCCTAAGATTGCTATCGGTAAGGGTACACAGTTTGAAAGTGATGTTATTGATGACCCAACAAAGGACTTCGACCCATACGGAGGCGTAACGGAAACGGAAGCAGAAACAGAACCTGAGTCTCATACTGGGCAAGCAGAGGAAGAGAGTTTCGCTGCTCCACAAGATATGTCGGCAGGTGTAACCATTGACCCTGCAACGCAGGGAGACGATGACGATACGTTCTAACGAATGCCATCAGATATTTGTAAACAATGCAAAGATACACGCCAACAAGTCAACGGCTTGTATTGCTTGAAATTAAACAGATACGTGGAGCATACTACATTTGCTATGTGTGCTCCCTCAAAACCAAAAGATATGAATAACGAACTTGCAATAGTAAAACAAGAAAATATTGCGCAGATTGTGCAAGCTGCACCGCAATCATACAAGGATAATGCCCTGTCGCACGATAAGTGTGTCGAGGCTGGGCAGAAGTTACTTAGCCTCATCGAGCAGAATGGTGGTAACATGACTGATGAACTCGACCAGCAAGCAGCAGTGTTCATAGAAAAAGCCCGTAAGACAGTGAAGAAGATGAACGAACGTCGTTCTCCGGTTACTAAGTTGTTCGACCAGATACGCACGGAATTTACCGTTATTGAGAACGATATTGACCCAGCGAAAACTAATACTGTATCTTACAAGTTGCAGCAGCTCCGTAATGCTTTTGCAGCAAAGAAACGTGCAGAGGAAGAGAAACGCCGTAAGGAAGAACTTGCAAAGCAACAAGCTGCTCAGGCTCGTGAACGTTTCAAACTCGATGTTGAGGATAACCTGAAGGTTCAGTTTCAGTCTGAACTCAACAAGAATGTCAATGCACTAAAGGATATTGACAATGCGGTTACTCTTGAGAATTACGAGAAGTCATTTAATGCCATCAATACATACTCAACCAGTTTATCTCCAGAGTGGATTAACAACCTACGAGCTACTGTTCGTGTGTCTTATAACATTACAGCTGCCGAGGCAGAAGCTATAGAAATGGGCGTTAGCCATAGTCTGTGTAAAAAGTTCAAGGAGCAGTACGCCTTTGAAGTAGGAGACATGAAGACCTATATCCTTGACCGTCTTCCATCAAAGAAAGCTAACCTCGAACAAATTGCAAAATCTAACGAGGCAGAGGCTGCACGACTCAAAGAGGAAATGCAGAAGAAAGAACGTGAGGACGCTGCTCGATTGGAACAGGAACGTATGAAGCGTGAGGAGGAAGAACGCAAGCAAGCTGAAATGAAGAAACAAGCAGCCGAAATGGACGGTTTGTTTGCTGGACAGGCTACTATGGCAGCATATCAGCCTAAGACAAAGGTAACAAAGAAAATCCATCTTCTTAATCCTGAAGGCATCCTGCCAATCATCACAATGTGGTGGAGCCATGAGGGATGCAAGATGTCTATTGATGAGCTTGCTAAAATATTTAAGAAGCAAATCACTTTCTGTGAGAAACAAGCTAACAAGGAAGGTACCTTCATTCAGGACGAAAGTGTCGAGTACATTGACGATGTAAAGGCAAAGTAATATGAACCACAATCCCGACACATACTATAACCGCAGTGAGGTCAGCAACTCAGACCTCACTGCACTCAAAGAGGTAATGCACCCACGACCGGCGTTCGGTGACAGGGAGGCTGCTTTCCGTTTCGGGACACTGGTTGATGCACTGATAACAGAACCTGATAGAGTAGATTACTATCATCTTACTGTTGATGATGTAGAATATACTGATGATGAGTTCAGACACGCAAAGGAAATGCAACGCTCACTTAGGCTGGAAGCTCAGAAAGACCCATTCTTAGCAAAGGTCTTGGAATTATCAGACACACAAAAGTGCATGGTAAACAAAGGACAGCAGTTCTATTATTGCGAGTTTCCTTTCTCTCTCGATACTCGTTGCAAATGGGACTGGTGGTTGGAAGCGTTTCACTTCGGTGGAGACTTAAAGACAACCTTTGCCTCATCTCAACAGGAATTTGATGAGGCTGTAGATTTCTTCGACTGGGATAGAAGCCGTGCATGGTATATGGATATAGCACATTCTGATAAGGACTTTATCTATGCTATCTCAAAAAAGAACTGTAAGGTATTCAAAAAGTTCATCAATCGTGGTGATGCAATCTACCAACATGGACGTGAGAAATATGAAGAACTGGCTTTTGCCTATTGGTGCATGACACCTACACCTCAAAACAATTGATATGACTACAACATTAAAACATCATCTCCGTATTGAGCCTTATCCTTATCAAGCTGAGGGTATTCGTTTCGGTCTTGAAAACAAACGGATACTTATAGGTGATGAACCAGGGCTTGGAAAAACGTTGCAGTCTATCGGCATTGTAGATACCGCTAACGCATATCCCTGTCTCGTTATCTGCCCGTCATCTTTGAAAATCAATTGGCAAAGAGAGTTTGAGAAATTCACGGATAAGTCCGCTCTTGTGCTTGATAATAGTGTACAGACTACTTGGGGGTATCTTTTGAAGATGGGAGTGCATCAGGTTGCAATCGTCAATTATGAGAGTCTTCGCAAATACTTTGTCTGGGATATTAAAGGTAATCGAAAGTCTTTCCGACTAAAAGATGTTGTTTTCAACCCTGCTATTAAGGTCTTCAAGTCAATCATCATTGACGAAAGCCACCGTGTGAAAGACCCATCTGCACAACAGACCATCTTCGCAAAGGGGCTTTCGGTTGGTAAGGAATGGATAACACTCCTTTCAGGAACTCCAGTTGTTAATCGTCCCGAAGATTTGATTGCGCAGCTCTCAATCATGGGTAGGCTCGGCGAGTTTGGTGGACGTTCTCAATTTGTTGCCGATTATTGCACAGACCCAAAGGATAAGGATGCAACCCCTGCCGTTCCTCTGTCAGTATTAAGTAACAAGCTATATAGTTCGTGCATGATACGCAGAGAAAAGGCAAAGGTGCTGCCTCAACTTCCAGACAAGACACGCACCGACCTTTATGTGGATATATCTAACAGAGAGGAATATAACACGGCTGCTACAGACCTTGTTGCATACCTCAAACAGTACACGGAGTGTACCGATTGGGAGATAAGACGAAAGATGCGTATGGAGGCTCTTGTCAAGTTCATGACGTTGCGTGCGCTTGCCACCAGAGGAAAGATAGCACAGGCAATAGACTTCATCAGCACATTTCTTGAAAGTGGTAAGAAACTGATAGTGTTCTGCTCTCTCCATGAGATTGTCGATGAACTATGTAAGACGTTTCCCAAAGCAGTAACGGTTACAGGTCGTGACAGTGCTGTAAACAAACAAGCTGCTGTTGATGCCTTTCAGACCGGCGAAAATACACGCCTCATCATCTGTTCTATCAAAGCTGCTGGTGTTGGGCTTACCCTTACCGCTGCTTCGGACGTAGCTTTCTGTGAATTGCCATGGACAATGGCAGATTGTTGTCAATGTGAAGACCGTGCGCACCGTATCGGGCAAAAAGATAATGTAAACTGTTATTATCTGCTCGGTCGTGGTACAATCGACAATACTATCTACTCTCTTATTCAGCGCAAAAAGTCTATCGCTAAGGAGATTATGAACTCTGATGATGATATACCTACTGATGAAGTGTACTTTGACGAATTGGTTTCATCTTTCTTAAACAAATGAAATGGAAATATGCAAGTCGGATATAGAGAAAATCATCAAGTTCTTGGAAGATGCTGCCATCCTGTATGATAAGACAAAAGGACAACGATTTGTCTCTCGTGCATGGTGCATCAGACAACTGGTAACGAAACTTCAACGCAAATTAGTATTCACTTTTAATAATAAGCAAAATGACAAAAAATGAAATTCTATCAGAGGTCATAGAGGAAACCGACCTCACACGCTCGCAAGCTGCTAAGGCTTATGATGCTATTATTGGTGCGATTAAAGGTTCACTCGAAAAGGGTGAAGACATTACTCTTCGTGGGTTCGCTACTCTAAAAGTAGTACACGTGAAAGAACGTGTATCAGGACTGCATGGAAAGAAGACGGTTATCCCTGCACACAAGACTGTAAAAATTAAAACATGTCAAGAACTCAAAAAACAAATAAACCATGAGTAAGTATTTTATAAGTGCCGTTCGCTATGACAAGGTTATGGAGGATGGCAATTCAAAGAAAGTAACGGAACTCTACCTTGTAGATGCTCTTAGCTTTACTGAATGCGAGAGTAAAATGGTTGCAGAAATGCAGCAATATATTTCGGGAGACTTTGAAGTTGTCTCTGAGAAACGCACGAACATCGAGGAACTCTACAACTATCAGGGTGACGGTGATGATAAGTTCTATTCCTGCAAGATTAATTTCATCACCCTTGATGAGAAGAGTGGAAAAGAGAAGAAGCAAGCCCACAATTACATGGTGATAGCAAGTAGTATCGACAGGGCTAAGGAAGTAATAGACACCGAGTTTTCAAAAACCATGATTGATTATGAACTGGTGAAGATTGCTGAAACAAGCATCTTAGATGTGATTGCCTAATGACACTCGAAGAAATGTTAGCACAGAAAAGGGCTACAACACGCAAAAAGCCATCTGATGAGGAACACCGCATACAATGTTCTTGTGTGCGGTGGTTCAACCTCAAACATAGGAAACTAAAAGGAAGACTCTTTGCAGTCCCTAATGGTGGTAAACGTGATGCGCTTACTGGTGCAAAACTAAAAGCCGAGGGCGTTGTGGCTGGGGTGGCTGATTTAATACTCCTTGTTCCTAATAGATTTTATGGGGCATTGCTTGTTGAAATGAAGACTCTGACAGGTAGACAAAGTAAATCGCAAAAAGACTGGGAGCAAATCATTACCTCTGAGGGAGATTATAAATACGTGGTTTGTCATTCTCTCGATGATTTTATCAGAGAAGTTGACGACTACCTTAAATACTGTGATTGATTATGAGCAAAAGGGAAAGTTTCGTTTTTTACACGGAATGGCAGGACATCCTGATGGAATACCCTGCGGAGGTCAGACTTGAGGTGTACGATGCTATCATTACGTATGCAGCAACGGGGACACTGGTAGAGCTGAAACCGCTAAGTAAAATGGCGTTCTCATTCATGAAAAAAATAATAGATAGAAATATTGAAAAATTCGATACTATCTCTGATATGCGAAGTAGAGCAGCCAAGAAAGCTGTTGAAGTAAGACGGAATAATAATCATTCAAAAGATGATACTAAGAAATCTCAATCTTCTTCGCTGCCAATTACAGACGCAACAACACTCGATGATGAAATTGATGAATTGAAATCGTCAGAAGTATGGTTGGATAGTATGCAGAACCTCCACCACATGAATGTCGATGAACTCAAAAACAAACTTGGTGAGTTCAAACTTCAATGTGTTGCTGATGGTAAGACATCACACGACAATATCAATGACGCAAAAAAACATTTTAATAACTGGTTAAGAATTGTAACAAGCAATGATAAGATTAGAACCGACAACAAAGCTGGACGTAGAGGAAATCTGCTCAAGGCTGATGAAGAAAAAACGTATTCCGACTCGTTTTAGATTGCCTTATACAACAGAACAAGTATATACTATGCTGTGCGCTTCCTGTAAGGTAGAAGTTACATCACGTATGCGCAAGTTCATGTTGTCTGATAAGTATAAGCAACACATTTGGGATATATCTAAATGGCTCACTTCTACTGATTGTACATTCGGTCTGTTTCTCTCAGGCAACAAAGGCAATGGCAAAACAACTATCGTTAAAGCCCTGCAATCACTTTACGCCTATATTCATTCAGATGAAACCTCACACACAGAAAAGGAACTGTACGAGTTACCATACAAAGGTTTTGTGATTATCACGGCAAAAGAACTGGTGCAGTATGCCAAAGCATTTGCTAACCCAACTAAAGAGAATGCAGAGGCTGTAGCGTATTTCAACAAGATAAGGAATATAGAAGTCTTATGTATTGACGACCTTGGTGCAGAGCCACGTGAGAGTCTCCACTATGGAGAAATCATAACGGCAGTTACCGATATTATCCATCATCGCTATCAGGAACAATTCTGCACCATAGCTACCTCTAACTTGTCGGGAAAGGAGATAGGAAAATATTACGATGCACGTCTCGCTGATCGACTAAGAGAAATGGCACACATCGTAAATTTTGGAAACGAACCATCATTTAGAATTAAAGCGTATGAATAACATTAAAGACAACTATGCCTACTGTTAAGAAGGATAATCATTATATTTCGATTATAACAAATGAGTACAATAGATTTCAGTGCCTACAGCGCACAGCCACAAAAAGCAATGGACAAAATAAAACAACAAATAGAGAAATTCCACAAAGAAACAGGAATTAAGTTAGAAACAAAAGACGGAAAGCCATATTATGGTGGTTGGCTTGACTTGCGAGGAACTGCAATCACTTCGTTGCCCGACAATCTCGTGGTAGGTGGTTCGCTTGACTTGCAAGGAACAGCAATCACTTCCTTACCCGACAATCTCGTGGTAGGTGGTTGGCTTGACTTGCAAGGAACACAGATTAGCGATGCAAGCAACGTAAATCGTAATGCGCCAACATTATTTGATTGGCACAATAAAAAGTATATCAAAGCAGACGGTATATTTTCAGCTGTTGATAGCCACCACGGAAACGTTTATAAAGTGCATCAGATAGGTAACAAAAAGCAAATGTACGTTGTAGGGGATGGCAACGGAAAATGGGCGCACGGAGAAACAATAGACGAAGCACGAAAAGACCTTATCTATAAGATTTCAAATCGTGACAAATCTGCTTACAAGAATTTAAAACTTGATAGCGTCTTAACCTTTGAAGAAGCTATTGAATGCTACCGAGTTATTACGGGCTAGTGTGCAGCGGGTACAAAAGACTATGTAGAGAATAGACTTCCAAAGCCACACAAGGAAAAGTATTCTATTCGTGAGATGATAGAACTCACAAAGAACGAATATCAAGGTGATACGTTTGAGGAGTTTTTTGCAAATAAATAAAATTTCAACGCAATATGGAAACATTAAACAAGAAAATCAAGAACGAGGATGAACTTTTTGAGCTTTTCATCAACGTGGACGATATTCGTTCAAGCATGTGGTTCCCGTTCCTGCACCCGACCTACAACGAAGTGTGGGCAACCAATGGGTATGTGATAATCCGCATACCACCCGAAAGGCTCAATAAGCAATACGAGCCGACGGACGGCTGCGAGCGGTTAAAGTTGCCGACGGTCGAGCATCCGTGTTCCAAGTCCTGCACACTTGCCGCAATCAAACAAGCATTGGAGGCGTGTCAGTTGGTAGATGAAGTCGAAACGGAAGAATACGAAGAAAAGTGCGAGGAATGCGACGGTAGAGGCTTGGTAGAATGGGAGTACACCGATGGGGAGCTGGAAACACATTACCATGATTTCGATTGCCCGAAATGTGGAGGCGACGGTGTGATTAGGCATGAAAAGGAAATCAAGACGGGTAAGAAAGTACCCGACGAGAATGCAATAATCCAAATTGGAGCGGCTTTATTCCATCACGACGTGTTGCAGATAGTTGCCGAGGCTTTGAAGATGCTCGGTGCGGATACCGTGAACGTAACGGCAAACGAGCCTTACGGAATGACCGAATTTGAATACGACGGCATCAAGATTGGGTTCATGTGCATAACCGATGATGACGGCAGAGGTATTGATGCAGAGGTAAAATTGAACGAATTATGAAAGCAAGAATAATTGGAACTGGAGAGATAATAGACCTTAAAGGTACATCTATTGAATTTGGCACAGCCACTTGGATAGATAGTAATAACATTCTGCGACAAGGGAAATTGCCAAACGGAGATTTAGAACTTTTAGAACAAGGAAATCCTATTGACTGGGAGCAAAGACGGTATGAAATTGCAAAAGACATAGTGGCTTATTCATTCTCTACACCAATGGAGAATGTGAGTATGGTGTCATATATCCACAATTGCGTACAAGTGGCTGACATGTTGATTGAAGAACTTAAAATGAAGTAATTATGACACGGGGGTATAAGTTTAGGGGAAAGCGATTAGATAATGACGAATGGGTGTATGGCTACCTTTTTCGTGAAGAAGATGGTACTACCTATATTGTACAGGAGTTCCAACGGGTTGGTGATACCTTGTTTCATATAGAGGTCCATCAGGTAATCCCAGATACCGTCGGCCAATACACAGGCATAGACCTTGTGCAAGAGAAAAACGGAATGAATGTTTGGGTAACAGAAATCTATGAGGGCGATTTAATTGCCAATAGTGACGGAGTTGTTTCAAAAGTTATCTACTATGACGGAGCCTACCGGCTACAGAGTATTAGGCAAGCAGCCTTGCTAGATAAAGAGTTTATAAACGTTCTAAAATACAAGGTCGTTGGAAACATTTACGAAAACCCCAAATTAATGACGCATAAATACACAAAAAATGAAAGTAAGATTTAATGCAGGATTTGCACAAAAGGATTATGAACACTAATTATCACTTAGACCTCACAGAGGAACAGTACAACGATGTGATAACTTGTATTGAAGCTGCAAACAGGATAGCATGCGGACAGATAGAAGCTATCAACACGATATTACCAATCCGCACAGACTGGGACGTAATGGACGAAATGGACGAAATAAAGAAAAAGTCATTCCCCGAGCTTGACTTGAATCAAAGCTATGGATGGAGTGGCGGGCACCCAGCTAGCTCATGGTCAAGATTCCAAGCATCCACATACGCCCTTTATCGAGAAATGCGCTACAAACGTGAGATGTACAGAAAGAGCAAAGGGTATAACGTATATCAGATACCCACCTTGCGCAAAGAGGGAATAGATTTACCGAAAATCAAAATAACAGAAACATAATATGGATACATTCGAGAAAATACTACTCGATTACGGTGGATTAATAATTATGATAAGAAAATCATAGGAAATATCTATGATAATCCTACACTATATTGAAAGGAGGATATACAATGACAAAAGAAGAAAAAATTAAGGAAGCTGCACAAAAGTATGTAGGATTTATAGGTGTAGAAGATAAAATCACCTTAACAGATGCTTTCAAAATTGGTGCAGAATGGGTGTTGGCTAACCAGTGGCACAATGTGAAAGAAGAACTACCACCAATTGATACAATGGTTATCATTAGAACAAAAAATGGTAGTTATGGTTCTAGTATGGTTTACAATTCCATTGATAGTTTAGGTAATGACCTTGGACAACAATGGAAAGGCTCTACAAATTTCGTTAGGAGTATTACCCACTGGTGCGAGATACCACCATTTAAGGAGGAGAGAAAATGAAGAAATAAATGTTTAACAATATAGACTTATAAATTATGCAAACAACAGTACTAAAAGAAGTAATAGCGTTCCTCATCGGGCGCAAGTATTATGCCAACATTGTAGCAACAAAGGGAACTGACAAAACAGAACTCTGTTCTTACATCTTCAAAAGCAAGGAAGAAGCCGACAAGCATAGAGCAGACTTGCAAACAACGCTCTCATTCCTCTTCATTGAAACAGTTTCTTTTCGTTCTCGTAAAGAGTATTAAGAGATAAACCGAAGTTGTCGCTTATGTATAATATATTTGCGTTATGGTAACAATCTTCAATAAAATACAGAACTGGTATAGGTCTTTACGTCTATTCGTTATACTTGACCCTGCCGACAACTCTGTAACATTATCAAAGCATCTTTTCTGCCACATTCGTAACAATTCGGGTGTGGCCGAAAAAGCCACAGTGTTTGTATTTCGTGTGTCTGATACTCGTTTATTTGGCTTCATGCTCAATCCTGACATAGACAAACCGACACAACTATGCGACATTCAGTATAACGGTAAATACAAGTGTATAGGATTTGAAACGCTCAATCCCTCTGTTGGGCGTATTCTTTACGACTACGGACTGTCTGCCCAGCACAGCTACAAACTGTCTGTATCGGTAAAAGAAACAAATGGAAAGCTATTTTACCAACTAGATAAACCAAGCAAGTAATATGATAAAGGAAATTAAGTATAACGGACTTACAACCGTCCCACCAGATAACTTGTGTCCTGATGGTGATGCTGCTTTTTTGCTTAATCTTGTGCCTGAAGACGGTGCATTGAAACCAGTGTTGCCTCCAAAGACGGTCATGGAGTTACAGGCAAATATGCGTATCGTCTATATACATAAGTCCTCAACCTACAAGCATTATATCATACATGATACCCACAGTAAAAAGCTGGTATGGACTTCTAATGGTAAGGAGTTCGCAGATTTGTATGCTTTAGGCACAAAAGAATTGCATCAAGTTGTTGGTGTTGGTAATACGCTTATAGCCCTTACAGATATTGGCATGTTATACTTTCTGTGGAAAGGAGAACAAGCAGGGTATCTATTCCTTGGTAATGATATTCCTGAGTTATCTTTATCTTTTGGGTTACAAGGGGAAATGGAGCGAACTGATGAGTTCACAATTGAGTTTGATGAAATAGACTATGAGGACAAGTTAAGTAAAGATGGGAAGAAAACATACGAAAGCTATTATGAGTTTTCAGACGAAAACAAGAAAAAAGTATCTTCACAGGTTCTTGCTAAAGTAAACAAGTTTATAGCTGATAAGGCTACAAACAAAGGTAAATTTCTATACCCATTCCTTTTGAGGTATGCATATAGGCTGTATGATGGTAGCCTCATCAGGCATTCTGCACCTATACTAATGGTTTGCTCAACTAGTTGCGCGCCCATTGTGACGTGGGAGCGTATATATAGAAAAGACACGGCTGCCGATGTTCGTATCATAGGTATGTTACACAAACTCGACTATGCAGTTATCAATGAAAGAGAATTGAGTTTGCTTAAAAACTGGGCAGATATAGTTAAGTCAGTAGACATATTTGTGTCTAAACCTATTTATACCTACGACCAAAACGGAGAGTGCGATAAATTCTATAACTATGACGAGTACGGTGATGAGGCATGGGGATATTCCATTTGTAAGCATATCAATCAAGCTGCCGACACAACTACATATCCAGTACGTTATCAAAAGAAAGATATGGGCTATCTCTATCAAATGACCTTTGATAAAGATAATCTTGAGAAACGCCTTGGAGGTATTCTCGGACTTCCACGCAAATCAACAGCTACTGTAAAAGAGGATATTCGGAATTGTGCTAACTTTTACTTCCTTGAAAGTATCAAGATAGAACAACTGGCTACTACGCGTACAATAATAAATATAGAAGAAGATTTTTTACAGTCGCTTGTCAATCGTGAAGTCATGACTGATGATTATGATAGCCACGACAAGTTAATACCAAAGTACGCGTTCAGCTATAATTCACGTGTAAATATCGCAAATCTTAGAAAGATGTTATTTAAGGGGTTCAATGCAGGAGCAATGATGACTTTTACTGATGGGTATGTGAGGGCTTGGAGCGATATGTCTGCTACAGGACTAGACAGGAAGATTGCAGTAGCAGTGTATGTCTATATTAAACAAGGTGGTAAAGATATTATAGTCAGAGGTGATGCGGGAGTATTAGGACTTAATAATCCTGTATTGTTTCTTTATTATCCAAATGTAAATGCCTATAAATCAATTATATATATATATGACTCTGTTGGTACTTATTATGAAGTTCCGCTTGAACCTCATTCTTTCTTGAATGGAGCATTCTATTTTGGGGGATGGGGAGATTTAAATAAAATTGCTTCTGATGTTTCTACGGTTTCTTCTGATACAGAGCGAACGGTAGATATACTTAACAAGATTTACACCTCCGAGATAGACAACCCTTTCTATTATCCGGTATTAGGTATCAATACTGTTGGTACTGGCAACATTATCGGAATTTGTTCAGCGGTTAAGGCTCTCAGCGAGGGACAGTTCGGACAGTTCCCTCTTTACGCATTCACAACCGAGGGGGTATGGGCTTTGGAAATATCAAAGACAGGAACATATACAGCACGACAACCCATTACTCGTGATGTATGTATAAATGCAAAATCCATTACCCAGATTGATTATGCCGTATTGTTTGCCACAGATAGAGGAATTATGATGCTACAAGGTTCCCAATCTATGTGTATATCCGATATTCTTAATGGGGATAATTCGGTGTCTGTGCTGAACTTACCAAAGATAGATAAAGTTTTAGATTTTGCAGGACAAACCAAAGACACTTTGCAGTTTCTTCTATTTATGGAGTTCGTCAAGGACTGCCGTATGATATACGACTATGAACATCAACGTATCATTGTGTATAATGATAGCAAAGACGCTGAAACAAATCAGCTCCGATGCAACTATGCTTATATATGGTCGTTGAAGTCAAAAGGGTGGGGGATGATGCAGTCAAACATAGCAGATAGCGTAAATGCTTACCCTGATGCACTGGCAGTACTAGATAATGGTAATCTTGTAAACTTCTCTGATGAGGCTGATGATATATATAAAAATATTGTTATATCTCGACCTATAAAACTTGACGCATTCGATATACACAAGTCTGTCGATACCATTATACAACGTGGCGTATTCCATAAAGGACACGTAAAATCGGTATTGTTTGCTTCTAATGATTTGTATAATTGGATTCCTGTATGGTCTTCTGTAGACCATTACTTGCGTGGGTTTAGAGGCACACCGTATAAGTACTTGCGTATAGTATTACTTACAGGGCTTGCAGAAGATGAAGGTATTACTGGATGTTCGGTGCAGTTCACTCCACGACTGAACAACCAACCACGATAGTTTAAGTTAGTTTTTACTAAGGTTAAGATTGTTATTCATGGAAAAAGGCAGGGCTACGTGATGTAACTCTGCCTTTGCTTTTTACCACGGCTTTAGTTTTCGCCTTATCTTTCCAGTTCTTGACACAAGTGATGTTCGTATCTTTGTTTTCAGTTCGTCCACTTTATCTATCCAGTGTCCAGTACTCGCAGGAAGCGTGATGCTCATCCAGTCTGCAAGAACTCTACAAACCAAAAACTCATGTATCAAATGCTCTAACATCTTAACAGTGGTCATAGAGAATGTAGACGGTAAAGATAGACATATCTTGTACTCATCAGGTTCTACGAGAACATCATTAAGCGTCTGTTCTGTATCTGGTATATCTTCCTTTGCATATGGAAATAGCAACTCAACACATTCAGAATGGGCTAAATTTAGGACTCGTGTAACACGGTCTACATTACTGTCTTGGGCAATATCAAATACCTGATGCTTTGCGTGTTCCTCATCTTGTGGCATAATATCTGCCTCAACGAAAGAGTAGTTACTCGCATCATACAACAACTCAGCACGTTTGAATGTAAGCGTTACCAATTTGGTACTTTTTTCAGCTGTGTTCTGATTTTGGCAATATCCCATATTACAGAAGATTAGTAGGTAGGACGTGTAGGACGGCTGCGCTTGTACAAAGCACGCTTTACATTCTCCAGACTAACCTTTGAGTGGCTTGCATACGTTTCTGCGTCTTCCTTGTTGGTTATGGCAAACCAGTCTGCAAGTGCCATATCAACCAAATATGAATGTATGCCATTGCCTAAGCTGTCTGCTGATGCATTGTTGTAGTTAGATGGTAGTCTAAATGTAAGAGTAAGCTGTCCGCTATTGTCAATCTCACTTTGCATACGGTTGTTGCTTGTGGTCTTATCTTCATACAGATACTCGCCAAGCAGACTTTTGAGAGACGAGAAAGCGTTAGCAAGTGAACGGCGTACTTGATAACTGTTTTCGTCATCATCACTTGCTTGCATATTCGATGCAGCCTCATAAGTCTTCTTGCCTTCAGCCTCACGTGCCTGTCCTGTTAGATAGGCTTTGTTCTGAATGTCATAGATAAGCTCTTTAACCTCTTCCGTTATAACGAGGTTCTTCTTGTTTTCTGCCATATCATTTATAATTAGATGAACTATTCGTATGTTGGACGTATCGGCTTCTTCTTAAAATAAGCCTTACGCAGTATATCTTCCATGTCGGTTGCAGCAGAAGTCGCATAACTTTCCGCTTCTTTCTTGTTCGTGAATGTATACCACTTACTTGTGATATTCATAACAAAGAAGCTGAATAGGCTGCGCTGCATACTCTCTTTCAGGTTTTCATCGAAAGAATTAGATAACTCCAATTCCAATGTGTATAAGTCGCTTGCCTCTTGTTCTGCACCCAGTACCTTTTTCAAACTACCTGCAACCATATTCTTGCTCTCATTCCAAAAGCGTTCAAGTATTGCTTTATCTTCGTCGGTCGTGAAGATACGGTTGTAAGCGTCTTCGTCATTTTCCATCTTGGCACCAGTATAAGAGGTTGTCTTTGCAACTTCATTATAAACCTCGCCCTTAGCTATTTGAAATTCAATCCTTTTCATGTTACCATTTTACGATATTATAGTTAATGCCTATACCAATATATGGTTGTAGGCTGTTTTTACCAATACCATAGCCTACCTGTACCCCCAATCCCCAACGCTTCTCTTTGCTTTTGAAATAATGATTAACAACGTCCGTTTTGTTGTACACAAAGATGCTATCTACCTTTGGATTGTAGCCACTTACCCATACTTTATATGTGCTGTCCTCGTAAACCTTTTGTGTGATTGGTATCACTACTTTTACGCTGTCAGGAGTACTTTTGATACAACTGTCAGTCGGCATTATATAATTTCCGTCAGAAGTTGTATTATTTAGCATATATTTTTCATCAGAATATGTATTTTCGCTGCTAACAGGGAGTGTTACGGTATCATACCTAAGTACGGTACTGTCTTTTGGTACAGGCAAATAGTACGGTATAGTATCTTGAAAATGGATAGTATCTGTTACCTCGTTCAATTTCGGTGGAGGTAACTTGTAATACCGGTGCAGGAAATAATAGATAGCAACCATACCTATAAGCAAACATCCTATAGATGCTAATGCTTTTGTAAAAGTATTTTTCTTTTCCATAATGATAAGTTTATAGATTAGAATACTCTTCTTTTGCGTTGAAGCATGGACAAGACTTCATCCACTCGTTTGACGTTATCTTGCCATCTTTATTCAAGTCTGGCGAAAAGTCCCTATGCCCTTGAATGATAGCGTTTGGATATTTCGTATGCAACATCTTCAGTAAGATGCGCAAAGACTTCTTTTGCTCTGCACTTCGATTGTCAATAGGCTTTCCGTTGCTATCAATACCACCGATATAGGCTACATTGATACTCATAGAATTGAAGCCTTTAACGCCATTGCTTATTTTCTCATCAAGAAGCATCTGTGTTACCTTACCATCGGCAGCTACCACATAATGGTAGCCTGGGTTCTTCCACCCTTTACGCTTAAATTCCTTACGCAAACCATCAATGGTTTCTGTCTGATGGCTTGCTGTACAATGTATTGCTATAAATTTAATTGTTCTCATCACTTTTATCTTCCATTGTAAATTTGGCAAGAGCAGCTGCACCTGCTGGCACGCCTATCAAGTACGGATATATTGTAGACCACCAGTAAGGTTCTATCGCCCCACCTGATACAAGTGCCGTATGAATGGCTAACGCTGTTGCGCTGATAGCCAAACTTATTTTGATTATTTTCTTAAAGAAAGATGGAGTCTTAGCTTTCCACCTATATTTCCATTCCCTAAAGATCATTTTTAACCTCCTGCTTTGCACCAAGCTCTGTTACCTTGTTTTGAATGTCATTTACTTTGTTCATCAGCTCTTTCATGTTTGTTTCATATTTATCTGTCTGTCGCTGAAACATTACATGGTCATCATTTACCTGAACTTCCAATATAGAAATGCGTGAATTTATTTGAACCCAAGCTCCGAAGAATGCGATAGCTACGGTCAAAAATACACCTATCAATGTGTTCTTAATAGAGTTGCTCATCGTTTATAAACTAATACTAATGTTCGTATACCTAAGCCTATCAGAATTCCTCCTAATAGATGCTTCCAGCGATTGCTCTGTCTCAACCATTCTATTACTTTCTCCATGATTATGTTTTTTTGCAAAGATATATCTATATCTCTTATCGTTCAGTTTATCCTTTAATACAGCATCACGGCAACACTTGCCAGCAGTGTACAGACACATATAGCCTCACTGATAAAGGTCGCGTTTTCTCTCCAGCTTCTCTTAATGAAAACCAAAGGAAACAGTAGCCATGCTGCAATAGTGTAAGGATAAACAATACACACTACCACTTGGCTAGTTACGCCAAACAAGTACCCACCAAGATAATGAATAAACTTCCCTTCTGTACGATAATATGGCGAAGCTGCCACCATCAATAGTCCGGCACTCATCAATCCCCCAATAAACGACAGCTTTTCCGGTAAGACTGTCAGTGTTGGAAACAACAGTAGTATGGATAGTGTTGCTATCCACAGCGAGAAACGCGCATATCCTATATAGTAGCTGAAGCTACTCACACTGTCAGGCAGCTCACCGGCTTTGTGTATCGCTAACAGAGTCACAGGGAGCGACAATAGCACAGATAGAATCAGTAATGTCATCATAACCCCAATGTTTTTACATCAATACTGTCTTTCTCCTTCCATCCGGCTGCAAGAGTATTCTGTACAAATGCCATAGCTTTTGTATAGAAGTCCGTCAATGCCTCTTTGGTTCTGAACGTTATATACTTGGGCTCCAACTCCTTACCAAACTTGAATGTCACCGGCAGGTTCTTCCCGTCACTCATCATACATAGGTCGAAAGCAGCCTTGTAGTTGAACTGATTCTCTGTAGAGAGCCACACCATATTACCTTCATAAGTGAAACCACTGAGGATTTTTGCATCAATGAGAGAATTTATGAATGTTACGAGGTCTCCCTTTAACTCTGTTTCTGTTGGCTTATGGTTATAGTCTTTACGCCAACAGTAGCCGGTCTCTTTGCTCTCTTCGTTTTTGACAAATC
The DNA here is from genome assembly GCF_056590795.1 of Prevotella sp. C0026C3. NCBI lineage: Bacteria > Pseudomonadati > Bacteroidota > Bacteroidia > Bacteroidales > Prevotellaceae > Prevotella > Prevotella sp. C0026C3. The sequence continues at coordinate 58,464 of NZ_JBWPWW010000012.1, read as the reverse complement.
CCCAAAATAAGACATAATGGTCTTCACTCAACTTCAACAACTCATCATGTCTTTCCTTTATCCCAAATACTTTGAAAAATTCTGTGTTCATAACAATTCCTTTTTTGTGATTTTGTACTTAAACTTGTTGCTGTCACCCGATTGCTTCTTTCAAAACACAAGGCGTGGCGGATTTTGCCCGCCGACGCTCTGCGCTTTTTCGCTTTATTCGCTTACCTCTATTTTTCCTCTGAAGGCAAGCCGAGAACCGCAACCCGAGCCCGCATTCGATGATGCGAAATCCGAGCTCGCATAGACGAGACCGCCATACCCATAATCATGGCTGGCCGAGCGACCAACCACACGGCCTCTACTATTATTATGCCAATGTCCATCAGTATAGTTAGAAGCCCACCTGCTGTTGTCTGAACTACATTTAGACGCAATGACGTCACAATATCTGCCATGTTTTGTACGTGCGATACAGTAGGTAGTTATATTTAACCCCTGTACGGTGCGTTCTGTCTTTGTCAATGGGTCGTAGATATGCCATACAGTATCAAGCGGATATGTATCGACAGGTACACACTTGTCTTTCATAAACTGCTCATACGTTGGAACGTTTATGGCAACGTAGTCCATAACCTCCCACGTACAACCGAAGAAATTCTCAAAGCCAAGGCACTTGTTACCGTCGTTGTTGTTGTCGACACGCTTACTGTCAGTATTACCAATATCATCACGATAACCAGTAGTACCTCCTGAACGACATCCGTCACCACATACAAGCTGCGCATCACGTGTGCCGTTGAGGGAGAACCAAAATATTGCCATCAACTTAGACATTTCGTAGTCAAATAGCTGGTAACCCTTTCCTCTCCTATGTGCTATATTCTGAAAGTCCTTTTTAGTATAGTGAATTGTACCTACAGGCATGTTTGTCGGTTCTCCATTCTCGTCATACTGCCATTCAGAAGATGTGTTGTGATTTTCGTCTCCTGTGCGTACTGGAGCACCTGAAACAGAACGTAAGCGTAACAAGCTGTCTACCGATGCATGATAAACACCACCAAGCCATTCTTCGCTGCGTACCCAATCGGGCTCAATGGCTTCTACCTCCGAACTGTCTACGGCTATCGCTTCTAATTCTGCGTTGGTATTGCGAGAAGAGAATATAAAACTCTTTGCGCCATGTGGTACATCTATAAAGATATAGTCCCCATCTACAAAATCAAATAGCGTATTACCAATAGCCATTTTGTATTTGGAGATAATCAAGCCATCTGCATTTACAAAGCATGCGCCAACAGTAGAGTTGTTCATACCTGGGTATCTCACTTGCTTCATGCCCTCTACATCAATCTTGTAGGTGTCAATGTTTGAAACATCTGCAAGAACTCCTGCGCTTTCAAGAGTGCTTTCGTTCTCCGTAATAGTCTCCGGCATAACACCAGTGTTGGCTTTTAGAAGAATATCACTCAACGTTTTGCGTGTAGTCTTCTTGGCACTTGACATTGGCTTGTCTTCAAGGCTACTCCATGCAACATACTTCTTTTGGTTCTTGAAGTCATTGATGCCTTTATACCACAGTGCTGGGCAACGCATCATAACATCATATCCACCAGCTGCCTTATCCGTATAGTCAAACTCTTCTCCATTTGCAAGGTTGTGATAGTTCTCTTCCGAAATCTTCACACCTTCCCAAACACCTCGTTCAGTATTCAACTTTCCTTTGACAGGGATTAAGTTCTTGCGTATCTTGGCAACGTGAGCACTTGCAACAAACTCGTTATTGAACTGCTTACCAGTGTTGTTGTCAAGATTGGAAATGTTTGCAGGGTCATCAATAGTGTCATCAAATACAATCATGGTGTATTGCGACTGATGAATAGTTAAGTTCGGATAATACCCCTGTAAAGATGCAAGGACTTCTTCTTCAATATACTTATTAAGAGTCCAAACGCCACTGAGACCATCGCAAAGTGTCTTCTGTTCAGAACCAATACCACGTGTACCCATTGCCTTCATCGCAGTTAGTGCCGTATCTTTTTTAGTACATTCTATGTTCTGAATAGACACTGTGCTGATTGTTGCACCTGCTCCAATAACATCTTCAAGTACCTGTATTGGGTCTATATTGGCACAACCACTTATCTTAATTGTGCTTACCTTGCTTAGTCCCTCGTATGTTAAGCCCCCGTTAGGATATGTTACATTTGGCATATTGACAAATACAATATCCGTCATGCTCGCAGGAAACTCTGCAACCTCCAAAGGACAAGCCTCTGCTGGCGTGAATGCTTTAAGGGTACTTCCTTTCGCAAGGACTGTCTTCAGGCGTGGGCAGTTTTCTGCTCGAACACTAAGTACCTTGGTATGTTGTATGTCAATCTTCTGTAAGAATGGCATTGCAGGAAGATTAAGATAAGTCAGAACTCCTGTTGTGTAGGCAGGTGTATAGTTTTCTCCGCCAACAATCAATTCTTCCAATAGTGTGCAAGTACTGATATCGAACGCTTCCTGCTTAGGTGTGCAAGCTGAAATATCAAGTACTCCAAGTTTATCAGCGCCAAAGACATAAATCATCTTGCCACTTTCTTGAGCATCATTAGAACGTAAGGTATAGCTCTCACCAGCTTTCAAATAGCAACTATCTGTTACTGTATCTGCACGGTCTTCTCCCAGTCCGAAGAAGCCGTCCTGAGCAGCCGTAATCTTAATACTGATAGCTCCCATCATACGAGCCTTGAAAGGTGCTGCATAAAGGTCGCCAACTTTATAGAAGCCATCACGCAACTTAAAACGCTTACGCTGATAATCGGGTAAGTCTTCAAGTCTCAACCCATGCAATGCGTAAAAATAATTAGCAGCAGAGGTAGAACCCTGAATGTACTTACGTTCTCCATCAAATGAACTTGTAACCTTTGCCCATTTGCTTAGTCTCTTTGTTATCCAGTAATGGTAACAGCCATCAGCGGAGAAAACTTTGCGGTTGTTGCGCTCTGCCTTTCGCATTGCATCAGCCACATCATGTAGGCTGGTTGTTGATGTGCCGTTGTCATCTACCCATAAGTTAGCAGCATTATAGGTTTGAACAAACATAACACTGTCCCAACCTTGATACAGGTGCGATGTAGTTGCATCCATATCCCAAGGTATAGTTAATCCACAATCATTATCGCTTCCATCTACACAGTCTCCATCATACCAATGGTTGAAGTAGGCTCGTATTGTTCCATCTGGCTCCAGATAGAAGGCTATCATCATATTCTTACTGCGTTGGTCTACGGCTGCCTTATAGTCTGATGCAATAGTGTAGCAGTTAATACTATATGGGTTAGCATACTTATGTACCTCTTGTTGCCACTTCTTCAAACGATTTTCTTTCGTACCACTAACCGAAACACCACTAAGCATAATATTTCCATCATCTTCTGTAAGATGATGATTACATTGTTGTGCAAAATTAAGCCACTTATACAGATTGTAAGGTGCTTTCTTGCCCTGCTCGTATAATGCATTGAGATTATCATCATCAGGATAACGACTTTCATAATAGCTCATCCATACAGGGAAAGATGTTGCGGGGTCTATCTGCATCATGTCATCTACACTATTTACCCCTTGCAACCAGCAGAGACTGTCGTATTTCAAGTATTCAAAACATTCTACTGGATTTACAACACGACCTGTAATGCTCCACTTCTTAGTAGCCTTGTTAAAAATCATTCTGCCGGTAGTGTCTATCCAGTTGCCACCTTGATACTGTACATAGTGGTCATCACTGGTCTTGTACACGTTCTGCCAAGTGTAGTTCTTAACATCATCTGTAAGAACTTCTGCAAGCGTTTTGTCGACTGCAACAGGCTTTTCTACAGCCTGTACCTCTCGCATAGCACCCTTACCATCATTCTCAATCACAATATGCTTATCGCCACAATACTCACTAAGAACATAGATATTTCCTGCTATAAGTTGCTGCGTATTTACAAGGATTGAACTCTTAAAGTTTAGCAACTCTTGTCCCTTTGCTGCAACCAATTCTGTAAAGTCACCATAGTTGAGGCACTTCTTATTATATCCATTTACCCCTTCGAAGCCAAAGAACTTTGCATCGCCTTTATCAGCATTGAAGTTGGCTTTTGCGTGGAAATAAGCTTTGGTCGGGTTTTCGGCATCGTTATGGTTCATCTTGCTATCAGTACGAAATAATGCACAAGGTACGCTATCTATACTTGTGTGGATTTCATATTCCCCCTCATTGTAAATCTGAGATGGGGTCATATAATCCTTTCCCAAAGCTATCTGCGTATCGTTCATTAGTTCCATCATGGCACCATTGTGAGCACCACAACTATCAGAATAGTCCACCTTAATACAGATGATGTTAGTAAAGTTTCCACCCTCCACAACTTGTATGCGGTTCTTAGCTGCCATCTTCACACACTTATCATACTTTGCAAGAGCTTCGGAATTGCCAGGGAACATTGCTGCAATTTCTTCTCGTGTATGCAATAAGGTGACAATGGCTTTCTTCATCTTACCTTTCTTGTTCTTGATAGGTCTCCAAGAAGATGTAGTTCCCTGATTGTTCTGCGAGATACCGATAGTCTTACAGTCCTGCCAAGGTCGGTCAGGGAAATAACAATACCAATCTACAATCTGTTTTGTCTTCTTGTCGCCGTCCTTAGCTTCAAGATAGTCAGGGTAATTGGCTGCTATATCCACTGTGTCTGGGTTCTTACATATAGCACACACCATAAGTCCTGCATCAAGACACTTTTGCATGGTTGGCCTATCTTTTGTAGTCCCTTCTGCTGTAACACTCGCAAGAACATCATTCTCTTCGTATTCGTTAAGCATTGCCTCCGTATCTGTAAGCCCTACAATATAGTTATTACATGCTTGAATAAAGTTATAGTATGTGTTCCAAGCTGTTATATCATATAGATATAAATCTGCTTTATGCCCATCAAAACTGATAGGTGTATCATGGTTTGAAAGTTCTCCGGCTGTATAGGCTACAGCACCAGCCTCATCTCCATTACGGAATATTTTAATTACACCAATACCACTATATGGCGCAATGGCTGATGGTTCAATTACAATATCAAAGCGTGTTACCTTATTATTAACGTATGGTACAATTGCCGTTGTTGCAACATCTGTAAGAGAACCGTTTGTAGCAAAGATAAGTTCTTCTCCAGTGAGTATGAAGCCAAGTTTCTCTCCCATACACTTAATAATATGTGTGTGGTTATCTGCAACGTTTTTCGTCATAACTGTAAACGAAAGTGCCATACCGTTTGTTTCTATACTGTTAGAAGCAAATGGATGATAGCTGCATACTGCTGTTACATCTTCTGCAATGCGCAATGCCATGCGTCCGTTATCATCTGTAGTGCCATAGCTACTTGTACCGAAACTATCCTTGACAAAGCCGTTGGTTGAATAGTTAGAACCTTTTACCGCAATATCAATCTTTTGCCCATCAGTTGTCTGTGTTGTAATAGTCTTATCACTGTCGGCATTACTTCTCTCAGACATATTTATCTTAAACAAAGCACCCTCTGTTTCGCTGATAGGTAATAGTGTACCGCTGATAGTAATTTTATAAGGTTCAACCAAAGAGCTTGCTCCACACATAACACCAAATGTTAGCTGGTTATTTTCAGCATAGCTAACTAATCGCTTGCTGATAGTGAAAGTTGATTCACGAGCCATTATCTGCTTTGTAACAGTTTCTACTTTCCCTCCTGCTGCATTTGTAAGTGTTACAGTTGCTTCGGGGCGTGAAGTGCTACGTTGATATACTGCAACATCAAAGTTGACGGTAGAGTAGAGTTTCTTTTTACCATCACTATTATCACTCCACCGTGCTACGACAATAGGCTTGTCATAGTCTCCGAGGCTGCTGTCCTGTTGAATTACCATAACGGCAGTATGCAGAACATTACCCTTTACCCCTGATGCGACATCTTGTCCCTGTATGCGGATAGGGTATGCTCCATGAGATAATCCTGTAGGGTCAATATTCACAGTATGCGAGTATGTATCGGTAATTGTAGGAGTGGCAAGTGTTTTCCAAGAGCCATCACGATAAATCTCAATAGTAGTCTTGATACCCTTATCACTACTGTTGTTGGGGTATGAAAACATGAGAATGTTTTTAGGCTTACCACCGACTTCAAGACTGGTATCTTTCGTGTAGTTGAGTGTCTGCGCACTGACACAAGTAACATCGACAGATACAACGGAGAGGTTCTTGCTTGCTGTATTCCCTCCGTCATCAACGACCTGCATCTGTAAACTCCCTTGTCCGGCAGATTTGTATAACTCGCTCAGGTCAAAATCAAAACTGTAGTCTTCTAATGTTGCAGAAGATGGCTTCTTTGTATCAAATGCTGCAACGGTCTTTTTCGTAGTTCGGTCTACGAATACTACGGAAACAATACTATTACTTGTCTCTTGGCTTCCAGCCTTAGTAACACTCATAATAGCAGCATGGCAGATAAATGAACCACCAGCCTTTCCATACAATGGATTTTCCTTAAAAGCTATGGCAATGGTTGTTCCACCTGTGTTTCCACTTGTACCAACAGTAAACTGTTGCTCATCTCCTACACCCTCATCGGCTTCATTGACAAGCTGCAATTTCACAACACCTTCGGTCTCTGTGTTGAGTTTGATGTTTGTTGGTATCTTAGCATAAGCTCCACCTGTTGAAAAAGCCTTTTCTCCTTTTTGCTCAGGGGTGTCAGATACTTCTACCTTTGTTGTTCCTCCACCACCAAATGCTACCCATGGCTTTGTGTCGGCAGGGTTAATGTCAGGAACCTCACGAGTAAATTGGAATGTCGCCCACACAGGAGCACCGTTGCTATCATTGTCAGCAGTCTTGAATGTTAGTACTACACCGTTCTTAAAATACTTAAATCCACTTTGTTCTTCTAAGTCCTGAACGGCTTTAATAGCTGTACTTAATGTGTATTCAACATCTGGGCATATAGTGTTTACATTGAGAATGTTTCCAATGTTACTACCATTTGTACCAAAATCTTTCCAGTTTCCCTCTTTGTTCCACGCCTCGGTGTTCACCCATTGTTTTGATTGCCACCCATTATTAGGAGTATTGAAAGTAAGGACAATACCTGCTATCTGATAATCAGCTTTATTTGGCAGCTCATCAATCTTTGATAGAGCTACAGAGAAAGTCATATCGCCATTCTCTTGACCTAATAGCTTATTAACATTGATAACGCCACGTGCCTTAATCTGCGTTGCCGTATTAGAATTACTGCTCTCCAACGTAGAAACACGCTTCTTGACATCGGTCATATCATCTTGCAGCTGCTTTCCCTCGTTACCCGGAAATGCAGTGCCACTTGTATGTCCGAGTGCAAGGTCTGAGCCAATGGGAGCTAATTTAGTCCCACTCCAACGGTAAGTGATATTATCAGAATTGTCAATATATACTTTCCCACTTACAGGAATACGGCCATTAATTGATACAGCTCCAAATATCTCACTATCAATCCAGTTACAATAATAAGTAGTTGAATGTGTTTCTTCTTCCGATGTAACGGCTAAGACGAATACATTGTTATCTCTGTCGTACACTACTTTGCAGTTAGCATCAGTAGAACGTTTAGCAGAAGATTGCTGTTGTGCAGTAATTCCACTTACAGTGCTATCAAACTCTATAACATCATCAACATAGCTCGGTAGGTGCGATGCAGGAATTTTGCCCTCGCTGTCCAATGGAGCTATGCCATCAGGTTGGGCTTTCTGCTGTGTTAATCCATCGGCTGTTCTCTTTGCTTCGTCAGCAGTCTGTTGTGCTTTCACAACTGCTTCACGAGTTTGATTTACACTATCCCCTTGTGTAGTACTTTGTACTTCAAGTGCTTTTATCTTATTGGAGTTTTCGCTAATGGCGCTCTTTGCACCTTTTATATCTGCTTGTAGCTCTGCAATGTTATTATTGTACTGCTCACTATCTACTGTAGGATTACCACCACTTTCTCCAGTAGCTACCCATGCTCCACCGTCTGCAACGTAAATAGGACTGGGGAGCGAGCGCCCTACAATAGCCCACCAACCATCATGTGGCAATGGATAGGCTTCACGTAATTTCTCAACAGTGGTAAATATACCCTTGTTCGCACCCTTTATATTTTTGGCTTCAAGCCAACCATCTACCTTGAAACCGCCTTTTATATGACCATTTCCTTGAATAGTTGTGTTACCACCAATAGAGACATTGCGCCCAACGGATACATCACCGTCTATCTGTCTTGTTTTTATTGAACTCATATTAATGCTGATTTAGCCAGTTCCGACAAAGCCTTACTTTGGTCTGCATTGCCGTATGTTGTTAATACTAATGATGCTATAGTATATATTACCGCTTGATAGCAGCGTTCGCAAATCTGTACTCCACCATCATCATCAATTTTAGGATATGGAAGATAAACGGCTCTACTAACCATAGCATCTGTACTCTTGCAGGAATAGAACTCAAGCACTCTTCCTTCGGGACGTATGGCAATGGCACAAACAGGCTTTTGTGCAGTACCACGTATACCCTTGAAACGACTGCTTTGCTTCGCATATTCCTCATCATCTTCACTGATAGCGTGGTAAACAGGTCTTTCCCAATCGTCCATCTGGAATACTACAAGGCGCATAAAGTCTTCAGGAAGTAGACACCAACCGCTTTCAAGCTCTTTCCAATAGATAGCATCACCAAAGTTGTTACCTCCATCAAGTAGGTATGCTGGTGCAGTGCTATGTATCCTTTTTACGGCATCTGTAACCTTTGACCTGATAATATCGTTTAAGGATAGAGTGTCCACGTCTCCAAAATCACTAAGTGTTTCACTTGACATATTTTGGTCTATGGCAATACGGACATCTTTTGCTATTTCTTCAAGACGATAAACTTTCATACCTATAACCTCTATTACAATCCATCGAACTCAATGCCGTTTGCAGTTGCTGCATCCACGATGGCTTTTGAGGAGCGGAGTTTGGTTCGACTAACACCTAACACATCAGCTAAGTAGTCTTTTGCTTCTCCCTCATCGTGTACAGTAATCTTACGAAGACCATTTGATGATATTGTCGCCTCTGCCGTACTTGTTTCTTGTTGAGGTGTAGTCTTTGGTGCGTTCTCGTCTTCTGCTCTGTCAAGTTTGAAGAGAGAGTTAAATCGGTAATGATTTTCGAGGGCTTTTTGAATATCCTCGATATTGGTTGAAAAAGTACTACCACCACTTGATAATGGGACAAAGGCTATGTGCGTACTTTTGCCACTACTCAGAACTACGTTTACCGCAATATTTGAGTCCGAACTATAATGCTTTATCATATCTGTTATAATTAAGAAAAGGGATGGGATGCTAATTATCCCACCCCTTTTGTAATGTTGTCTTTGTTAGTTCTCCTTATTAGTTGGTGCTTGTGCAAGTTTCATTCGTGCGTGTGCCTTAGCATAGCGCAAGTATAAGCAGCTCACTTCCTGAATAACTACTGCATCGGTGTTACGGATACCTGCGGTCTTCAAGTCAAGGACATTACGCGCCCAAGAAACGTGTGTCTTCTTAGAAAGGTATTCAGGGTCCATGGCAAAGCCGCAATCACTCATGCCGTTCACATCAAACAACTCATGATGAATAGTTAGTACTTCTCCGAAGTCTGTATCCCAAGACTTAAACTTCAAGTTCCATACTTCGACAGTATCTTTCAAACGGAACTTATCGCTCTTAATCTTAGAGAATGCGGAAAGCATATCAGAACCACAGAACAAAATCTTACGCTTATTACCAATACCTGTGCCGACAAATAAATCTTTAGTAATATCTACAAGGTTCTCGTCCGGAATTACTGCACACTTCTTTTCTTTATCCCACTCGCCAACTTCGATGTCTTTACCAGCCATCCACCAGATACCACCAGTGAACCATGTATTCATACCCTCTTTGGCAATGTGCTTGATAACATTCTTTACACCAAAAAGATAGGTGTTTTCCATTGCAAGGCGCATATCATAGACACCGTCCTCTTCAAGGTCAGAGAAGTTCCAGTTTACCTCCTTTGCAGCAATCTTATCGAAGGTAGACTGCTCTACCTGTATCATAAAGTTTTGACAGTACTGCGTCTCAGGCATAGGAATATTGTTGAAACGACCTGTCTGAACATCTAATTCTCCACATGCTTTACCCATTCTTACAAGGGTTGCACCGCTCTTAATCTGTGGTACAAAGATAGGCTGCTTACTTGTAGAGTCCATTGCGCCATTTACGGCATAGACTGTAGGTAGATTAGTTGATGCATCCTTACCACATACACACAACACAAGGTCTGGAATGTTACTACCCTCGTAAGCCTTTCCTGTATTGGGGTCAGTAATACCCTTAACTCCTACAACACGGATAGTATCGTCAAGAGTGAACATATTGGTATCGCTTACAGGCAAAGAGGTACTTGCACCGCTACTCATAGCATCTACCTGCTTCGTTGTAGTACACTTAATCTCTCGTGTTCCAACGGAGTAGTACTTAACATCAAATGAGTCGCATGAACTTGATTTGGCATAACGGCTAATCTGGTCTACAGGGGTAGCCATTGGTCGAATTTTAACGATGCGTTGGTCTACATCGCTCATGTAGAAGTTGCCATCACCGTCTGTGCGTCCCTGTGTTTCGGTAGCAATACCTGCGGTGGTCTGTTTACTTCCATCTCCCTCTGCTCCTGCGCTGGTCTTTCCTGCATCTGGGAGTGCAGAGGCATCAGCCATAAGCACACCATTTGATGCACCCGTCACAAATGCCAACACCGTCAGCATAATGCGATAAAGAAAACTTGAACTTTTTCGTAATGTTTTCATTGCTTTTGTTATTATGAAATTTATATATGAGTGATATTTGTTATCGGTTATAGGCTTTTCGTTTCTCACCTCCTCGTTCCCAAATAGTTTGATTGCCATCGTACCGTCCAATAGCTCCAAGGTCTGGAAGTGGCTTCTGTGCCTTTCCGCCTCCATTCTTTCCATTGAGATTGGCAGTACCATCATTACGTGAGGACTTTTTCAACTTCTCGTCAATCTTTGCGTTTCGTCCTCTTACCTCGCCCTCGTGTGCAGCTTCTTCAACGTTGGCATCATGGTTAATAGCTTTTGATGCCATTTCTATACTCTCACGTGAAAATTTGCCGAGGATACCATCTTTCATAATGTTTACAAGGAACTCCATAATTTGGTCTACCTCTTCATCGCTCCAGCCTTTCTCTTCTTGAATTGCAGTAATGGTATCGTAAGTTTCGGAGATGTTTTTTTGATATTGTTCATCAAAGTCTTTCTCCTTAGCAACTCGCTCAGCATATTCTTGACTTGCCTTTGCAACTTCTTCTTGCTTTGCAGGGTCTTGAAGCTCCTCTACAAAGTCTTCTCCAAACATACGTACCAATTCAATGGCAGGATTACCACCCTTACGCCAATTGGTAAGGAAAGCTGCACTACGAGGGTCGCTCGTAAATAGGTCGGAAAAAGCCTTTTCTCTTTCCTGATACCCTGCTGCCTCTTTGTCATAATTATCGTAATCGTCATTGATTTGACCAAATAAAGTCTCATCATCATCAAATTGCCGGTCAGGATATTTATTTTTCATCCTTTCCGAAAACTTGTCTCGATTACTTCTAACTGTTGTACTATCAGCCATAATCTTTTAAAATTTTATATTTTGATGATTGTTTTACTGCAAATATACATTGTAAATTATTAGTTTTAGGTATAAGTATTATTGTTTTTATTAGTAACTTTGGAACGCAGGTAATATGAATATGAAGAAACGAGGTTCTTTAATGGAGTATTCTCAAGAGCGCATCGAAAGTATAATGCGCATCTATGATGAATATATTTCATCATGCGAATACATCGACACATCTTATATTTGTAAACATATAGCTAATATGCCTGCACCACGTTTTTGGGTGTCAAGTATATGGGCAAGCAAGATGATGTATGCAATGTTTAAGGGAAGCCAGCTTAAAAATATGTTACCGTCTAAAAGAGAAATGTTTCAAGAGATATTCAGACGAGTTAAGACTTTGCGAAAACTGCACCCTAATTGGACAATAAAAAAATGTTGTGAGATTGTTGTAGAACAACCTGCTCCGAAGTTTTATCTTACAGCAGAAAGTATAGGAGTAATGATATGCAAGGAAAAGAAAAGACGTTTCGAAGAAAGAAAGAAAAGGCTACGTCATTGCTTTTAGCATTTGCTGTTATTGTACTTTCTTTGATAGGTTTCTCTAATTGGTACTCTATTGGTATCTATGCAGGAGGCTCGTGGGTAGGGAGATTACTCTATCCTTTTTTTCATGCCAGTGTGGTGCATGCCTCACTTAATGCTTGGTGTTTTATATGCCTGATGTTTGTCTATGACATAAAACTTACGAGGGTATTCGTAGCGTATATTGTATCTGTAAGTTTTCCTATTGATACTTTGTCATCCTTTATATCATTTCCACCTTTGCCAACGGTAGGTATGTCAGGTGTTGTATTTTTTCTATTTGGTTCTATCTCCTTTGAAGTAAGAAAGAAGCTTTACTACCAGTCGTGGATGCTGTTTTATCTTATTGTTGGTTTCTTCTTCCCCAATACTAATGCTTGGTTACATCTGTATTGTTATTTGTGTGGGGTCGTGTTTTCACTTCTTAACTATCCTATAACAATATGCAGAAAGAAGTAGTAAACATATTAAAGGAAAACAACAAGCGCAATGCCGAGGTCTATCAGAAGTTCGACCCTATCAGTGGTATTGGCTCTATAGGGAAACGTACGGAAGTACATATTGATGATTTTCCTTTAGAGACACAATACCTTCCTGTCGAAATGCTTAATATTCCATTGGTTAAATTACTGATGAAATGCGGAAGCATCGAAAAGTTTCTAACTATTGAACTGGAGGTAGCATATAGCGAGGAAGACCGTCTAAAGGTTATTGAACAATTCGTGCGCCTAAGATGCAGATATGACTTCGCATTCTGGGCAGCAATGTACGTGTATATTAAGAACAAGGGTGGGGGAGAAGATGTTCTCTTTCGCTTGACACGTCCACAGAGAAAGTTTGTAGAACGACTTGAAGCACTGCGCAAAGCTAGCAAGCCTATACGAATAGTATTGTTAAAGGCTCGACAGTGGGGTGGTTCTACAACCTCACAGTTGTATATGGCATGGTTACAGCTCGTTCACAAAGTCGGACTCAACTCACTTATTATTGCCCATCAGGGTGCAGGTTCTGATGAAATCAAGGATATGTTCGACCGTATGATTAAGGCTTATCCTATTTCTATGCTCTACAAACTGGGAGAAATATACAACGAGAACGAGTCGAAGTTGGTAGGGGTAGGGCATTCAGGCTCTATCCATCGTGTACCACAACGTAATTGTAAGATAAAGATTGGTACTGCTGAACGCCCAGACTCTTGTCGTGGTGGAGATTACAACCTTGTGCATTTGTCCGAGGTTGGACTATGGAAGACTACTGACGGAAAAAAACCTGAAGATATTGTGCGTTCTGCCTGTTCGGGTATTTTGTTAAAGCCCTATACGATGATTGTCTATGAGAGTACGGCTAATGGTACGGGAAACTTCTTCCAACGTGAATACGATGCAGCAAAGCGTGGAACTTCACAGTTTGAAGCTATGTTTGTATCTTGGTTTGATATTGAACAGTATTCTTTGCCATTTGATAATGATGATGAAAAAGCAGACTTCGCTATATGGCTTTGGAAAAATAAAAACAACGCAACACCATCTTCTGCACGTGCGGAATGTGGTAGGTATCTTTGGTGGCTATGGGAGAAGGGTGCAACATTGGAAGCTATCAATTGGTATGTACAAGAACGTGCGAAGTACAACGAACACGCACCAATGGCTTCTGAATATCCATCTGATGATGTTGAGGCTTTTGTTCATTCAGGTGAACGTGTATTCGATAAGTATAAGGTTGATACTTTCCGAGCTTCATGTAAACCTCCTAAGCTAATTGGTGATGTTTATGCTGATGAAGATGAAGGTAAGAATGCTTTGAAGAACCTGCGCTTTACAGAAGACGCACAAGGGCTTCTGTGGGTATGGGATTTGCCTGAAATAGACGATAAGGAAATTGTAACCAATAGATACGTTACTATTGTTGATATTGGTGGACGTTCTAAAAAAGCAGACTGGTCTGTAATATTGGTAATCGACCGCCTTTTCATGATGGACGGTGGTAGACCGCAAGTAGTAGCGCAGTGGTATGGACATATTGATATGGATATACTTGCATGGAAAGCTGCACAGATAGCTGCGTTCTATGACAACTCCCTGTTGGTAATCGAGAGCAACACGCTTGAAACGCACGACAAGGAGCGTTCTGTTGATGGTGATTTGTCTCACTTCATCCTCAATCAGATTAAAGACGTTTATCCTAACCTCTATGCACGCAAGCAGACGGAAGATGAGATACGAGAGGGTATTCCTCGCAAATACGGCTTCCATACAAATGTATCCACCAAGCCAATGATTATATCAACGCTTATCAAGGTAGTGCGTGAACATCTATACATAGAACGTGATGAGCGTTGCTTAGATGAATATGTGGTATATGAGAAGAAACAGAACGGTGCATTTGGAGCTATCATAGGTAAGCATGACGACTTATTAATGACACGTGCTATTGGTTTACATATTTGTTTCTACGAAATGCCTATACCAACAATTGTTCTGCGTGTCAATAGAATAATGCCAAAGAAAAAAAAAGCAGTATCTGCTGCCACCATATAAGTTTCATTTATCAAAATTGTTAAACTATGAATGTATTTAAGAAATTCAAAGCCTATCTGCGTTATCGTGAAGCGGTTAAGAAAGCTGATGAGGCTCACGCAAAGACAGGTGAGCGTTACTATGTAATGCCATCATTAGGAAATAAAAAAGCACTCCTAATTATGGATAGGTTCAATTTTCGCAAGCTGAAGCATAAGGGCTATATCAACAACAAGGCTTTTGTTGCCGACCTTGAAAGGGAGTACTTCTATGCTACACCGTATAAGGACGGCTCGGCGGAGTTATCTACTTTAGTCATTGAGTTTAAGAAACGACAGTATTACACATGGTATGATGGGAAGATACAGCACAAAGAGTAAGCAAGGCATTGATGGTGTTGCTACACTTACGAATGATGCACTGGCATTAGAGAATATCCGAAAGGGGAAGAATAATAATGGTAAATAATATAAAAGGCGTAGGAATAAATCTTACGCCTTTCACTGTTATGATGCGATTGCTTGGTGTAATTGGTTTACAGCTTGCATATTCGCTCCTTGCTGCGCCTGTTGCATGATTTCAGGAGAAACGCCCTGCGGTGTCTGTCCCTGTTGCAACTGTTCTTTCTGCGATTGTATGCTCTGCAACAATTCGTCCGCAAATGGGAAGTTACCATGTTCAAGTAACTGTTCCACGCTGATGGCATTTGCTTGCCATAGCTGCATCAATACATCATTTGCAAGCTGACGATAAGCAGGAGTTGTTGTGCTTTCTGTTATCGACAAATCAAACTCAACGTCTCTAATCTTCTTTGGGTCGTATTCAATTTGTGCGCCTGTCTTACCGGCAATGTTGAATACTCGCTTGCCATCATAGAACTGTTGAATATTCTTCACGTCTTTGTAAGCACCATCGACAACGAAATACGAGAAACATTCCAACATGTCAAGAAGAGACATTGTAGCGTTTTGCGTTTCTTGGTTGTACTTGGCTGCACTTGTGCCAGCATACCCAGGTTTACCCTGTAATGCTCCATTAACACCTGAAATATCCTCGAAGAATTTGAGCTGCAAATTAAGTAGTTCAGTTATACCTATATTTGTAGAGTTATTAGCTACCTGATGGGGGATTTGACCGCTTTTTGATGGCTTGAAGACAATAACACCATTGAACTCTGCCCAACTCTCTGCAATATCCTCCATGCTTACTCCATCAGGTAAACTATCCTCAGGCATAAGCAATACACCTTTGGCACTGGCACGCATAATCCAGTCGTAAAGAGTGATAAGACGGTTTGTGTATCGCTGCTGGTCTATCACATCTGCCACAAACGAATGTATCTCTCCATCAATAAATGGATATGCCTTGAACACGTACGGATGGCTACCATGTTCAAAAGGAGTTTCTCCCTCTTTCAGAATATCACCGAATGGAGAAAGGTAGTAGAAATACCAATAATCGTCCATAAACCAAGTAGCTTTGACAAGTGGTACTTCTTCTGGTGGCATCCCTGTAGCCTCAGCCATTTGCATACGCTGTGCATTGACCAAAGTAACCTCTTTTTCAAAATCTTCTTCCTCAATCTTGTATATATCGCCATTTTGATAATCATGACACCGGTAGCGAGGCTTTTGTTCTTTGCGCCATACTTCGATTACTCTGCATCGACCAGGCTCACTTGTAAAGAGGAAATCGTAATTATTAAGCCTACTGTAACCAAAACGTTCTGCATAATTGGCAAGAAATTCTTTGCGTGCAGCCCATTTATAAATCTCTTTTAGCTTTTGATAGTCTTCTGTAGACTCGGCAAACTGCTCACACAATTGTCCAAAGCTCACATCGTGAACCTCTCCTAAACAACTAACATCCCAACCTCTGAAATCTCTCATGTTGTTATCTATGAAGAAATTGTTTGGCTGAACATAGTCCGTCCAACAATCTTCCTTACCATTGCGCCAGCCATAACTCTTACGATGTACAATAAAGCCTGATATAAGAAACTCTTCCATAGTACGTGCAAAGACTTCACTCATTCGATTAAGCTGCATATTGCATTGTAAAATAGTAGACATTGTTTCTCCCAGTTTCTGTTCGTCTCTGTCCCGTGCGGTGCAAGTCGGCTCTTTCGACTGGGAACGGTAAACCCCCAACACATTACGCACAAGCCTACGAATAAGATTGTTTTTTAGAGGAACATTACCTTGCTGCTTGATATATTCTTCCTCTGTCATAGATTTACCATCTACACATATCATATCGTCCCATTGGCTTCCGTATGTATAACGCTTGTTACGTTGTCTATCCTTTCGGAATTGCTCCATTTGGTTCCAGTAATGCTGCGCTTCCATAAGAATATCAAAAGCCCTGCGACTGCCAAAGTTATGCGAACGAAAAGAAACTGTATCCATTTCTTCTCTATCTGCCTTTGGTGCAATCTGGCTCATCGGTAGTAATTTTTCGTTTTTCTTTGTAACTGTATGCATATCTTCTTGTTTTCGGTGGCACAAATCTAATTAAAATTTGTGCCACCGTGGGTTTAACTATTTACGTGTAGCATTCATCTCCTCAATCATCTGCTTTTTCAATGCTGTAAGTTCATTATCGATAACCTTACGTTCATCATCGTCTGTTGCCTCTTTCATTTCATCATAGAGACCGGCAATTTCTTTGTTATAGTCCTCGAAAATCTCATAGCGTGCATATTCAGGAGAGTTATAGAGGAAGTCAATCTTCTCGGCATAGTCAAAAACACCATTATCTGTGTCTTTTTCGTAATGCTTTATCCTTGCCTTTATCTTGTCATGTTCCTCTTTTGCTCGATAGTACTCGTTGTTAATGGCACGCGACTCTGTACGTTCGTCTCCATTCTTCAAAATTCTATTGAGTACCAAGAAACTTCTTGGGTCATATTCTCTTTGCCCTGCAATAGTCTCCGCACTCTTAGTAAGTTTGTCGATAGTATTAGAGACGCCACCGAAATAACCATTAAGAATATACTCAACCTTTGCAGGGTTAAAGTCAATAGCACCCTTTGTATAGGCATCGCCTCTAGTTGCTTCATTGAGCAGCTTTGATAATCCAACAAGATACTTGTTCGCACTCTTGTAAGCCTTGGTCCATTCAGGCATATCCTTATTATAAGGAGTGTCTTTATAGATAGGCATACCTGTCCAACTCTTGTTAGTATAGACCTCAGCAAATGGTTTTACTGCACTTGGTATAAACGCTTTCAAACCTCCATCACCCTCTAAGAAATCTATAGGAAGAATCTGTGTAGCCTGACCAGCAATGGCTCTGCCTAATTCTGTACCTGTGAAATGTTCCTTACCGCTCATTGCGCTAACCATTAACTCGCCCATGCCATATATAGCACGGTATTCAACAGGTAATGGTATAGATACCCATTGGTCGCCAGCCTTAAACAAGATATTGCTGCGTCTTACATATTCAGGTAAGTTCCAATAACTATTCTTGTTGTCATCGTCGCCGTCTCCCATGCCCATTCCTGCTACCAAAGCACCGAGTATGAACATCGTTGCTGCTGCCGTAAATGCTTTTGCAGGGTGTCTCTTGAATTGTCTGCCAAAGTTTGTTGTTCCTTGTATGGCTGCATTCCAGAATACAAAGCCACTACGTCCAAGTCCTGAAACGAAAGCACTTGTATTGCCAAGTTTCGTCTGCCCGGCTGCTCCCATAAACTTTGCGCCACTTCCCTTCTTGTTGAAGTTGACAGAGATTTCCTTTGCATCATAGATAGAGCGGTCGATTGTCCTACCCATTTCTCGTGATGTGAGGAATGCTGCAAAACGTGCGCTGTTCTCAACGGCACGATTGTACTCATCAAGTCTTTCGCCAAATAAGTTGATTGCCTTTGTAATACCCAACTTGCCATTAGCACGCTTCAACTCTCTGCGAATGTCGTTCTTATGCTGCTCTATATCTCTCATGTTGGCATAACCTGTTTCGCCACCATTCATCATGAACTGATAGAATGAATGTTCGAGGTCGTTATCCATATTGAGCTTACCGTTTCTATGCTTGGTAAGAAGTATCTTCATCTGTACAGGATTGCATCTTCCAATGTTACGATGGAATCGCAACGCATAGTTTGGACTCTCCTTTACCCATACCATTGAGTTAGCATAAAGCATATCTCGAATGAAGTTCGACACAACAAAGTCAGGGTTACGTGTTGTATAGAATGCGCTCAACTGTCTGTTTACCATTTCGCCAACTTTAAGAATAGCACCGATAGCACCTGAATTGTCATTATCAGGATTAGTTTGTCCGTTAAGGGCTTGTGCTGCTCTTGGGTTGCCGTTAATAGTCAAGACATAATCTCTACCACCACGTTTCACAATAACCTGATGCTGTCTTAAATCACGGCTCTCTACTACACGATACGGAACATTGATGGTATCCTTGCCATGCTTATACTTTTCGGGCTCTTGCTCTGTGAGTTCTTCCATACGTGCCTCAAAGTCTTGCAACTTCTTTTCAACATCATCTGCTGAGTCTGTGTCTTCTATGTTATCAGGGAAGACTGGTTTCCACTCATCGGTTACATCGTCATGTTTCAACCATAAATCACTCACACTAACAAGGTCGCTTGGGTGGTTAAGAGCAAAGTTTAAGAATTTCTGCTTTACCAGTTTATTCCTATTACCTTGTGTTATCGCGCTCTCTGCCATACTCTGCATATTTGCAAATGGGTCATCTGCTTTTGAAGTACGACCCCTTGCAACCTTAATCGGAGCATTAAAAGCACTTTGACTATGAGTAAGGTATGCGTATGCTTCGCTACTTGTCTTTTCGTCAAAGCCACGAAGTGGAATATAAAACTGATACATACCACTTATCTTGTCGTATGTGTCCTTATTCATCATACCGCACTCATAACTCTTTGACAAAGTAGCTTTGGTAACAGCATTTACCTTTTCCCACAATGCTTTCGTATCATGGTTCTGCTCGTAATCTGCAACCATTCTTCCAGCCTCCGCTTCTGCTTCTTCCACTGTATCTGTTCCAGTCAAGGCAGTAAGACCTGCATAATCACGTTCACGAGCATCTGCAAGATAATCATCGAAACTTTTTGTACTATTAGGGTGTGCCTGTTCATTTACTTTGAATGCCTCAGTAGCATCACGTTCCGCCATAACCTCGTTACGCTCCAAACCATGTTTTGCCATCATATAATCAACAAGCTCTACACGCTCTTGCTCATTCTTTGAAAGCTTAGCAACCTCATCAAGCATTGGCTTAAAAACAAGGTGTGCAAAAGCATCTGCCTCAGCCTTATTGACAGAAGATAATCTATTTTCTCCTAAATAGGCATTCTCAAACCCTGCTATATCTGCAATATCCGTTTTCGTACCTTCCGCTTTCAGCACTGCGTACATAGCCTCTTTCAACCCAAGCATACTATCTTGTATAGCTTCCTGTGTTTGGAACATTGCCATGCTTACACGATGCTCGTAAATATCACGAGCGTCAACGCTATCCTCACCCTCACGGAACAAAACATTTTCTTCCTCAACGCTTGGATTCTCAAAATCTTTCACTATATTTGCAACAGAAGAAAGCTTTGGATTATCTGTGGCTTCCGAGATATTTCTCTCGGAGAAGTACAGATAATTTAAGGCTTTTTCTTTATCTACATAGGCAAGATAGCCCTTGCTAATCCAGTCCACAATATTAGTGCTTCCTTTACCGAATACAGAAGAAACGATATTAAAATCTACATCGACACCGTTTTTGCCAAGAGTTACAGCAACCATTATATTTTTCCCTTGTGAACGAAGTTCTGTAAGTATAGAGCGATTGCCCTCCTTCTTGTAATTGTCAAAGACGGCAATAGGGTTAGCCACTGCCTTTGGTAAATCTTTTAGCTCTTCAAGTGCAAACCCATGCTTCTTCATTTTCTTGATAACCTTGTTGCCGTACAGCTTCATAGGCTTGTTTTCAACACCTGCTGCTAACAGTACTTTTGAGGGCTTGCCTAACCCAAGTGCGACTTTGTCGGCGTTCTCTTCTGTAAGGTTGTTTAATTCCTTATTAAACCGCTCATTCACCTCATCAAGTCCAACAGAAGCCTCTGCAACCTCACCCGACGTTACCTCTGTCTGCTCTGCATAATTACCAACCTTCAACTCATACTGCTTTGCCACATCTTCCGCTTCTCCTAAGATACTGCGGTATCTTCCTGGCTCCTTTAGGTTCTCATAGCTACGCCAAAGGATATAGCGAAGTTCATTATCACTAATTTCACCTCCCTGCCAATTATCGAAGCCGAGACTATGCAGCATTTTGAGGAAGTATTGTTTTATCTTACTCCACCAACCCTGCGACATTGCTTTTTCAAAGTCGGTTTGCTCTGCAAGTGATGCAAGGTATTCTTCTGTCGCTGTGCGGAAGTCCCAGCCGTTCTTGGTTGCAAGTTTTACAATTTCACGTCTAATATCAGGCTCTGCATTTTGGTAAACATTATCAAGGAATGTATCGAAATGGTCGCCAAAGAGTTTGCGCAAGCCATAATGCGCTACTGCTTCGTGCAATAAAGTTTTCTCTACATCTGCAATATTGGCATGATTAGGGATAACTATAGTTATCTTACCTGTACGCTTTGAGTAGAAACCTTTAGCCTTTGCACGATTACCCTCTAATTGGCTGGCATCTGTAACCACTTCTACATTGTCAAGATGTAATGTGTCTGCAAGCTCCTCTACACGATTAGTCATTCTACTACGTTCACGTTCGGCAAATGCTGCACGTTGCTTGGCTGTACGGTTAGACTTACCTATCATTTTTGCCCAAGGGTCGTTGATGAAACTCAACTCATCATTTGTGTATGCACCATAACCCTCTCGCAATTTTTCTTCTCCAATATTTGGATTTACAAAATCTTTCACTATCTTTGCAGCAGAAGAAAGCTCTGAATTTTCTGCGGCTTCCGCAATTGGTGCGGAGAGGTACAGATAGTTTAGGGCTTTTTCTTTATTTATATAGGTTGCAAAGCCTTTGTTTATCCACTTTACTATGCTGTCGTTGGCTTTCCCAAAAGCAGATGCAATAATATTGAAATCTACATCTATTCCCTTACCGATGGTCAAAGACACAAGGAAATTTCCATCCTTTGTATTCAACTCTGTAAGGATAGAACGATTATCAGTTTTCTTATAATTATCGAATACGGCTATAGGGTCTGTCAGGGCTGCAGGGAGGCTTTGAAGTTCTTTAGGAGAGAAACCATGCAACTTCGCTTTTTTCATCAGTTTAGAGCCATACAGTTTCATCGGCTTATCTTCGACACCTGCCGACAGAAGAATTGATGACGGACTACCTAGATTGAAAATCTTAGTATCTGCGTTCTCTTCTGTCAGTTCTGCCAGTTCTCTGTTGAACTGCTCATTCACTTCCTTATCAAAAGCATGACTTCTGGCAGTATCGTTAGCAAATAAGGTGTTCTTCTTTATCTGAAAGCGTGGGTCACCTTTTGATTTGTTGAAGCGTTTGCTAAGTGGTATAATATTCCCATTATCATCATAAGTAACAACGTCAGGAAGTTTGCGATTGTTCTTAGTGTTACTATAAAGATAATCTTTGTCGTTTATAAAATCATCCTCATTACCATACCCAAACTCGGCAATATCGTTTCCGTCAAACCAAACCTCATCGATTGGAACTTCTTGTTCTATTATTCTAAAATCGCGTCCCCAACCATGAACTCTTGCATTTTCCACTGCATAAGCGTAACTTGGTGTTATCCAATCTCCATTACGAAAGCTCCCCTCTTTTACAGAAGAAGGTACGCTGCGATACATTGTTATGGTTTGACGCTTATTTTTAATAACATTCCTAAGGTTTTTAATAGCTTCTTTTCTTGCATCATCTGCATACCGATAGCTGCTATCACTTGTTAGAAAGTCTAAGTTCATAGGATCGATACCGCTATTGATATAGTCATCTAAACTGGTATCTCCATCAAACTCATCATTCTCGTATGCCTCCTTGCGTTTCTCCCTTGAAAAGAAATAGCCATTGCCATAAGGAGCAGCTCCATTGAAAGCAGATGTCCCTTGATAATCAGAATTAGACGTATAGCCATTTCTTTCTGAAGCTTCATTCACCAATCGTCTGACTGTGTCCATGTCGCCACGCTGAACAGCTTCAAAATATTGTTTATCTCGCTCGGCAGTTTCTATCTCATTGTTATCATCTCCTATTTGGAATACAATATCATTACTGCTGTAGGCTGCCTGCTTTGTTACTCTCTGCCTGTCTTCAACGTCTCCTCGTTTATATGTGAATACTTCTATTCCACTTTCTCCAAGTGCGTTCTGTAAATCGTCAGAGAAATCTTCTGGCACTACAGCTTTAGAAAATTCGTTAAGATAAACAGGGCGTTCAAATTTTGTTTCAAAATACAACGCCGGTCTTTCTTCCCGAATAGCTTCCACCAAGTCTTGTAACTTCTGAACATCTTCTTCTGATAGCGTTATCCCATAAACATTTCTAATGTATGTTTGCGGGTTTTTCTCATTCGCAGCCTCTTGTAAGCGTGCAAATCCGTAATCATCAAACATATTCGCATTTGGCTGTAATTTCATTGCTAAGTCGAAATATACTTCTTTCCATTTTTCTTCAAAGTCTTCTATATCTTTATGCTCTTTTGTGAGTTTGCTTTTCTTCTTTCTGATATTATCAAGACTTCCGTTTGCTTTCATTACGGCTGCAGCAAAGTTGGAAAATGATATACTTACCCCTGCAGAGGCTTGTCGTCCCTGTTTTTTCATAATCTTAGATACATTCTCTAACGTATTAGGGATATATCTACGTTTGCCTGTTGGAGTAAAGCCGTCGAAAATAACCTCTTTTATTTGGTAACGACTATTTAAGCCCTCTACCCAGTTCTTAAAATCTTTTTCAAGACCAGCATCTTTTATGATTTGACTTGCTGTGTTAAGAGTCTTTTGTGCATTTTTGCTTCCTTGTTTAATTTTATCTCTCTGCACATCATCTACAAATTTGATTAAAGGAGAAAGAGGGTATCCATATTTCTCAATATCTTCTAAGTAGCTGTCTGCAACTCTATATTGCAAAGAGTTAGGTTTGCATCTTTTAATTAACTCTTCATATTTTGAAATTTTTCTTTGAATTGCTTCGTTATATTCTTTAATGTTTCCATCAAGTTCGGTTTGAATGTAAAGTTCTACTAGTTTCTTTATTTCGTTTTTTGATAACTTATAAACGCTATTAACGCCAAACATAATATCGTTTAGAGTCTTGTGAACCTCATTTCTGTATTTTGGCTTTTCGACAATCATCTGCGGAGCTTTCCCTTGCTGGAATAAGTAAAGGTATGATAAATCAGTGTCCGAGCCATTCTCTAACCATCTATTTAATGCATTACGGACTTCACTCTGCATATCCTTTGGCACTGCATTGATATCGTTATGCATCGTTATTCCGCCATCGCTACTTATTTGTTTTTCGACAACAGGGTACATTGGAGTCCATGCATCGCCCTCGAACGTTCCTGCATTTTTACCTGTAGACTTATTGATCTTACGAGCTGGCAAAATGAGAGAGATTTCCCCATAATCATTATGCACCTGCTTATCTGTGTCAATAACAGCTATAGACGGATTAGCAAATCCTCCTTGCTTTAAAACTTTACGAAGCTTTTGCTCCGATATGTTATGTACACCTATAAGAGATTTGTCATTAGAGTTAAGTTTTGAGCTATGCATAAGGTCATATAGTACCCTATCTGTCACCTCGTTAATTGAACCAAATTTCTTTATCTTGAACAGTTCTTTACCTACCCATTTCCAAAACATATCCAATGCACGTTTTATTTGGTTTAGCAATGTTACAGATTTTGCTTTTTCAAAAACATCTTTGTCTTCATCTATGACTTTCTGCGCTTCTGATACAACTCTCGCTGCATTCTCTCTGCCACTGATGCGACTCAAAACCTCACTTGCAACAGCATCTTCATCATTCGTAATATTGGAATAGCTTGGGTCTGCAACAACCTCATTCCATACAGGGGTTTCTTTCAATAACGCTTTTATACTATTCCAGCCTTTCTTATTCTTTGACATCATCGCCTCTGCCCACAAATGCGTGTACTCATGGATTGGCGTATCAGGGTTTATGCCTGCTTCTGTAAGATAAATCTTGCCATCCACTGCCCAGCCGTAAATAGTGCCTTGTGGGGTGAGTAGGGAGGATGCATGGGTATTGGCAAGCAACTCTTGCGCTTGCTCATCAGTAGCACGCACAACTTCTATACCTGCCTTGTTTAAGGCTGACAAGATGGTGTCTGTGGCTAACCGCTTTGCTGTAGTATTATTGGTTAAATCTTTTGTCGAATACTGTAATGAACCGTTTTCCTGATATTCGTGCCCATCTGCATTCATTAGCTCATTACTCTGCTCCAATACCTTATTAGCACTTATGGTATATAGTGTACCACGAGAGTTTACAGTCAGACCTGTAGGAGACCATCTGACAACTTCTCCTGAAACAATTGTTCCATCAGAAAACTCTCCTTTTGCATATTTACTTTTTCGCGTCAATCTATCTTGTATCCTTAAGCGCTTGGGAGAGGTGTTGATAAACTCATGATAATCCAAGTCCGCATCTGTTAAATGCTCTCTTATTTCCTTTTGAGTCTTAACAGAAGATTTGTCATAAATGGCTTGCAGTTTTTCGTCATCAGCCAAATCTCTTACATAATCTTCGTATGTCTCTAAAATGTCATCATATTTTTGGACATAATTTTCTATATCTTTGTCTTCCCATTCCTCCAACGTTTTGTATTTTGTCTGCTTCAATACGGAGACCAGTTCCTTTTTTATGTATTCTTTTTGAGACAAGAAGACATTACTATCTTTACTTTCTTTCTGCGATTTTTTAGCTTGATGTATTTTGGGTTCGCCTGTGGCTAACCACTTTGCCTCTGTGTCGTTAGATAATGTTTCTGTAGAGTGCTGGATTTCCTGCTTGCTTTCCTTGGTTTTTTTAGCAGTTGGAGTAGATTTATCCTCATTTACTTGCTTTGTGTGAGAACTTTGCGTATCTTTGCCAACAGAAGACAAGTCTTGCGTACGGCTGGAAAGGCCACCAGCCTCTTCTGAATAATCAGAAGGCAGTATGAGGATTAGGCCGCCCTCACGCTCGGCTTGTCTTTTTATTGTTTCTAATGCTGCCTCACGGATATAATGCCAATGTACTATTTCTACATTATCCTTTTTATCATTAACCTCTAATAACACTAAACGATTATTGCCAGTTTTATCCTTAGTATTGATGACTATCCAATTATATGGACGTTTTGCCTTTTGATTCTGTCCATACAAATCAGCATTATATAAAGCTGACTGTAAAATATCACGACTTTGTACAGGGGTTAAATCAGAATGGCTTTGTTTATTCTTTTCAAAGATATTCTTCTTGATAACAACAGGCTTACCATTTGCCCCAATAGCTTCATCTATGTTTTGTGGAATAGCAGGCAATTCCACACTACGGGTAGGATGCTCAAAATCTTCATCTGTAAGGTCGGATATGCTTCCAACCTTTTCTATTATTAGCTTTCCGTCCTTATCAATAGGATTGCCCTGATTGTCCGTGCGCATAATTTCTTCTGATTTCTGCGCATAATCTCCCTTGTTTTCTGTGTTAAAAACTTTGTCTGCAAATGCTTGCGCATCTTCGGGAGAATTAAATACGAAACCGTTTACTCCTCTGAAAGAAGAATAGTAACCGTTATGCTCTTTGGCAACCTGCTTGCGCTGCATGTACACATCTTTGTCTGTACGCTCTTTGCCACGGACTACCCAAATATCAATATCTTTCTTGTTGTTGTGCTGCTTGGTGATAGAGTACACATCGTTATCAACATCGCCCGTCTCTGTTGTCTGTTTGGCTTCCTCCTGTGCGTTATGCTCAACAGTAGCCTCATTACTAATCTGCTCTGCGGTGTCGAAGACACTCGGCTTTATCTCTTCTCCCTCTTTGCTGATGGTGGCAACATCAAACTTACTTACCTCATCGTATGGTGTCATTTCCTTAGATAGTTCTGCCATCTCTGGTAAATCTCTTGCACCATTGTAGAATGCCTTTAGGTAAGGACGAATAGCATCGCCTAAGTCTGCAATCATTCCCTTTGCATACTCACTGAAAGCACGTGCGCCACTCTCGATATGGTACACAGCCATCTCTGCACCGATAGCGAGCATTTCAGGGTCTACCCCCATATTAAGTTGCCCACGTAGCTTTGCTTTCATGCGCTTTTTCAGCTCCTCATAGCGTTCATCCGTTACCAGTCTATTCTTGGTCTTTGGCTTCGTTCTCTCGCTGCTCTCAATAGGATGCTCCACCTTAACATCACCCTCTGTTTTCACAGAAGAGTATTCTGCAAAAGGCTTCGTCTTGCGTTTACTGCTATCAATCCACTTCTTAAACTCCTCCTTGCTGACCTCGGTAATGTTCCCTAATCCCTGCCAGCCGTCCTCGTAGTTGGATAGATAGGCTTTCTTTGCACTCTCCATGTTGGAGAAGCCATACATTACTTTATGTTCGTCAAAAGAACCGTCTTTGTTCACTTGGTCGATGACGAATACATTTCCAGTCTCAGGAGTATCAGAAAGGAAAATGTCTATATGGTCTCCGTCCACGCTCTCTGTCCCACGAATGTAACCGTAAGTGTTGTGCATCTTGCTTTCCCATTCCTTGCCGTCTGCATCTTTTCCACGTCTAACACTACCCTTGGGCTGCTCAATAGTAACGTTCATACCATCTACCTTGATATGCCCCTTACGATAGTTACCAGCCTCTTTCTGTGCTTCAGTAGGATTGGTATCAACCTTTGCTTCCTCCTTTTTGCGTGTACGTTTTGCCTTATCTTCTGCTGCAACACGTTCAGCCATAGCAAACAAATCTTCACTAACTGCATTACTTTTAGCAGATTTCTGCTCATTTGCTTGCTTTGTATCAAATTGTTTACTATCTTTGCTAGCAGGAGTAGTGTTTTGAGGAGTTATTACCGAGCCCTTTGTCTCGCCCTCGGCTTTATCAGAGTGAACATAGTCCAAACCTTGCTTCTCAGCCGAAGAAGTAGTCGCATCTTTCGGAGTGCGCCAAATAACACTACCCTCCATCAAGAGCCGTAATATTCTGTTACGGCTTTTTTCTTGATTGGAAACAACGACTTCTTTCCCATCAACACTAACAGTTACTGATGTGAAATAGTAATAACGTGTTCCGTCAGACTTCCTGAAAGACTTTATAAAGATGAAAGAAGATGGTCGTTCTGTATGCGCCCCCTCCTTTGCTTTACTATTTTCTTCTACAATAGCGTCGGGATATTCCAAAGTTGGTTTTAGCATTCCCAATTTGCCATTACGATCGGCTCGCATAAGTTTTACAAATTGGTTCTCACCCATTTTAACATCACCAATAGGGGTGGAAACTATACCGTCTTCTCCAAATTCTTTATCCCAATTTTCTATTGTTAGCGGGATTTCTTGTGCAACATCTGCACCCAACTCCATTTGAGCTATAAAATCAGTAGCCTCCTTTTTCGTTAAACGTGGGTTTCCCGCCACAACCTCTTCTTGGCTGCCTCCACCGCTTTGTCTACTTCCGCTTCTTCCACTATCTGCTTCAGTTCCTCCTTGATGGGTTTCTGTCCCATCGCTACTCTCACTTCGTCCTCCTGTTGTAGAGTCTCCATTGCTTCCTTGTTCCCCTCGTTGGCTTGTTGTAGTACCGCCAACCAGTACATCGTTTCTTTGTTGTCCATTGTAATCTATGTTTAATGTCTCTTTGATAGCCTCAACAAGTGAACGTGGTGTGTTGTCTGGCTGCTCAAATAATGTTTCCTCTTGAGTTCCTTGAATAAGGTCGTACATCTTGTTGAACGTACCTTGTATAAAGCTCTGATTGTCGCCCTTATACATGGTAGCAAGCAACAGCGCAAAGTTACTATATTTCTCTGCTGGAAGATAACTTTCGCCTGTATTATCGTCAATAGCATACTGACGTTTCCATGACTCAACAGCCATTCGAGCATCCTTGTGATTGGTTGCAGCCATAAACTGAGCATCATGCGAAAGCGCATAATAAGCCATGATAGAGTTTTGAAGTTCCTCTACCATGCGTTCACTCTGTGGGCTGTCATAATCTCTATAAGCAGTTGCAAGGATAGCCTTTTGCGCCTTGGCTGGCAAAGCATTGAACCTTTCTTCGAGTTGCGTGCTGCCACCCTCGAATATGCTCTGATACATTACGCCTTTAAGGTCATTCTTGGCATCTGCCGTCAAGTTACCTTTGCTATCAAATGCACTCTTATACTGTGTAGGAGTGATTGAGCCATTGGCGTTCATCCACTTTAGCACATCAACGCCATTGCGGTCTATGAGTTCAGAGAAAGACATATCTTCATCTGTAGAACGTAAAAGAAGACTTGCAAAATTCTTCATCTTATCGCCCAACTTCTTCACTACATTCTTAGGCTTGATGCGTTCTACACCTCCGCTTTCAGTGTCGTTTGCCACGAATTGACCCAGTGCAATGGCATCATCATCGTCCACATCAAGCATATTAACGAGTATAGGTTTCTCCATAGCTCTGACCTCATCAGGATTAAGTCCCAATTCTGCTGCATGGTCTATTAAGTACTGTTTATATTTCTCACCCTGGTCTTTGTATGCTGCCCACATCTCTTTTAAGGCAGCACTTCTGTTATTACCCTGAATAACCTCGCCACGACTGTTTACCGTTGGCGCACCTGTGTATGCAGTAACAGACGATGTTATTTCCTCGGGACGAATATTTGATGCAATCTTACGTGCTGCCTCCTTACTTGCATCGTCCTTGCGCTCCTTTGGCTGAGCCTCGTCAATGAAGTGTAGTGGGTTACGCTGCCCGTTCTTATGGCTTGGCTGTAATTCATCAGCGTCAATAAGTGCTACATGTCCAGATGGAATGTTCTTATCATCGAACTTTACCTGCACTTCTTTTCCTTGTACGGCTGCAAGTGGCTCTTGTCTGTCCACCTTATCACCGTTTACACGTCTGTAACCTCTTGCACGTGCATCACTCGCCTTGTCTTCCACAAAATCAGGAACACCGTTCAATGCTTCACGCTTCTGTCGCTCTGCTTCCTCTCTTGCCAGGCGTGCCTTTTCCTCTTCCTCTTGACGAGCCTTGCGCTCTGCCGCCGCTGCCTTTGATTTCTCCGCTTCTACTGCGGCTGCACGCATCCTCTCTACTGATGCAATGCGCTTCCATTTCGCCAACCTCTCTTTCTCTAATTCTAAGGCTGCCATGCGTTCCTGCTTGTCCTTGGCAAAGGCGATACGCTCCTGTATGCCTTTTCCTTTGAAGGTCGCTTTTGATATGGCTTTCTCGGCTTTCTCTATGCCTGCCGCCATCTCACTCACGGTGTCGTCAACCACTTCTTGGGCAAGGGCTCTGTCGCCGTTTGTCTGCTCTACAATAGCATCCCATGCGGTGTCGGCATCCGCTTCCTCATAACGTGGCTCCTGCGTTTCCTCATCCATGGGAATGCGTGACAACGCACTATTTACATCGTCAGATTCACCGGCTTCGAGCGTAGTGTCGGCCTCTTGACCTTGCAAATCTTTTGTGGGTTCATTTTCCCCCCTACTGGGGGGATTAAGGGGGGCTTTTGCCGCTATCTCCTCCTTTGTCTGAACTTCAGGATTGAGTGCATCAAGTTCCTCTGCACTGAACAGATTAACCTTTTTGCCATTGATAGGCTCTTCGGTGTAAACCTCAAACTTACCATCTTCATTTTGGTCTGCAGTGATACTTCCACGTACCGGGTTGCCGGTTTCGTTGGTAAGAGTAACCTCATCGTTGAGGCTGTACGTATTGCTTGACTGCTGTTCTGCTGCCTTGGCTTGTTCACGTTGCTGTAAGGATTGACCGAGGCGTAATAGGTTTTCGCCATCGCTCATCTCCTGCACCTGCGCCTTGGGCAACATTGTTGGCTGCAGTGAACCGTCCACACTTACCATTACCATGTCGGGGATTGTCTGACCTGTCTTTTCATCAACTGCATCGCCTATTACCTGTAATGTATGCTGCGAGTTATCTTCTCCAATAACTGAATAGGTGTCTCCAACATTGAACTCAAGTGTTCCGTCAATCTTATTTGCTTCCTTCTGTGCATAAGTCTGACGTATGCTTTCCGCTGCATTAGCTTTCTCTTCTTCTGCGTTGGTAGCCTCATCAACAGATAAGATTGCCGAAGGTGCAACCATTTCTGTTTTTCCAGTTTCGGCATCACGTACCATGATACTTTCACTTGATTTAGCATGGTCAATGCCTGTTCCGTCATCATTCATCTGTGCATGGCCACCAACAACGTACACCTTTCGGTTATCCACCTTCATAGTGGCAGGATAGATATTGCCATCTTCGTGTGTATGGTTATCAATAGCCACATCGCTTGCCTTAATTGCATCGTCGATGTTGTCCTTAACCTGACTAATCATACCATTGTATGCAGATTTGGCGTTTAGGTAGTCAATTGCAGCTTGCTTCTGTTTATCGTTGAGGCTCTCCTTATTGTCAAGGAAGTCATCAACGCTATAACCTGAAACATCTTCTGTGCCTAATGCTTCACCCAACTGTTGTGCAGCATACTCATAGCGTGTCTTGATATCATTCTTCTGTTCATCGCTGGCCTCGTGTCCCTGAATATAAGCATTATCCATAGACTGATGAATGATAGTCTCATCATCTTTTGCTCCAGTCTCTTCTAACTCTTTAGCCTTTGCAGATTGGGCAGTGTTAAAGCCTCTGAACTTGATAAGGTTACCTGCATAGTTCAACGCTGCTTTCTTCTCTTGCTCATGGAGGTCAGGATTTTGAATGATACCATAAACAACGTCTGCCATTTCCTCGTTGGTAGCATTGTCTATTTGGTCTCTAAGAGGTTGCCATTTCTCCTGTGTCATGCTGTAAGCAGCACCGGTATCGGCATCCTTAACGCTTTTCTTCGTTCTGTAGTAGTCTACTGCGCCAGCAAGTTTCGGAGCTGCTTCCATTGCGCCAACAGAGAATAACATACCACCCCAAATGTCTGCCTGTGTACGACCATCAAACAAGTCGCTCATCTTATTGTCGCCAACAAGCATGGAGTTGAGGACGATGTTTGCCTCTTCCTCTGCAACCTCATTGATATATCCATTAACTCCTGCACGGTTCATTATTTTGGTTCCCAATTGGGCGTACTGCGAAGTACCTGCACGGTTCAAAGCTGCTGTAACCTTACTAAGACCGATTTTGTCAAGATCTTTTGCAATAGTTTTACCAATGGGTAAGCCTTCAAGGTGCGCACCGAGCTTTTCTGTATAGTATTCAAGTGCCTGTGCTATCTCTCCTTTACGAATAGCTGTACCCCAGTCTTCGCCACCAGCAAAACGGTAATTGCCATGCTCGTCCTGTTCTACATGTCCGAGGTGTCTTTGTCCAATATCCGATGCAGTACGTGCTGCACCAGTAGTATTAGCCATAACAACACCTGCTGCAATGTCTCCCAGAGTAGTACCAGTGTATTTGATGAGTTTCTTCGTCAGAGCATTTGTTGCTACCTTTTCGGCTATCTTTACTCCGGCCTTAGTTCCTGCTCGTGTCAATCCTGAAAGACCGTCTGTTGCAGCGAACTCTATCATAAATGGAATAGCCTGTGCCGTAATACCACCTGCACGATACATGAAGCCACGATTCTTGCCATACTTACTTTGCGCCACTTGGTTCTTGTAAGTATTCTCTATCATCGCTTGTTCGGCATCTTTCTGTCTCTTTGTCTTCTTGCCACCATAGTTGAGCATAGCAGAAGTATCAAGCATATCAGTGTAGCCAAAAGTCCAAAAAGATGGGTTCTTGAAAGTATCTGTTACACCACGCCAAAAACCAGCCTCAGCCTTATCACGTTCAGCTTCGAGTGCAACTATACGCTGTTGGTTCTGATTTTTTGCTGCTAATAACGCTTTCCACTCATCATCTGCCAATCTTCCGCTAGATGTAGAAGAGTTGAATGTATGAATAGCTGCACCACTACCACGTGGAATGTCTCGCCAACTGAAATCAAGAGCCTCTTTGTCGAGTTCCTCACCACGTCTGTTCATTTCACGAGTCAGACGGTCACGTTCTGCGTATGCCTCCTTTAATTCGTGGTCTATTGGGTGTAGTTGTGCTTCTTTAGCGTCGTCAATCTGATTTTGTTCAGCATCTGCCATAGTACGGTCTCCCTGATAGACATTGCCAGACTCAGTGATGTAGGTAGGCTCTAACTTACCAGTTTTGGCATTTAGCTTACTCTCACCCTGAACAACGTGCTTGTTGGCAGTCATTGATGGCTTCGTTCCACCTACACCCAGTGTTACACGCTGTAAGTTCAATGGGTTCTTCTGTTGCGCCTTAGCACGCTGCATGGTTGTGTCGAGCTGCTGTTTACTGCGCTGAACTCCTTGCTGAATACCTGCTGCGAAGTCCATTGCTTGTGCCTTTTCTGCGGCCGTCATTGGTTTGCCACTGGTGGTAGGCTTGCTTGCAGGTTGTGCCGGTTGGCTTACAGGTGTAGGTGTATGTTCAAATGCAAAAGCGTGCAATCCTTGTGATTTTGCATCGTTGAAGTGAGTCAAAGGAATATCATAATCACCATGCTTATCATCACGCATACGAATGGTAGCACCTTTGTAGGCATCTGCATACGACTGAATGCCGTACTTATCCACATTCTCTTTTGACACCTGATGTTCCTTACCATCGGATGTCGTAATCGTGTATGTAATCTTATTTGGCATAATCTATTAGTTTAATGGAGGTTTACTTGTTGATTTACTTGATTTTGAGTTCCCATTTCTACGATAATTACTTGCGTCAAAGCCACCTGTTGCACCTATCACGCTGCGTACATCACCGTCCATTGTCGGGAAGTCGCCTACATTTGAAACTACAATTGCAGCAATATCGTCTTTGCTCTTTGCCTTTTCAAGCGCATCAGCAATTTGTATGTAGTGCGAATAACTCCTTCTATCGCCAGCCTTATGATAACGGTCCGCTGCGACCTTTGCTTTCTTTGCCATTGATGGTGCAAGTGAAGTAAGTGCGCCTTTTTTATCAGGAGAATAGGTGTGGACAGTTCCATCATTTAGCCTGATGGTTTCCTGCTTTCCACCACCTCCAGAACCTTCAGCACGAGAAATGGCAATACGTTCAGCTCCTTGCGACTCTGTAACACCGTTGTGTCGTCTTGTCTCTTGGATTTGTGCGCCTTTCAAACCCTCATTAGCCTTGTGAGAACGTTTTGTTTCTTCAAGAGCATCTCTCTTTAGACCTGTAGTGGTTTCAAATTGGTCTGCCTTTTGGTCGTAAGTCTGCTGCCATTGGTCGTCCTTGACCTTATCACGGTCTTTCTTGTACTGGATAGCATCAGCATCTTTCTGTTGATTGTATGCATCAATGCCTAACTGGCGTTGCCACTTCCTGTCATTATCTGCGTTCTCATCATCTGCTTGTTGTGCTGCCATGAGATTTTTGATGTAGGCGTTCATGTTTGCGTCTCTTTCCTGCCTAATCTTATCCCATTTGCTTTTGACCTTTTCCGATTGTGAGTTTTCATGCTTGTACATATTCGGAGCATACTGTGTGGTAAAGTATAGGTTTGACAGAGCCGAAATACCATCACCGATTGCTGCAAACATCCTCTCACGCTTCTCTTTCTTGCGCTCCTTTTCCAGCTCCTCTTGTGTTGGTGGCTGATAAGGATTGAGTTGTTTCAACATATCGACATAAGACATCCGCCTTTCCTTTTCAGGTATTGCAGGTGCCTTTGGCTGTTCAGGAGGAGGGGCAATCGGAGGAACTATTTTGTTAGCCTCTGCTTTCTCCTTTTCCTGCTGTTGTAAGATGGCAGGTGTGAATTTAGGCTTTGAAGCCTCGTATTCAGCACCTGCCTTATTCCAATCCACCAACGGCTTAGCCCCAGTCGGCTGCTGTGTCGGCTGAGGCTGCTGTGGTGGTAACGGTGTAGGCTTATTGCCTAATATATCATCTAATGCGCTACTCATACTCTAAATTTTAGAAAGGAAGTGAACCAGCTGCACTGGTTACACTTTGTACTGCTTGCCCAATTGCTTCTGCTTTTCCTTTTTCGATTTGGTTCAACTGTTCATTGAGTGCTGCATCACGCTCCCTATACTGTCCTTCGATAGCATCTTTGCGCTGCTCTCCATTAACGGCTATCGTTGCAGTAGCATCAGCAAGAGCCTTATTGTTGGCTTCTTTGGCAGCTGCCGTACTCTCGTCAGTTCCACCCATTACTGCTTGCGCTCCTGCTGCTGCCTTATTACGGTTCTTGATATTCTCCTGTGTCAATGTAAGAATACGTTGCGCATCAGCACGCTGTGTTGCGTCCTCATTATATCGCCTATCGTACCAATCTTGATTTGCTTTTTTCTGCGCCTCTACATTGGCTTTCATCTTCTTCATAGCCTTTGAAGCTGAGATATGACCAAATATGCTACCTGCTGCTCCAATTGCTGCTCCAATTAGTCCCATAATTGTAATGCTTATTAAAAGTTATACTATACGGTGCGAAAATAAGTAATTATCTTTGCACCACAGGTTTAACTTTTAATCATGACGAAGATATGAGTACAGAGAAAAGAAAAGTAGGACGACCAGCAGGAACACCTAAGACCGGTGGTCGTGTTGCAGGTACTCCTAACAAAGTTTCTTCAAAGGTTAGGAATATACTTGCCGAAATTACAGACGATTACTATAGTTCAGAGCAATTCAAGAATGATTTAAGAGACTTAGAGCCAAAGGATAGAATTCAGGCAATGGAGAAGTTTACAAGTTATGTAGCACCGAAATTACAATCTACTACACTTGATGTTGCAACAGAAACTAAGAAGACCATTGAAGACAGGCTCATCGCATTGTCAGGTGGCAAGTGATTTCTACAAACATCTACTGTAGAAATTTGTTAATAGTCCATTTTTAATGAATTGTTTGTTATAAAAGTGAGTAAGGAGTGTCCGTGAGGATGCTCCTTTTTTATTCGCATACCATTTTCGTGGGATTACGAAAAACGTAGCAAACGTAAGCAAACGTTAGCAAAAATAGCAAACGTAAGCAAACGTAAGCAAACGTTAGCAAAAATAGCAAACGTAAGCAAACGTAGCAAATGTATCTATATGAGAATGAGAATGAGAATGAGAATGATAATGAGTAATAGACTTAGTCGTCTATTACAAAAGTGAGAGTTCTTTGTGAAAAAAGAAAAACCTACAAAAGAAAGCTCCTTTGTAGGTTTGAAAGATTAAAAACCTTTGCCTTTCATTCGCTCGTAAACTGCCGTTTGGTCTTTATCCTGATTTTCGATTTTGAATAAAACCATTGAGCGGACAGGAATATCATCAGGCAGAAGCGAGGCAAGTTTCTCGATAACTTCATCAACATTGTTGAAGCCAACGTCTGTCAGTTCTGCTACCTTGCGTCCTTGGAAGAATGCTGTGCCATGAACTTGATAACGGAATGAGAGTTTGAAATGTTCTTCTTTCGGCTTTTGCTCTCGCTGTGATGGTTTGTCTGAGAAGAAAATAAAATCAATTACTTTCTCGTTGAGTTCCCATGCTGGAGAGAAGTCTATCTTGATATAGCCTCGTGTTACCCTGTGTCCGCTACTATGGTTCATAGCAAATGCCACCTCGCCAATAGTAGCCTTGCAATCGTTTTGCGCCACTGTTCCCCATGTGTGTCTGAAAGTATAAACAGAATAATCGTGCTGCTTGTCTATGCCCATAGCCTCACACAAATTTCTGATGCCTATATTCACATTGGCACTGAAACTATCTGTTGTCGTATGGCGTTTAGCAAAGTTGAACAGATGCACGTCAGCCTCATCGGTATTCTTGTATTTGTCGAACAAGGGAAGTAGGATAGGGGGGACACGCATTTCCATGTATGCGCCATCGGCACGAAACTTTTTTGTCTTGGCTCGTTGGTAATGGATAATACCATCGTAATAGTCCGTCTTCTTCAGCTGAAACAAATCAACCGTGTTGATACCTGCAAGACAAAGCACCATCATTGCCACATCTCTGCCAATCTCTGTGGTAGGGTGCGCCATCTTACTTTCAGGAAGTGGAAAGAAAAAGAACTCCCTGCATGCTTCAGGAGTGATCGCCAGTTTTTCGGGCTTATCAGCTTTTGGAATTTCCACCTTCACCCACGGATTTGTCTTTATCTTGATGATGCCGTTGTCGTAATCATTGAACTCCACCTGTGCAGCTTTGAATATCTGCCTAATGCAAATCGGATACATTTCCTTGGCACGCTTTGTTGTTTCAAGGCTTTTAATCCATCTGTTTACAAACATCGAGGTCAGATGCGAGAACTTGACACAGTTTGTCCCTGCAAATCGTTCGAGGTGCTGCAGGGCTAGGTCATAGTTGCGAGCGTTGCGCTGCTGCCCTCGGTCAATCATTCGGTCTATGTGCTTTCTGGCATATTCCGAAAAGTCTATATCATCATCGCCACTCACAAGAAAGTCGGACACTTCTTTTGCATTCCAGTTCCTAATGTCCTTTTTGTTGAGACGCTCCATGTAGTCAATGATAACAGGAGAGAGCAGACCAACCACGTATGGGTCTTTGACTTCTTTGGTTTTCGTGATGCCCTTATCGTTCACCATCTTGTCAGTTTTGATGTACGCAAGTTCCCTATGATGTGTTACCCTGATATAAACAGGATAAAACCCATCGCTACGTTTACTCCTTACGCATATTTTCAGTGTTGCCATAATTCATCCGTGTTCCAATTGATTGTGATAAAAATACCTAAACTTGTTATAACTTGCAGAATTGCAGTTGTAAACACGCTGTAAACAGTGTATTCCAAAATAGTAAACTTACTGTAAACATTTACGTTCATTCTGCTCAAATAGTGTGTATAGATGCACGCTGTTTTATGAAAAGAATTAGGCGGAATACCTCCGTAAACACGTGATACTCCGCCTAAACAGCTGATATTTAGGAGTTTTCTAACATTCTTCCACTGCTGCCTGCGCCGCCGCAAGTCTTGCAATTGGCACTCTATAGGGAGAACAGCTAACATAATCGAGTCCTACGCGATGGCAGAATTTAACAGAGGATGGTTCACCACCATGTTCACCACAAATACCACATTTCAGTTCAGGACGGGTATTACGTCCCTTTTGAACTGCCATATCAATGAGTTGGCCAACACCGACTTGATCTAATACTTGGAATGGATCTACTTTCAATATTTTCTTATCTAAGTAGACCGGTAAGAATGTGGCGATGTCATCACGGCTATAACCGAATGTCATTTGTGTCAAGTCGTTCGTACCAAAGCTAAAGTATTCAGCCTTCGTTGCGATGGTTTCAGCTGTTAAAGCTGCTCGCGGAATCTCAATCATAGTTCCAACTTTGAATGGAACTTCTACATTCTCTTGCTCAAATAACTCCTTAGCCACTTTACGAATAACCCTTTCTTGCTCATCGAATTCATTTACTATACCGATCAAGGGAACCATAATTTCTGGATGAGGATCCAAGCCTTCTCGTTTTAGTTGGATTGCAGCACCAAGGATAGCACGAGTCTGCATCGCTGTAATTTCAGGATAAGTGTTTCCAAGGCGACAACCACGATGTCCTAACATAGGATTATGTTCGCTGAGGGAGTTGACACGTTGTTGTATCGTCTGTACAGAAACTCCCATCTCTTCGGCCATAATCTTTTGTCCTTCAATATCGTGAGGTACGAATTCGTGCAATGGAGGATCAAGTAAGCGGATATTAACCGGACAACCATCCATAGCTTTTAAGATGCCATAGAAATCTTGTTTTTGGAAAGGAAGAAGTTTTTCAAGTGCTTTCTCACGTCCTTCAGTGTTCTCAGCCAAAATCATCTCACGCATAGCTTTGATCTTTTCATTCTCGAAGAACATGTGCTCTGTACGGCACAGACCAATACCTACTGCACCAAACTGTCTAGCAATCTCAGCATCATGTGGGGTGTCGGCATTGGTACGAACAACCAATTTCGTATATTTATTGCACAACGCCATCAAATTCGCAAAATCACCTGTGATTTCTGCAGGCTTTGTCTGAACTTCACCTAAATATACCTCACCTGTACTTCCGTTTAGTGAAATGTAATCACCTTCGCGCAAAGTGATACCATCAATCTCTAATGTGCGCTCTTTATAATCGATATTGATGCCACCGGCACCAGATACACAACATTTACCCATTCCGCGAGCTACGACGGCAGCATGGCTTGTCATACCTCCGC
Source organism: Prevotella sp. C0026C3 (assembly GCF_056590795.1). Taxonomy (NCBI): domain Bacteria; kingdom Pseudomonadati; phylum Bacteroidota; class Bacteroidia; order Bacteroidales; family Prevotellaceae; genus Prevotella; species Prevotella sp. C0026C3. The sequence continues at coordinate 19,304 of NZ_JBWPWW010000012.1, read as the reverse complement.
GAGCAGTGAGAATTCCTTCTGCAGCACTCATTCCTGCTAAATCTTCGGGGCTGGTCTCTATTCTAACCATAATAATCTTATGTCCCTCTGCGCTCCATCTAGCAGCATCGTCTGCAAAGAATACAATTTGTCCACAGGCAGCACCCGGAGACGCTGGTAATCCTCGTGTTAACACCTTGGCTTGAGCTAGAGACAACTTGTCGAAGACCGGATGTAAGAGTTCGTCCAGCTTAATGGGCTCACAGCGCTGCAAAGCTGTTTTCTCATCAATCTCACCCTCTTTCAAAAGATCCATGGCTATTTTAACCATTGCCATACCTGTACGTTTGCCATTTCTTGTTTGCAAGAACCATAATTTACCTTCTTGAACAGTAAATTCCATATCTTGCATGTCATGGTAATGTTTTTCCAACTTCTCTTGGATGGTATTTAGCTGAGCATAGATTTCAGGCATTGTCTCTTCCATCGAAGGATACTTCGTGGCTCTAGTCTCTTCATCAATTTCCTGAAGTTTTGCCCAATTTTTAGAACCCGCCAAAGTAATCTGTTGAGGAGTTCTGATACCTGCAACCACATCTTCTCCTTGTGCATTTACTAGATATTCTCCATTGAATACATTCTCTCCTGTAGCTGCATCACGGCTAAAACATACACCGGTGGCACTAGTATCGCCCATGTTTCCGAACACCATAGCCATAACAGAAACGGCCGTACCCCATTCTTGAGGAATTCCCTCCATCTTACGGTAAAGAATTGCTCTTTCATTCATCCAACTATCAAATACAGCACAGATAGCACCCCATAATTGAGCCATTGGATCTGTTGGGAAATCTTTGCCAGTACGCTGTTTGATGGCAAATTTAAACAATTCTACCAATTGCTTCAGCTCTTCAACGGTTAATTCATTATCCAGAGTGATACCACGTTGACGTTTTACATCCATGATAATAGCTTCGAATGGGTCGATGTCTTCCTTGTTTACAGGCTTCATGCCTAATACAACATCACCATACATTTGGACAAAGCGACGATAGCTGTCGTATGCAAAACGTTCATTTTGAGTTTTCTTGGCAAGCCCTTCAACCACTTCGTCATTGAGTCCCAAATTCAAGATCGTATCCATCATGCCGGGCATAGATGCACGAGCACCAGAACGGACACTGACCAATAAAGGATTTTGAGGATCACCAAATTTAGAGTTCATCAATGATTCTATGTGATGAACAGATTGTTCTACTTCTGCTTTTAGTAGTTCAACAACAGCTTCTCGGCCTTTTTCAAAGTATTCATTACAAACATCAGTGGTAATTGTGAATCCGGGAGGGACAGGAATACCAATTAAGTTCATTTCTGCCAAGTTGGCACCTTTACCACCAAGCAGGTTCCTCATGTCCGCCTTACCTTCAGCTTTTCCATTACCAAAAGTGTAAACTCTTTTTTTAGTCATGTTAAAATGGGGTTATTTAATTATTGTTTTTATTATTCGTTTTATATTATAAGGTCAAACGCGTCAAGTTTGCACTCTCATGTAATTCTTTTGCAAATATAGCGTAAAAATATAAATGTACAAAGAATAGAGTCTCAAATTTGTAATCTCTACATTACATTTTTGCTGTTTCCGCAAACAGATAACCTTCTTATTATTCAATTCTTTATAAAATCCTATTTAAAAAGGATTAACTTCCTAATTCTAAATAGAATTACAGCTATCTTTGCCTTTATGAATTTAAAGAATTATCAATCTAAATGAAAGGATTCAAATAAATGAAAACAAAAATTGTATTAATAATAATGGCTGTAGCGTTTACATTTGTTGGTTGTAATACCTCCCCTCGTTCGGTAAAAAATGTAGCACAGCAAGTAGAGTCGAAAGAGAATTCTGAGAAAGCTGTACAAAGTCTAACCGCTCAAGAATTCAAGAATAAAGTCATGGATTATGAGAACGATAAACAATGGAAGTTTAAAGGTGACAAGCCAGCAATTATAGATTTTTATGCGACATGGTGCGGGCCTTGCAAAATGATGTCTCCCATTTTGGAACAGCTTGCAACCAAATATAAAGGACGTATCAATGTTTATCAGATTGATATAGATAAAGAGCAAGAGCTTGCTACACAGTTTGGTATACAGTCGATACCGACTTTTCTCATGATACCTAAAACCGGACAACCGCAAATGATAGTAGGGGTACATCATCAGGCAGAGTTTGACCAAATTATAATGAATGTTTTACTAAAGTGATGGTTACTGCTGATGTGAACTTCTTATCGGTTACTAGATATCGTATATAAAATAGGTACATATTGTTAGAAACGCATGTTCTTGTCAACGAAGTTTAATAGACTGTCTAAGTTTATTAAGTTATGTTATAAAACATACATATAACTGCACTATACTTTGATATATTAAAAGATATAGTCTATATTTGCACTGTGTTTTTCATGGTATTAGATTATTAAGGTTAATAAAGATTGGTTGTCGTGAGACAATCAATTTTTTTTGTTTTATTCTTATTGTAATTGGTTGATTTACCTTATCTTTGCAACAAAGTAAATCAATAACACAGATGAATTTAAAAATACGTTTGGCACTGATGAACTTTTTGGAGTTCGCAGTGTGGGGGGCTTATCTGACTTCCATGGGAACCTATCTCGTAAATATTGGGATGGCTCAAAGCATAGGGTGGTTTTATGCAATACAAGGTGTTGTTTCTATATTTATGCCTGCATTGATAGGTATTATTGCTGATAGATGGATACCTGCCCAACGCTTATTGGGATTTTGTCACTTGATTGCCGGAGCTTTGATGTTGAGTGTTGCTACCACACAAAATCACGTTTTTTTATTATATTCCTTGAGTGTTGCGTTTTACATGCCAACCTTGGCATTAAGCAATTCTGTTGCATATTCTGCCTTAACGCAGGCAAATATGGATACTGTAAAAGCTTTCCCTCCCATACGTATCTTTGGAACTATCGGATTTATTTGTACGATGTGGTTGGTAGATTTAATGGGGTTCCAATCCAATCAGTACCAATTTGTAACATCGGGCGTATTTAGTCTAATCTTATTCCTATATACATTTTCATTGCCTGCTTGCCCTGTTAGTAAAGGTGATGATAAGAAAAGCTTGGTCGATGCCTTTGGATTACGTGCATTTACTTTGTTCAAGCAGCGTAAGATGGCTATCTTCTTTATCTTCTCAATGTTGCTTGGTGTAAGTTTGCAGATAACCAACGGCTTTGCCAATCCTTTTATCCACAGCTTTAAACCGATGGATTTATATGCAGATACTTTCGGGGTAAGCCATGCTAATATGCTTATTTCTCTTTCACAGATTAGCGAAACATGCTGTATTCTTCTCATTCCGTTCTTCATGAAGAAGTATGGAATCAAAAATGTTATGCTTATAGCCATGTTTGCTTGGGTTTTGCGCTTTGGTCTTTTTGCGTATGGAAATCCCGGCAATGGTGTATGGATGTTTGTTTTGTCCATGATAGTTTATGGAGTGGCTTTCGACTTCTTTAATATTTCGGGCTCGCTATTTGTCGATAAGTCTACAGATCCGGCACTCCGTTCGAGCGCCCAAGGACTTTTTATGCTCATGACTAATGGAATTGGGGCTACAATAGGAACTTTATCGGCACAGGCTGTGGTCGATCATTTTACACATGAACTAAAGAAGTTTGATGAAGTATTTATTGTCGGTGATTGGCAATCTTGTTGGTTGATTTTTGCCGGCTATGCATTGTTGGTTGGTGTATGCTTTGCTTTGATTTTTAAACCGCAGCCGAAGGAGGTACATGAATAAGACTGAAATTATCTTTAAAAACATATCGGAGATAATTGGAACAAAAGATAAAGGACTTCTTGTCTTGGTAGATAAGGCCGAAGAATATCTGTTGTCAATAACATGTGAACGATATGACATGCAACTCTTCGACCTTTATTTCACAAAAGGCAAGATGTCGGAGCGTATGTTGCCTGCCGTTTTATGGAATATCATCAGTTCCGATCAATCCAATGCCTTTGAATTGTTAATATTAGATGTTGTGGATGGACAGTATATGACCGTATTGAATAATGTGGAGACATTAGACCAATATGCTATAAGAGCTACAGATGGAGTCCTTTTGGCTTATATGGCTAGACTTCCTATCAATATAGATACTAATCTTTGGGAGCGCCAAAGGGTGCCATACAATCCCAATGGAAATGGAGTGGCACTCCCTGTGAATGTCATTAGTACTCCTATGCTTAAGGAAGCATTAGAGCGTGCTATTCGCGATGAGGATTATAAACTCGCCTCTAATCTTAGCGAAGAGTTGAAAAGGCGTACCGATATAACTGATGATTCAAATAAATAATGAAAGAATCTCATTTTTTTTATGTATCGACTCTTCCCGAAACGGAAGAGTTACCATTAGATGAAGCCCAACACGCAATACGCGTATTGCGCCTTAAAACAGGCGACCAATTATGGTTATTAGACGGAGTTGGTAATTTCTATCAAGCAGAAGTAACTTTGACAACATCGAAAAGATGTTTATTCCGAATACTTGATATGATTTCTCAACCTAAAGGTTGGTATGGAAGTATACATCTAGCCATTGCACCAACAAAGAATATTGACCGTATGGAGTGGATGGTTGAGAAAGCTTGCGAAGTAGGTATTGACCATTTTTCTTTTTTACAATGCAAGTTTTCTGAGCGTAAAGTCTTGCGTATAGACAGGCTTGAAAAAATTATGGTTTCGGCTGTTAAGCAGAGTAGGAAGTCCATGATGCCTACTATCAATGAACTATCTTCGTTTGAAGAGTTTATAACCTCTCCTCGCAAAGGGCTTAAATTTATAGCACATTGTTACCCAGAAATAGAAAGAGAAGATTTCTTTAATATTTTACAGCAAACAGATGCGAATGAGGATATTACAGTATTGATAGGGCCAGAGGGCGACTTCTCTATTGACGAGGTGAAGTTTGCTATGGACAATGGTTATAGTCCTATATCATTGGGGAATAGTCGGCTACGGACGGAAACGGCCGGACTGTATGCTGTTATGATGTCGCAATTGACTAAAAGAAATTTAGAAGTATGAAACATTTTAGGATTATCATAGGAGTATTATTAGTGAATTTGCTATTATCTTGTTCGGATAGTAGCTATTTGAATCCTGTTCCAGCAGAATCAAAAGCTTTAATAGCTATTAATCCTGCCAAGATGAGTGGCATTGATAATGTTATTGTTTTAAAGTCACTTCTTCACTTGAAGAAATTAGACAAGACGGGGATAGACCTTTCACAACGTATCCTGCTGTTTGAATCGCCTGATGGGAATTTAGGGGCATGCATGAAAATGCGAGATAAGGACGATTTTCTAAAAACATTGGACAATTTAAACGAGCAAGGAGTATGTAGCAAAGTACAATCTTTCAGAGATTATAATTTTGCTGTGTTGAGAGATTCTTGGCTCGTAGGTTATTCTGATAAATCGCTTTTGATAATGGGACCTGTTACGGTATCTGGCCAAAGTCAAATGCGACAACAGATGGTAAAATATTTGAATCAAGATGAGGATGAAGGTATCTTGAGTAGTAAAATCTACGAGAAAATCGATTCACTGGAAGCTCCCATGTGCATGGTGGCACGGGCAGATGCCTTGCCTGAACAGTTGGTAGCCCCTCTGACTATCGGTATACCTAAAGGTGCTGATGCGTCAAGAGTTTATATTTGTGCAAATGTAGAGAAGCATGGAGAATGTTTATTCTTTGATGGGAAGCCGTTTGCATTTAATCGTAAGGTGAATGAGTCCTTACAAAACGCATTGGCTATTTATCGCCCAATCAAAGGCACATATGCGAATACCATGCATCCCGAAGATGCTATTGGCATCTTTATGGATGTGAATGGAGAAGCCTATTTACCTGTTTTGCAGAATAACAAGGGATTCCAAGTACTACTTTCCGGAATTAATTCGGCAATAGACATGAATAATATATTAAGGAGCATTGATGGTGAAATGACTTTGATAGGGAGGAATGATAAGGCAAGTCAAGGCATCTCATTAGTAGCCCAACTAGCTCATACAAAATGGTTAGCCGATGTTGATTATTGGAAACAGTCTTGTCCAGCAGGCAGTAGCATCGTCGATTGGCAGAAAGATGCATTCCATTTTTCTGATGGAAAGGCTGATTTCTACTTTGGAGTAACGCCTGATAAGCAATTCTATAGTGGTAGTACACCAGAAAAGGCTTTATCTACCATCGCTAATCAAGAGAATAGACCGACAAGAAATGACCAACAGTTGTTTGCCGGACAACGCTTTGTCATGATGGTCAACCTTAATCATATTGGGACAGAAAAGGGTAATATGGTTGGGGATTTTATCAGTCCTATCTTTGGAAAGGTTAGCCAACTCGTTTATAGAATCAAATAACCGATGGAAAAAATCAAGTTTAGCAATGTCTTGCCACAAGTTTTTACTAACAGAAGTGACATTCATTCTGATGTGTGGAAGCAGGATGTAGAATTTCAAAAGGGACATTTATACCTCCTAGAATCAGAAAGTGGTAAAGGAAAAAGCACCTTCTGCAGCTATATAGTTGGCTACCGGCATGATTATACTGGTGAAATTTCTTTTGATAATCGGTCTATCAGTGACTTTAAAAAGAAAGATTGGGTAGAGCAAAGGAAATGTCATGTAAGCCATTTGTTTCAAGAATTGAGACTCTTTCCAGAACTTACTGCTTATGAAAATGTAGAAATCAAGAATCATATTACCGCTTTTAAGACAGATGCCCAAATTCATGATTGGTTCGAACGTCTTGGAATTGTAGACAAGATGAATACTAAAGTTGGGCTTATGTCTTTTGGTCAACAACAGCGTGTAGCCTTTATAAGAGCTTTGGTTCAGCCATTTGATTTCTTATTGGCAGACGAACCTATCAGTCATCTTGATGACAAGAATTCGACAATTATGGCTGAAATTATGTTAGAAGAAGCTAAGAAGCAAGGCGCGGGTATTATTGTTACCAGTATTGGAAAGCATATGGATATGAATTACGAAAGAGTTTTGAGATTATGAAACTTGTTTGGAAGTTACTAAGACAACATATCAGCATTCCGCAGTTTGCCGGTTTTTTCTTTGCAAACCTGTTTGGAATGACCATCGTTCTGTTAGGTTTTCAATTTTATCATGATATATCTTCGGTACTCACAGCAGAAGATAGCTTCATGCGTTCGGGCTTTCTGGTTATTAATAAGAAAATAGGAGCAGGTAATACATTAAGTGCAAAAGCCAGCAATTTCAGTGATGCTGAAGTAGAAGACTTGGAAAATCAAGACTTCATTACCGACTTAGGAACCTTTACAAGTGCAGAGTATAAAGCTGATGCCAATATGTCTGTCAATGGGACAAGCGTTCTGAATAATGGTGAAATATCCTTTGAGAGCATTCCTAATCAATTTGTCGAAGTGCCTTTAAGTGCTTGGAAATATACTCCGGGAAGCAAGGTTATTCCGATTATCCTGCCGAAAGTATATCTTACGATGTACAATTTTGGATTTGCACAGAGCCATTCGCTGCCCAAAATCAGTGAAGGATTGGTGGGGCTGATAGACTTTTATATCAACATACGTGGTAATGGATATACTGATATTTATAAGGGCAAAGTAATAGGATTCTCTAGCCGTTTGTCATCAATATTAGTACCGCAGTCGTTCATGGATTGGAGTAATCAGCGGTATGCGCCTCAGCAATCGACTGCTCCTACACGCCTAATAGTAACTGTTAAGAACCCATCGGACGAACATTTTACAAAGTATCTGGATAGGAAAGGATATGAGCAGGAGAATGATAAACTCAATGCGGAGAAGACTACTTACTTCTTGCGACTACTTGTAGCAATGGTTGTAGCCATCGGTCTAATTATTAGTGCTCTTAGTTTTTATATCCTTATGTTGAGCATCTACCTATTGGTACAAAAGAATTCTGAGAAATTAGAAAATTTACTGTTGATAGGGTATAGCCCTATGCAAGTGGCATGGCCATACAGATGGCTGACATTGGTATTGAATTTTGGAGTTCTAATTTTGGCTTGGATTATTTTGTATGCCGTTCGTCTTTACTATATGGATGTTATAGAAGCGCTATTTCCTAATATGGATGATAGGGGAGTGTGGCCTGCATTGGTTGTAGGTATTGTGCTATTTGTAGGTATATCGACTTTCAACCATATTGCAATCGTTAGAAAGGTGATACATATCTGGAAGTATAGAAAATAGTATTGAGTTACTGCCAAGGCTTAACAGCGATACTGTTGTGCTTTGGCAGTTTTGCTGAATGGCTTATACAATAATGCTGCCAAAGCGTTGCAGTATTATTTATTATTCTTATCGACTTCTTTCTTTAATCTCTTTTTGCTACGGAAACGGAAAAGGTCGCGCCAATTAGTGAAGTCTTTTTTCAGGATAATTCCGACTCCTTGTGTGTTCAGTGTGTTCTTAATAAAGTATCGATCGTTGGTCTGATTGTACACTCGGATGGCAAAGTTGCCATTAGGAAATATCAGATAACGTAAATCAAAGTCCCCGATGAAGCTTGAAGTGGCGGTCTTTGCATTGTCGCGATAGCCCATCTGTCCATTAAAGAGTAGGCGATTGTTGAGTAGCTGACCACTGAATAATCCTTCATATTCTGCATTATTCAATCCTTCATCGCCGGTAGAGATGTTTGCCCCGAAGTTCCAATTAGAATTATTAACGACATTTTTCAGAACATTATTGATTTGTTGGCTCAGCGTACCGCTTAATAGACTCTGCATAGCCAAGCTTGTCTGGCTTTGCTGAGCCGACAATTCAGATGTGGCATTGTTGGTACCTTGGGTGTAGAAGCGACCTACAGCTAGCAGATATAATACTTGCTGTTTCATCTCTTCTTCACTATTTATAATACTGAATACCATCTGTTTAACATCGGAACTGACAGTAGGTAAATCTAGTGTAAAGTCGACTTTAGGAGCACTAGGAGTACCGCTAATATTCATAAGACAATTGACGCGTATGTTATTGCTCGAGAAACTACGTCCTATCTTCAAGTCACTCAGACTGACACCTACTACTGGATATAAGGCATTGAGGTTTAGGCGTGCGGCATAAGGGTCGCCACCAAAACTGATAGTTCCGCCTTGTTGGAATGTAAAATCTTTTTTAATGACGTTTTGGATAGTAAGTTTATAGAGGCCATCGGATACCACATAATTGCCAAACATGTCGAACGAGCCCTTATTATAATATGTGGCACTGATTCCTCCTGTGCCTTTCAAATCAATATAGTCACCGGTTTGTTGGTCCATGATGAGTCTGATGATAGCGTCAGGGGTCATGTTGATGAGAAACTTGATACGTATATCTGTAGGAATATCAGGAGTGTCGTCTTCATTCTGTAGGTCTTGCTCAGCTCGTAAGTGAAGGTGCTGGATAGAATCTGTCGCAATAGTATCTCTGTCAGACCACTTGATGAATTCCTGAGAAGATATAGCTGCCGGACTTGCCACGTTATAAACGAATTGACTCCCTTTCTCCGGCGTGGCATTGACATCAATGACTACTTCGCCACTGCGGCCGGTAATAGAGCATGTACCGGTTGTGTAAGCCGTTCCATAAAACGTATTTCCCCCAAATTCATGAGTATCGTAGGCTAATAGGTTCCTTGCATCTACATTGATATTATACGTTAGATTGGTCAGATGTTCATGGTTGATGGTGCCGTGAACGATACCGATGTTATGGTTTCGATCGTAGATTGTATCATGCTTTAAGATGATATGGTCGGGAATAAGTGTTACTGTATCGTTCTTTAATGTATAATCTGTATTGAGACTTAGCATGTGTACATTGCCCGAAGCAACTAGTAGCCCGGTCAGATTGATGTTGTTCAGGGGGCCAAACAGTCGCACTTTACCATTTGCGGTTGCTGTTATATTGTTCATGAATGTCCCACAAAAACTCTCTAAGAATTCTAGTCTGGTGTTATCGGCAGCTATACCTAAATCTATATAATTCTTTTTGGGCGATACATAACCTTTGATAATGGTTTGCTTGTCGGTTTCATCAAGCGCTTGAGCATCTATGTTTATTTGTCCTTCTTGGTGATTATAGTTTACATGGGCAAAGAGTGTACCCATGCGGCCATTCTCAAATCGGAATTCGTTGACGCGTAGATTAGCGTGAGCTTTGGGCTCAGTAAAAACTGATGTAACGTAAGCTTGGCCGGTAGCAAGACCACTAAAATCTACAGCATGGAAGTTGACTAAATTCAAAATGTAGTTGACATTGACATCTTGCAAGTCTACTGTTAGGGAATCCTCCATACTTTTTGTGGCCATTCCCGATACAATGATATGCTGCTTGTTGTGGGATATTTCAAAATGATCAACGGTTAGATGGTTCTTACTATAAATGATATCACTGGGCTGGACATGCCAAATTGTGTCGCCGACAAGAATATTTGATGGGTGTATCTTGACATGGGCAGAAGACACACCACCATCAGTTCTAAAGAAGTCGGCCTCTGTAGACAATTGTCCTCTAAATAATTTCTTCCTTTTATTGTCCCATGAGAGAATTGCTCCCAGCTTGTTGTTGGCGGCATGAGACTGGAGGTTCCAATAGAAACCGTTTCCCTTGTCGTCTAGCATTTTCAATCTAGCGTTGGCTTTCAACGTGTCATTGGGCGTAGTTACTTCAATGAAGGCGTCTTCGTACTGTTTGTCTGCATAAGTGAAGTGTGGAACTTGGCAGATAAGATTGATCTTTTTATCAATGTCATTAATTGAACCCTTCAACGAAACTGTATCTTGGAGTTCCAAAGGAACGTTGAAAAGAGTCTTCAACCATTCTGAGTTGTAGAGTGAAGTGTTGATAGTAAAATTGTTATACTTGCTATTTGTAACTTTTGGAAGACCGGGCAGGGTGGGGAGTTTACTGCCTATTTGATTGGTTATGCTTTGATAGAGTGTTGCATAATCAAAGTTTCCCTGAATAGCAAGTGTCCCGAAATCACTCGTTAAATTCATGTAATGGATTTTGTCATGGTATCCCGTATTAACTCGCAGCTCATTGAGTATAAAATCACCATCACTCTTTGAGATATTAAGATTTGATACGACGAGTTGGCCAGTAGCTGTATTGAGAGATTTACCGACTATATTACTAGAAATTTTCCCGCTAATGAGAGCTTGTGACCAAGGTGATGGCAAATGCATGGCCGTTAGGTTTAAATTAGTAGTATGAGCTTCTAATTGGGCTGTTAATACCTGATTAATTTTGCTGATATTACCATGTAAACTCAATTGTCCATTAGGGTCGTCAACATTTAATAGTCCTTTAAACTGCATACCTTTAGCAGCTTGTACAAATTTTCCATTTAGATGAATATTCTGGAAAGAGTATTGGTTGTAGTCAAAGCGTGAGATAAAACCTTTAGCAATAATCAATAGAGGAGATTGTTCTTTTGTAGGCAATTTCCCATCTATATTGATACTTGATGCTAAGACGCCTAATTTGTTGTTATTAAGTATTTTACCAAGGTTGATACCTTTTGTCTCTAGACGTCCGGAAAAGTTGTTGAGATGCTTGCCTAAAGCTATATTAGCGACACCTTGACCGGTTTTTAATATTCCCTTTAGAGCAAGGTCTTGCCCATATCCACCAAGAAAACCTTGGAAATGGATATTGCCTAATCTTGTCATTTCTGCCGGGATGTTGAATTTGGTTCCTAGGCTTTCGGCTATCATCTTAATACCATTAGCAGATATTCGTAGTTCTTGTACGGCAGCAACCCAGCGTGGAGTGGACTGCCAATTGCTTAAAGAACCATTTGTATTTAATGTAAGGTCTTTCCCTGTTATATGAATATCTTTGATTCGAATAAATGTACTAGTTCCAGAAAAAGAGGATTGAAGTGTTATTGGATTGTTTGCTTCTTTGAATAATTTATATAAAAACGTTAAATCACAAGGTGTTATGGTAGATTTATCAATACTACCAATGAATTGCAATGAAGGCATTTCTATTCCATGTTTACCTTTTTTGAAACTGGCACGGCATTCTCCTAACTTGATAGAAGATTGAGGTAATTGCAGATGAAAATGGGATAGTTTAGCTTCATGCTGGTTTACTGTTAACTTAAAAGTCAGGCCTTTGACCGTCAAACTTGATTTCTCTGTGAGTGACAGCTTTTTACAATTCACATCTATCAGCTCTTTGGTGAGTTGGTTTAATATAAGATGTGCACTGATATTTTGGAAGGCAATATGATTTGTATTAAATGTACGAGAGAGTGTAACTGCTTCTCGCAAGTCATATGAAAAAGCACCATGTCTAATAATAATTGAGTGTATTGCTAAGTCTAATTTTGAATGTTGAGTTGTATCCTTTGATGCTAGAGAATCAATTACAAATTGGTAATTAGGCTTAGAATTAGTGGTTTGTTTATATGTGGTGATAGAGGTACCAAACAATTGAGCGGCAGAAATAGAGAGCTTACCATGGAAAAGGGGGAGTATATCGAACTTGGCAGATAACCGACTGGCTGATAACATAGTCTCACCATGCTGGTCTTGAATTGCTATCCCGTCGATAATTACCCGATTAAATATACCTAAGTTTACTCGTTTTATTTCTACTTTGGTACCTAATTTATTGCCAACGGCAATGCTAAGTTTCGACCCAATAAAGCGCTGTATTGCTGGTATATGCAACAATACAATTGTAAAGAAGTATATACTGACAAATGTCCAGATACTCCCATTTATGATATGTTTGTATTTACGTTTTATTCGCTCTCTATGAATTAATGACGCAAATTTAGTCGTTTTTTGCCTGACATAGAAATAAAAGCTGTCTTTTCTTGTTTTAAGTGTCCGCTTTTTAGTATATTTGCACTTGTGTTTATTTTTGTGAATGTACAAAAACAATATTTATCAGTTTAAATATAATTATGGCAAATGTAATTAAGTTACGTAAGGGCTTAGACATTAACCTGCAAGGCAAGGCCAAGACTGTAACAAGAAGTCAAGGAATGAGCGATGTATATGCGCTTGTCCCAAATGATTTCATAGGCTTACAGCCGAAGGTAATCGTCAAAGAAGGTGACCATGTTAAAGCAGGAGAAGGCTTGTTTGTGAATAAAAAACATCCTTCGATTAAGTTTGCTTCTCCAGTTAGTGGTACTGTAGAAGCTATTGTGCGAGGTGATCGTAGAAAAGTCCTTAGCGTGAATGTAAAGGCAGATGCAGAACAGCAATTTATAGATTTCGGTGTAAAAGATGTGAATAGCCTTGATGCAGAAAGCGTTAAACAGTCTTTGTTAGAAGCCGGTCTCTTTGGTTTCATCAACCAATTGCCGTATGCAGTGTCAACAACAGAGGATGTAGAACCTAAAGCTATTTTTGTATCTGCTTTGCGTGATATGCCTTTGGCCGCAGATTTCGAGGTTGAGTTAGAAGGTAATGAATCTGCCTTTCAAACCGGACTTACTGCCTTATCGAAGATTCAAAAAACATATTTGGGAATTGGAGCCAATCAAAAGAGTGATGCATTGACAAATGCCAAAGATGTTGAAGTAACAATCTTTGATGGTCCATGTCCCGCTGGTAATGTCGGAATACAAGTGAATCATTTGTCACCGGTGAATAAAGGTGAAGTGGTTTGGACGGTAGAGCCATCTGTAGTTATCTTTATTGGTCGCTTGTTTACAACAGGTAAAGTAGATTTAACACGTACAATAGCTATTGCCGGAAGTAAGATTCATGAACCGGATTATGTTAAAACTTTGGTGGGAACTCCACTTAAGGATTTGCTCAAAGATAAGTTGAAAACTATAGATAATGTGCGTATTATTAATGGTAATCCTTTGACAGGGCGTAAAGCGTTATTAGATGATTTCCTTGGAGCGCATACATCAGAAGTAACTGCTATTCCCGAAGGTGACAATGTAAATGAAATGTTCGGATGGATTTTACCGAGAATCTCTCAATTCTCTGTCAATCGCAGCTATTTCTCTTGGTTGCAAGGGAAGAAGAAAGCTTATAAATTGGATGCTCGAATCAAAGGTGGAGAGCGTCACATGATTATGAGTGGAGAGTATGATAAGGTGTTGCCAATGGATATTATGGCTGAATTCCTTATTAAATCTATTATTGCGGGTGATATTGATAAGCAAGAACAGCTAGGTATTTATGAAGTAAGTCCAGAAGATTTTGCTTTGGCTGAATTTGTCGATAGCTCAAAATTGCCCCTACAGCAAATCGTACGTAATGGACTAGATATCCTACGTAAAGAAAATGCTTAAGGTATAAAACGTAGTTATATTTATTATGAGTTTAAAAAAATACATAGATAGAATCAGACCAAACTTTGAAGAGGGAGGGAAGTTGCACGCATTTAAGAGCGTTTTTGAAGGCTTCGAGACTTTCCTATATGTTCCAAACGAAACTTCAAAGACTGGCGTTTCGATTCACGACTCAATAGATTCAAAGAGAATCATGAGTATAGTGGTGATTTCTTTATTGCCCGCTTTACTTTTCGGAATGTATAATGTCGGCTACCAAAATTATTTAGCTGCGGGTACATTGACCACAGCTTCATTTACTGAAATATTTACTTTCGGAATGTTGGCTGTACTTCCAAAAGTAATTATCTCTTATATAGTAGGATTGGGTATAGAGTTTGCTTGGGCGCAATGGAAAGGAGAGGAGATACAAGAGGGTTATCTTGTGACTGGTATCTTAATTCCATTGATTATTCCTGTAACCACTCCTATTTGGATTTTGGTTATTGCAATAGCTTTCTCTGTCATATTTGCTAAAGAGATATTTGGTGGTACGGGAATGAATATTTTCAATGTTGCACTTGTAACTCGTGCATTTTTATTCTTCTCTTATCCCCAAACAATGAGTGGTGACAGTGTCTGGATAGCTAAAAATTCCATATTCGGTTTAGGCAATACGCTTCCTGACGGTTTCACGGCAGCGACACCCCTTGGTCAATTAGGCCAGAATATTATTCCAACTGCAAGTCTCAACGACATGTTTGTAGGTTTTATCCCCGGTTCAATAGGCGAAACTTCTATTATAGCAATAGCTATTGGCGCCATTATCTTATTGTGGACAGGCATTGCTTCTTGGAAGATTATGTGTAGTGTATTTGTCGGTGGCGGTATTGTAGCAGCTTTATTTAATATTGGTGGTGCTACTGATATTCCTTGGTATGAACATCTTATCTTAGGTGGATTTGCATTTGGAGCAGTTTTTATGGCTACAGACCCTGTAACAAGTGCACGAACAGAAATCGGTAAATATATTTATGGTTTCATCATTGGAGCGATGGCTGTTATTATACGTGTGCTTAATCCCGGATATCCGGAAGGTATGATGCTGGCTATCTTGCTGATGAATATGTTTGCTCCAACAATTGATTACTGTGTAGTACAGCGAAATATTGCTAAGCGTACCAAGCGTACCAGCAAATAATATTGCCACTACTGAAATTATAATTATTGAACAATGAAAACAAATTCAAATTCATATACGATTATCTATTCAATGGTAATTGTAGTGGTTGTGGCCTTTCTTTTGGCATTTGTGTTTCAAGCATTGAAGCCGGCGCAAGATGCTAACGTTGCCTTAGATAAGAAAAAGCAACTACTCTATGCCCTTAACATTCGTGACATCAATGACGCAGAGGCTGTCAAGAAATATCATGAGGTGGTATTGGCAGATGAGATTATCAATCCAAATGGAGAGGTCTTAGCACCCGGAGAACAAGGTGGAGAAAACACCGGGTTCAAATTGAATAGTAAAGATACTAAAGAAGGTCGTCTCGCTCTGTATATTTGTAAAGTCAATGGTGAAGAGAAATATATCATTCCAGTATATGGTATGGGACTTTGGGGACCTATCAGCGGGTACATTTCTTTAAATGCCGACAAGGAAACTATATTTGGTGCTTACTTCAACCATGAGAGTGAGACAGCTGGACTTGGTGCTGAAATCAAAGATAGTAGAGCTTGGCAGGCTCAATTCCAAGGCAAAAAAATATTTGGGAAAGATGGAGTTGCCATCGCAATTACTGTTAGCAAAAAGGTAGAAGACCCTCAGAGAGAAGTTGATGGCGTCACCGGTGCAACTCTGACATCAAATGGTGTGACAGAGATGCTCCACACTTGTTTGGGACAATATCTTAAATTTTTAAAGGATAAATAATATGGCATTATTCTCAAAACAAAATAAAGAGACATTTATCAATCCTCTGAACCTAGATAATCCTATCATGGTTCAGGTGTTGGGAATATGTAGTGCTCTTGCTGTAACAAGTCAATTGAAGCCTTCTATAGTTATGGGATTGGCTGTAACGGTTATTACTGCATTTAGCAACGTGATAATCTCACTTATTCGTAATACGATTCCGATGCGAATAAGAATTATTGTACAGTTGGTTGTAGTAGCAGCTTTGGTAACTATTGTAAGTCAATTGTTGAAGGCAGTAGCCTATGATGTGAGTGTCCAGTTGTCCGTTTATGTAGGTCTTATCATTACCAACTGTATTCTGATGGGCCGACTTGAGGCCTTCGCCATGACGAATAAACCTTGGCCAAGTTTTTTAGATGGTTTAGGAAATGGCTTAGGTTATGCTTTGATTCTTGTTGTGGTAGGTTTCTTTCGTGAACTTTTGGGACGCGGTTCCTTGCTAGGATTCCAGTTAATACCCCAAGGAGTGTACGACGCAGGATATATTAATAATGGTATGATGACCATGCCTGCTATGGCATTATTACTTGTCGGGTGTGTGATTTGGATACACCGTGCTTACTTTTATAAAGAGAAATAATTAAGATGGAACATATTATTAGTCTTTTCTTTAGGTCCATATTTGTGGATAATATGATTTTCGCATTCTTCCTTGGTATGTGTTCATTCCTTGCTGTAAGTAAGAATGTGAAGACGAGTTTGGGATTAGGACTTGCCGTTACCTTTGTATTGCTAGTTACGGTACCGGTGGATTACCTGCTCCAAACGAAGGTTTTAGGTCCCGATTGTTTGATAGAGGGTGTGGATTTGTCTTATTTGAGTTTCATTCTCTTTATAGCAGTCATTGCAGGTATTACTCAATTGGTTGAGATGACGGTCGAGAAGTTTAGTCCATCTCTCTACTCTGCGTTGGGTATCTTCTTACCTTTGATAGCAGTAAACTGTGCTATTATGGGAGCTTCTCTCTTCATGCAGCAGCGTATCAACCTTGATCCAAGCAACACACAGTATATTGGGAGTATTTGGGATAGTATTGCTTATGCTATAGGTAGTGGTATTGGATGGACGCTGTCTATCGTGAGTATGGGCGCTATTCGTGAGAAAATGCAGTATAGTGATGTGCCAAAGCCTCTACAGGGACTTGGTATTACATTTATTACAGTGGGACTCATGGCTATGGCCATGATGTGCTTCTCTGGTCTAAAAATATAATATAAGATATGGGACAGTTTATATTAATAAGTATACTCGTATTCTTGGCGATTATCCTACTGCTGGTAGTCGTACTACTTGTGGCTAAAAAGTATCTTAGTCCAAGTGGAAACGTAAATCTTGTTGTTAATGATGAGAAGACTCTCAATGTAGAACAAGGAAGTTCGTTGCTTTCTACACTAACTCAAAATGGCATACATCTTTCTTCTGCTTGTGGTGGAAAAGGTAGTTGCGGTCAGTGCCGTGTACGTGTTACAGAGGGTGGTGGAGAGATATTAGACTCCGAACGTCCTCACTTCAGTCGCAAAGAAGTGAAAGAACATTGGCGACTTGGATGCCAATGTAAGGTCAAAGGCGACTTGAAGATTAAAGTACCAGAGAGCGTTCTTGGCGTAAAAGAGTGGGAGTGTACGGTCATTAGTAACAAGAATGTCAGCTCATTTATCAAGGAATTTAAGGTGGCATTACCCCCTGGAGAGCATATGGACTTCATTCCCGGTTCCTATTCGCAGATTAGAATTCCTGCTTACGACGTCATTGATTACGATAAGGATTTTGATAAAAATGATATTGGCGAAGAGTATCTTTCCGCTTGGAAGAATTTCAATATTCTGTCATTGAAGGCTCATAACCCTGAAGATACGGTACGTGCATACTCTATGGCCAACTATCCTGATGAGGGAGACATCATCACTTTGACGGTGCGTATTGCCAGCACACCATTCCTTCCACGTCCACAGGTAGGTTTCCAAGATGTACCGACGGGTATTGCATCGAGTTATATCTTCTCTTTAAAGCCGGGTGATAAGGTGACGATGAGTGGCCCTTATGGTGATTTCCATCCTATTTTAGACTCCGGAAAAGAGATGATTTGGGTTGGTGGTGGTGCCGGAATGGCTCCTCTACGCTCACAGATTATGTACATGTTGAAGACGCTCCACACCCGCGACCGCGAGATGCATTATTTCTATGGTGCGCGTTCTTTGAGCGAAGCATTCTTCTTAGAAGATTTCCATGAATTGGAAAAGGAATATCCTAATTTCCATTTCCATTTGGCGCTAGACCGTCCAGATCCTAAGGCCGACGAAGCAGGAGTGGCTTATACGGCCGGTTTTGTACACCAAGTGATGTACAACACCTACTTGAAAGACCATGAAGCGCCCGAAGATATAGAATACTATATGTGTGGTCCCGGCCCGATGAGTAAGGCCGTACAAGACATGCTTGATAGTATCGGTGTAGAACTGGAATCTATTATGTTCGATAACTTCGGTTAATTCAGAAAACAGCAATCAATAACGAAACAGGCGTCTCTGCATATTTTGCAGAGGCGCCTGTCTTTTTACAAAATGGAGTTTGTGAGTTTTTAAGCTCTTGAGTTTATGAGTTTATACTTCCCCCTCCCCTTTATGGGGAGGGGCAGAGTGGGGCTGCTGCCCTTCTTTGTGTTTACGGTGTGGCGTGTGGTCAACACTGTCTTCATGCGGTCGATGATGGCGTTCACAGGGGCGATGAACGGGGGGGTAGGGGGCTGCACCGTTGATGATGGTAAGGGCGTTGACGGTTTCCACGAGTGTGCGATAAGTAGCATCGGCGGCCATGCGTGATGGTTTGATGATGCCCACCTGTACAGCACTCTCCTGTCTGGCACGACTACTCACCGTGTGGAAAAGCCACACTAATTTGACCCACGCTGGCAAAGTATTTTAGACCCAGTAAAACGATTTATTATTGACCCACTAAATGCCCTGGTCGGGTGGGTCATTTTATTTCGCTATTACTT
>NZ_JBWPWW010000011.1:0-91848 GCF_056590795.1 Prevotella sp. C0026C3 | reverse complement strand
GACGTTGATAGGGTGTAGGTGTAAAGGCGGTGACGTCAAAGCCGAGCACTACTAATTGCCCGAAACTTTCTTCGTTAGATGCTTTTACTTGATACGGTTATGTGAGAGCTTCATTTAGTTAAGTTTTCATGATTCGTAATAGTTTTTGCTTGTGTGCAATAGTCAACCCCATATTAGGTGGCTATGGCGGCGGTGTTCCACCTCTTCCCATTCCGAACAGAGAAGTTAAGCCCGCCTGCGCCGATGGTACTGCAATGCAATGCGGGAGAGTAGGTGGCCGCCTTCTTTTAACGAGAGCCTCGATTACTGAATGTAGTCGGGGCTTTTTTGTGTATATAAGATAGCGGTCTCTAAGTGAGAACTATGTACACTCAGACGGCTGATGTACTTTTGTACTTGTTGGTTGATTTCATTTGACTCTACAGATGTAACTTTTTTGAGCTTTTATATGGAATATTATTGCAACGTATTAGCTTTTTAGCTAACTTTGCAAAGATTGCATAAGTAAATGATAGGGAGCTATAAAGAAATGTATTATTTATCTGATGTTGTCCCTATATTACGAGCATGTACAGAATGCGACTCTGCGAGTTTCTAACTCTTAGGTGGAGATGTTTGTGTAGATGCTTCCTCTGCACATTAGTCATATTTGATTAATGGAGGAAGTGGAGTATCTGCCGGCATTGATGAGTAGAGTTGTTATATTTAGAATTCAGTACAGTCTATTTGGGAAAGCCAATATAATTATTTGTTTTATAATATGAAAATTGCAGTTGCAGGTACCGGGTACGTGGGCTTGAGTATTGCTACATTGTTGAGTCAGCACCATCAGGTTACGGCTGTGGATGTTGTACCAGGGAAGGTTGATAAAATTAATGCCCGTCGTTCTCCTATTCAAGATGAATATATAGAACGCTATCTAGCAGAGAAACCTCTAGACTTAAAAGCTACTTTGGATGGAGCAGCGGCCTATCAAGATGCCGATTTTGTAGTGATAGCTACTCCTACTAACTACGATCCGGTGAAGAATTACTTTGATACCCGGCATGTAGAAGAGGTTATAGAGCTTGTTTTACAAGTAAATCCCAATGCCATTATGATTATTAAGTCTACCATTCCGGTAGGCTATACTGCTAGTGTAAGAGAAAAATACCACAGTGAGAATATCCTCTTTGCACCTGAATTCTTGCGCGAGAGTAAGGCTCTTTATGATAATCTCTATCCTAGTCGAATTATTATCGGACGGCCAGAAGACGATATTCGTTTAGACCAAGCAGCCCATACTTTTGCTGCTCTGTTACAAGAGGGTGCTATTAAAGAGGATATAGATACGCTCTTTATGGGGTTAACAGAAGCAGAAGCAGTGAAGCTCTTTGCTAATACCTATCTTGCATTAAGAGTAAGCTACTTCAACGAGCTCGATACTTATGCTGAGATGAAAGGACTCAACACCCAATCTATTATTGATGGTGTAGGCCTTGACCCCCGTATTGGCAGTTTCTATAATAACCCCTCGTTCGGCTATGGTGGATATTGTTTACCCAAAGATACCAAGCAACTGCTTGCTAATTATCAAGACGTACCCGAGAATCTGATAGGTGCCATTGTCGAAAGTAATCGCACGCGTAAAGATTTTATAGCTGACCGTGTTCTCCGAATGGCTGGTTATTACGATTATTATAATCGGGGCGATTTTGACGTCAAGGAAGAAAAGCGTTGTGTTATTGGGGTTTATCGCTTAACAATGAAGAGCAATAGCGACAACTTCCGCCAGTCGAGCATTCAGGGAGTCATGAAGCGTATCAAAGCTAAGGGGGCAGAAATTATTATCTACGAGCCAACGCTAGAAGATGGTAGCACTTTCTTTGGCAGCAGAATAGTAAACGACCTGTCTGTTTTTAAATCAGAATCCCAATCCATCATTGCAAATCGTTATGATCCGTCACTTGATGATGTGAAGGAGAAAGTATATACTAGAGATATTTTCCGTAGGGATTAGGAAAATAATTTGGACTTATATGATTCCTCAAATTTTAGGAAATATAAAAAAACTACTCAATTCACATGATACAAGAAGTGCTGCTGTGAAAAAAAACATAGCGGCTTCTTTATTGATTAAGGGTGTCAGCATTATTGTTCAGCTTTTGTTAGTTCCATTAACTTTGGGTTATGTTAACTCTGAGATGTATGGAATTTGGCTAACTTTGTCAAGCATAGTATTATGGCTTAATTTCTTTGATGTCGGTTTTACATTGGGTTTAAAGAACCGTTTAGCAGAAGCTATTGCACTCAATGAATGGGATAAGGGACGCGAATTAGTTTCAACGACCTATGTAATGATGATTTTCATATTTGTTCCCCTTTTAGTGTTATTGGAACTTATTATACCATTGATAGACTGGGCGAGTTTTCTTAATGTTTCTAGAACTTATAATATCGAAATATCGAAGGCTTTATATATTCTTTTTGGTTGTTTCTGTCTACAGATGATAGTAAATGTATTTGTATCTGTAGTCGCAGCTTTCCAAAAGGTAGCTTTGTCATCGGCTTTTCCTGTTATTGGAAATATATTGTCTCTCTTAATCATATATATATTAACAAAAACTTGTTCACCCTCTTTATACTTGTTGGCTATTGCTATATCTTTGATGCCGGTTTTAGTGATTTTGATAGCATCAGTTACACTTTATCATGGGATTTTCAGAAAAATCAAACCTAGTATATCTTCCTTTCGGCGAGAACATGTAAAGGATTTGTTTGGGTTGGGGGTTAAATTCTTCCTAATCCAGATTCAAGTTGTGGTATTATTTCAAGCAACAAATATTCTGATTTCAAATGTATCAGGTCCCAATGATGTTACGGCTTACAATATTGCTTATAAGTATTTAAGTATAGCTATGATGGTGTATAATATTATGTTGACCCCATTATGGCCTGCGTTTACCGATGCTTATGCAAAGGGTGAATTTGGTTGGATGAAGCGCATTTATAAACGTATGAGTAAAGTATATTTGTATTCTGCTTTAGCAATGCTTATCATGGTGATTGTTTCTCCCTTTGTTTACGAATTGTGGGTAGGAGATTCAGCTCATGTTTCTTATATGATGTCAGTTTTGGTAGGTATATATATGATGGTAACTACATGGGACGGTCTGCAAGTGAATCTTATAAATGGTATCGGAGCTATTAAACTTCAAACTTATGTGACATTGTTAGGATTGCTTGTACATATTCCTCTATCATTATTTCTAGGAAGTCTTATCGGAGCTTATGGAGTAGTAGTATCAATGATAACGATAAATATTCTATATTCGACATGTTTCACTATGCAAATTAGGAAACTTATTTCAAACACCGCATTTGGTGTTTGGAAAAAGTAGATATATTACAAATATATAAAGGTATGCTGTATGATTTACTGCGAGATATAGTATTGTATATTAAAAATCTTTGGTGTATATTCAAAGTGCGAAGAAAAGCAGGAGTAGATGTGCATTATACAGCAAGGCTGGGGAAGGTCTTGTTTGAAGGTGGTAATCATGTTAGTCCTCATGCACAATTTAGTGGGCATCTTGGTTATGGATCATATATTGGGCACTATTCTGTTATTAATGCAACAGTAGGTCGGTATTGTTCTATAGGACAGTTTGTTCAATGTAATATGGGTCGCCATACTTATACGGCTCCGTTTGTCTCCACATCGCCTTGCTTTGTTTCTACTAAGAAACAGGCTGGATTTACCTATTGCACAGAAGACTTGTATAATGAGAATTCCGGACCAATAATAATAGGTAACGATTGTTGGATTGGTCAAAGAGTTTTTATAGCCGGGGGGGTAACGGTAGGTGATGGAGCCGTGGTATTAGCACATGCGGCTGTAGTAAAAGATGTCCCTCCTTATGCGATTGTTGGTGGAGTTCCTGCTAAGGTTATTTCATTTCGATACGATAAGGAGACAATAGATTTCCTTTTGAATTTTAAGTGGTGGGAAAAAAGCCCTGATTGGTTGCGTTCTCACCAGAAGGAAATGGTTAATATAGAATTGCTAAAACGTATATAATTTATTTTTCTATATATGAAAAGAGATATAAATGAAATCAAGTTAGATTTTTTAGTATCAGCGTTGCATCATGGCTTTTTTAAGTCTACATCCGATATTTTAAGTTGGATGAAACAACAAAACGAAGAGGTTGTAAGTGAAATTAATCAGATTCCTTTACAGAACCTTCGTGGATGGAGTTACCGTGATGACCGAATTCGCCATAACTCCGGCAAGTTTTTTAGTATAGATGGTATTCGTATCTCTACAAACTATAGAAATGTAAGTAGTTGGGATCAGCCAATAATCAATCAACCGGAAATAGGATTCTTAGGTTTTATAGTGAAAAAGTTTCGTGGAGTGTTCCACTTTTTGATACAAGCAAAGATAGAACCGGGAAATCTAAATGTAGTTCAACTCTCCCCAACTCTTCAGGCAACTCGTAGCAACTATACTAGAGTGCATCAAGGGGCTTCGCCCAACTATCTCGAATACTTCACAGGAGAAAAAGAAGTAGAAGTGTTAGTAGATCAGTTGCAGTCTGAGCAAGGGGCACGTTTCTTACAGAAACGAAATAGGAATATAATTGTGGAGGTGGCAGAGAATGAAGACATTGAACAAAAAGAAGGATTTATATGGGTGACGCTTGGGCAGATTAAAGAACTTCTATCTTTTCCTAATGTCATCAATATGGATACTCGTACAGTCATATCATGTATCCCATTTGGTAACTATTCCGAGCATTCTTTGGATTTGTTGTCAGCTTTCCAGTCGCTCAATACTGACATGCAGTTTAAGCCCAAGTCCTTTATGTATTCAGTATTAAGCCATGACAACCATTTGCATGAGATAACAGACATTATCAAATGGATGACTTCCCTGAAATTCAAATACGAATTGAATGTAGAAAAGATTGGAATTTCGGAAATGAATAATTGGGTCTATGATGGAAATACCATTCAGCATGTAGACCATAAGTATTTTGATGTGATAGGGGTGAATGTACAGATTGGTAATCGGGAGGTTGTCTCTTGGGATCAACCCATGGTGCGCTCTGCCCAGCATGGACTGATGGGTTTTATAGTTAAGAAAATTAACGGAATATATCATTTCTTAGTTCAAGCCAAATTAGAGGCAGGCAATTTTGATGTTGTAGAAATGGCCCCTACGGTACAATGTCTCACCGGCAATTATCGCAAGGGCGAAAATGAATATACTATTCCTTATTTGGATACGATACTCAATGCCCCTAAAGAGAATATATGGTATTCTACCAATCAGAGTGAAGAGGGGGGACGTTTCTTCAAAGAGCAGAACCTCAATATGATAGTAGAGGTTGGTGATGAGTTTCCTATTGATGTAGAGGAAAATTATTGTTGGCTCACTCTCAACCAAATGTTGTCTTTTGTAACATACAATAATTATTTAAATATAGCGGCACGTAGCTTGTTGTCTGCAATAAGATTCTATTAACTCCTTTTATGTTATGAGATGCTCTTGTTTTTTTAAAGCGAGATATAGAGCTCTTGCTATTAATAGATTGTATAAGAATGCCCCCCCCATGTTGTAAAATATTTTTGCAAAGTATATAGTTTGTTAATAGAAGAATTGTATGGGGTAACAATTCCTCCAGAAACTGTTATTGGAGATAATTTAATACTGCCACATTCCGGTCCTATAACAATTAGTCCTTCTTCTATAATCGGTAATAATGTAATTATTCATCCTTGTACATTGATTGGTGGTATGAGAGGGAAAGGTTTTCCTATAATCGGAAATAATGTATTTATTGGGCATGGAGTAAAGATAATAGGTAATGTGAAAATTGGTAATGATGTTTTTATAGCTCCGGGAACGATTGTTGTTAATGATGTTGAAGAAGGTTCCACTATAGTGGGTTGTTCTATGAGGCAAATTAACAAAAATGGAAAGGAGTATGTTAAAAGATATTTGTAATGATAAGAATTGGAATTATATGTCCTTCGGAGATTGCGTTTCGTAGGTTTTCTCCGGCTTTACTACAAAGCAAAGATTTTGTATTTGCCGGTATTGGTATTGCAAGTGCTGAAGAGTGGTATGGTAAGAAAGAATATTATATTACAGAAAATCAGCAGCGTGTTGAAACCGAAAAGAATAAGGCACAGAGTTTTATAGATTTCTTTGGTTGTGGCGAAATTATAGAAGGCTATGAGGCTCTTGTTTCCTCAAACTTAATTGATGCTGTTTATTTGCCCTTGCCACCCGCTTTACATTATAGATGGGCGAAACTCGCGCTAGAGCATGGTAAGCATGTATTTGTGGAGAAACCCTCAACAACAGAAAGCAAGGATACGAAAGCTTTAATCGAGCTTGCAGATTCAAAAAGCTTGGCCTTTCATGAGAATTATATGTTCGTTTACCACAACCAGTTACAGGCTGTAAAAGATATTGTTGCCAGTGGTGAGATAGGAGATGTTAGATTATATCGCATTTCTTTTGGTTTTCCGCGTCGTGCGCAAAATGATTTCCGTTACAACAAAGTGTTAGGTGGTGGGGCGTTGATAGATGCCGGGGGGTATACTTTAAAGTATGCTTCCTATTTGTTAGGCGAAACGGCTAAGCTTACAACTGCACATCTTAACTATCTTCCGGACGTAGATGTTGATATGTATGGTTCGGCTACAATGATAAATGAATTTGGTGTAACAGCTCAGCTTGCATTTGGTATGGACAACGATTACCAGTGTAAGATAGAAATATGGGGAAGTAAAGGTACTATAATCTCTGACCGCATACTGACGGCTCCTGCTGGGTTTGTTCCTACATACCTTATTAAGAAAAATCAAGATGTAGAAACGCGTAATCTTCCTGCCGATGATTCTTTCTTAAAATCTATACAGCGTTTTGCTGATTGTATATCAAGTGACATATTAAGAAGGGAAGAGTATAGTCTCATACAGAGAGAGGCAGACTTGATGACAGAATTTAAGAGGATGGCATGATGAGAAAAATCGCTATTATTGGAGCAAAAGGCTTTATTGGGAGACATTTGGAATGGTTTTTGTCACATGATGTCAATAATCATATCAGTACTTATGATTGTGTAGATGATAGTGCAAGCAATTATCATAAGATTGATATGACGCAATCAAGCTCTGTTGAGCAAATAGATGTTGATGTAGACTATATTTTTATGTTTGCAGGTCTGACAGGAACATTTGCGGGATTTGACAAGGCAGAGACTTATCTTGATGTGAATGAACGAAGTCTATTGTTATTGCTCAATCATATAAGGAAAAGCGGACATAAGCCTAAGGTAATATTCCCATCTACACGTTTGGTATATAAAGGCTGTGACAAGGCATTAACCGAAGAAGCAGAGAAAGAGACCAAAACCATATATGCAGTTAATAAGTTGGCTTGCGAGGGGTATCTTTATGCTTACCGGCAAAGTTTTGACATTCCCTATACTGTTGTTCGTATATGTATTCCTTATGGTAATCTATTAGAAGGAGGATACAGTTTTGGGACTATTGGATTTTTTCATAAAATGGCATCCGAAGGCAAGGATATTACGCTGTACGGAGGTGGTGAGGCTAAACGCACTTTCACCCACATGGAAGATTTGTGTAAGCAAGTCGTTGAAGTAAGTTTCATGAAAGATTCTGATGGTGAAATATATAATATAGGTGGAGAAACTTATTCGCTTAGGGAGGCAGCCGAGATAGTGGCTTCCTTATATGGTACAAAAGTTATTGCAACCGAATGGCCTGAGAAGGATTTGAAAATAGAAAGTGGGCATACCTATTTTGATGATACAAAGATAAAGAAGTTGATAGGAACCTATCAGTACCATTCTTTGATGGATATGACGGTATGAATATCTTTGTAACATATAGCAATGACCTTTATGCTAAAACTAGAGATTTTAGTGCTAAGATGGCAAAAAGGTTTGGTAGATTTGATAAGGTTATAGTCTATAATCCTAATGATATTGATGAAGAATTCAAACGAAAACATCATCATATCTTTGAGAACCCCATAGGAGCTGGTTTGTGGCTGTGGAAACCTTATGTCGTATTAAAGGTTCTTATGGAAGAGGCAAAAGACGGAGATGTTGTTTTCTATGCCGATGCCGGTTCTTTTTTTATACGCCATTGTAGCCATATCATAGACAGTATGCATCAACAGGATATTTGGGTGTCAGACATTCCGTTGGCAGAGTGTGAGTTTACCAAACCTGTGGCATTTGATATCATGAAAGTAGACCGTGAGATTTGGGGGTATACACCGCAGATTCAGGGAAATTTTATTGCTGCTCGTAAGACGGATAAGGGGGTGGACTTTGTGAGACAGTGGCTTGAATGGTGTACCAATTATGAATTAATGTCTCCAGACTCGGCAAATGTTACAGAGGGTGAGTTCGTTGCGCATAGAATGGATCAGTCGGTATTGAGTCTTTTGACAAAAAAAACAGGTCTCACCCCCCATTTGGATCCCACGCAGTATGGAATTTTTCCCTCCAAGTATGGACAAGGTATTCGCAAAATAGAATGTAAGCATACTAAAGAATACCCTGCAAGTATTGTACTGCATCGTAGAAGAGATTTATCTCTCGGAATTGTTTTACGACAGACGATTCTCACTATGTTTCCATGGGTGGGGAAATTGTATTATAGTAGATATGAGGAATAGGACACTTGTTTTTGATTCCACGATTACTGGACATCATCTTGAATATATGCACCATATTTATAAATATGGTGTGGAACATGGAGATTGTGCCGACTTGATCTTTGTGGTTCCTAAAGAATTTAATAAGATGAAGGACGTCTTTGAATGGCAGGAGAGTGCACGCATTGATATTGTGAGACTAACACAAGATGAGTTTTTGAAATGCAATCATCATAATTTGATGATTGCTGCATGGTACAAATCTTTAGTTTTGCGACGATATGTTAAAATGTACCAAGTTACACAGGTTGTTTTGATTATGCTGATGCAGTTTCTCCCTTTTCTTCCTTTTTTACTTCCGTCGAATGTAAAAGTGAATGGCATTATATATAAGATATATCTATATGAATGGAAAGAAATGCCTTTGCTAAAGAAGATACAAGAGGTAATCAAATATCTACTCTTGAAAGGTTCCTCCAAGATCCATACTCCTTTCATTCTAAATGATAATTCTTCGGCAATTTATTTAAATAAATTATATAGAACAAATAAATTCAGAAGTCTTCCAGACCCTATCAATGTTGATTTGATGCAGAGTGCTCAAAATATTAGAGAACAACTTGGCATAAGTGAGGGTGATAAGGTATATCTTCATTTTGGTGGTATGACAAAAAGAAAGGGTACTTTATTGATTCTTGATGCTCTGCATCTTCTTTCTGCGGAGGAATGTCGCGATAAGGTTTTTATCTTTGCAGGGAGAGTATACCAAGATATTCGGACAGAATTCTACGAGAAATTAAATTTACTTCACGATAAGGTGAGGATTATAGTTTATGACGAGTTTTGTTCGTACGACTGGTTGAACAGCCTTTGTTTTTCATCCGACGTTATCCTGCTGCCATATAGTAATTCTTCACAAAGTAGTGGGGTTTTAGGATATGCAGCTTATTATGAGAAACCCGTCATCGGACCAAATAAAGGACTTGTGGGGAAGCTTATCAGAAAGTATAAGATAGGTAAGGCACTGTCTTTGTTAGATGCTAAAACTTTAGCCAATGCGATAGGTATGTCCTGTTTAATAACAGAAAGGTCGTATTGGGAAAACAGTTTGTCGTTCTCTAAGTCTTTAATCTTTTTTACAAATATGAATAAGTAATGAAGAATAGTTTCTATTCTAGTTTACATCATGTAGGCTTATCTTTAGTATTGGTAGGCGTTCCTTATGGAATGTACTTAAATCAGTTTTTTAGAGGAATTGAATGGAGTAGTGTACTAATGGTAATTTCTATATTCTTGATTGCTAATTGGAGGAATTTATTTAAATTAAGTTTTCCTTCTTTTACAAAAAAGTTTTATATAATTTTACTATTTCAGTCTTTGATGATACTATATGGGCAGTTCACTGTTGAAATGGTAGACTCAATGAGGTTTTATGAATTCCATTTGTATGTTATAGCTTTAATACTTTGCATATCAACTATACCTCAAAGTTTTAAGATAGATTCTTTTTCTAAGTATTCCTTTTGGTGCTCCCTTGGATGTACCCTTCTAGGAGCTGCATGTATGTACACTGGGCTTTTAGTTGGTGAAGAAGTATATTATTTAAAGCGTTTTGATCCCGGATATTCTCTTGAGGTGTTTACAGCCTCTTTCGGATGTCTTGTAAATTTCTTTTCGGCATTATGCCTTGTGGGGGAAAGTAGGACTATGCGGTATAAACTTTTTTTAGGTGCTATCATGTTATTAGATATATATTTAATTCTTTTTTGTGGAAAGCGTTCCCCTCTTTTTGCTCTCTTGGTGGGGCTTGTTATCTACGTTTATTTATATAGAATTAAATTATATAATTGGAAAATTATACTTGCATTCATAGTTGTTATATGTGTATTATATAATATCAGTCCTATTATACAGCAACAGTTTCAGGAATTTCTTAGGAATATGTATAATGGAACCCTTAATATGTTGGGTGATAGAACGGTTAGTGATGCTTCTGGCTCGGGCATTCAAAGATATACAGCTCGTTTATGGGCTTATGACTATATAGCCCGAAATTTTTCTTATTTTTCTTATTTTTTTGGAGCCGGTTATATGACAAAGTGGTTGGATAATCCTATTTTACAATCTTTTTTAGATATGGGATTGTTAGGACTATATTTTTATCTTTTGATAATTGTTTATTACCCTCTTCGACTCATGTACAAAAGAATAAAATTTGCTCCGTTAGTTTTGATTGAATTAATTTCTTTGTATGCAATATTGACAATGTTTAATAGTGGGAATCCTTACCAGTATATAAAATATACTCCAGTCGTATTGCTTTTTTATTTTTATAAAAAAAGTGAGGATAAAAGAATTATTAGTTAGTTTTATATATGCGCATCGCTATTATACAGCCACTTGTTCCTCATTATAGAGAAGAGTTTTTTCAAGGCATATCTTCTAGTTTTGAAACAGACATATATGTCTATGAGAGCAGGGTAAGTGCAAATAATTTTAAAGTAGGGACTCTACCAACTTCGTTCATTAAACCTCGGAAAGTAGGCAGATTCCTATTCTTTAATTTTTTCCCATTGATGAAAGAAAACTATGACATAATAGTATATCAATTTCAAGTTATTAGTTTTTTTTCGAGTATATGGTTGGCCATATTATGTAAATTGTATGGCAAAAAACTGGTATTGTGGGGACATGGCATCTCGATATCTCGTTTTCTCAAAGAAGAGCGTACTCCCAATATGTTGTTGAAATTACAGTTGGCTACGGCTCATGGTGCGTGGGTTTACACAGAGAAAGAAAAAGTTTTGTGGCGCACTTTATTCCCCCAAAAGCCTATTGTAGCGTTGGGAAATACTGTTTCAGGTGTTGAGCATATTATCAAGGAAAGTCGTTTGTTCGATAAATATCAGATGCGCAAAAAATATGGTGTGAAAGAAAAGCGTGTTGTTATTTTTTGTGCTCGTTTTAATAATGCATATCGTCGTGTAGATCTTTTAGTTGATTTAATGAGTGGATGTCCTGATATTGGTTTTATTATTATTGGTGATGGCCCGACGAAACCGGATTTGTCTTCTTTTGATAATGTGTATGATTTCGGTACTGTATATGAGCAAATGAAGAAAAATGAACTGTTTGCTATGGCCGATTTCTATTTCCAACCGGCATGGGTAGGACTGTCTATTGTGGAGGCTATGGCTTATGGCAAACCCATTCTGACCTTTAGAAGATCGAAAGATGTTTTGCAATGTGTGGAGTATGCTTATATAGAGCAGGGGAAAAATGGATATATTGTAGATACGATTCCGGAGGTAGTACGAATTATTAGAGAACTCGATGCTGCTAATATTGAAACTTTGAGCGAAGGAGCACGTAGTTATGTTCAAGACCATCTAAAAATGTCCAATATGGTGTCTAATGCTGTTACAATGCTGAAGTCGATATGAAAAAGTTTTTAATCATTGGAAATACTGTAAAGGCAGAGCGAGGTTACGTTACTGGGCAAGCAATCATGATTGATTTTTTTGTTTCTATTGCGCAAAAGAGATTTAATTGCAAGGTTATCTCTTTGTCTCCTATTGTCTCAAATCCAAAAGTTGGGGGATTCTCTATTCTAAGATTGTTAGAATATATTTGGCTTTTAATAAGATGCTGTTGTGGTATCGTCACATTTCGAGCAGATATTGTCTATTTGAGTCCGGCTGCCTCTCGGTTTGGCCTTTGGCGTGATTATATTCTTACTAGGCTTATCGCCTTATGCCATTCCACTTTAATGCTTCAGCAGTTTAATGCACGCTATTCTTCTTTTTATGACAATCTGTCTAAAGTAGACAAAAGAAGAGCTGATTATATATTCAATTATGCAAGTCTGATTACGGTAGAGGGGGAGCTTGAGAAAGCGCAGTTGCCATTTGTGACCGAACAAGATAGAATAAAAATTGTGTCTAATGGCTTACCTGAAAAAAAAATATTTCAGACCAAAGAAGGAAAAACATACGACTTATCGACATTCCATCTGTTGTTCTTGAATAATATGATAGAGTCTAAAGGCTATTGGGAGACACTCGAAGCGGTGGATATATTGGTAAACCAACGAAAAAAAGATATATATTGTCATTTCGTAGGTAAATTTATGACGGCAATTGACGACATGCGTTTTAGTAATGCAAAGGAAGCCGAACAGGCCTTTCTCGACTTCATCCAATCGCGACAGCTAGAACAGTTTGTGACGTATAAAAAATGCGTATTTGGGAAAGATAAGCAAGAATTGTTTGAACAATCTCATGCTTTTTTACTTCCGTCGTATTATGTGATGGAAGGACAGCCTACGGTTATTTTGGAAGCGTTGTCGTATGGCAGTGTTCCTATTACGACACAATATCGTCTTATACCGGAAATGGTAACTGCCCATAATGGTATTTTTGTTAATCCAAAAGATGCTACGGCAATTGCCGATGCTGTAGAAATGCTGATAGATCATAAAGAAAAGTATCAGAACATGTCTCAACAAGGTGTTGACGACTTTCTTAGTCGTTTTACACGTGGGAAATACGAAGAGAGAATAAATCAATGTTTAGACGAAATATGATAGATATATATCCAATATCTCAAGTTCTCATATTTTGTAAAGGAGAATAAAAGCATATTAAAATGAATAATCAGAAGGTAGATTTCTGCAAATTTACAGTAGGTTCATTTGATAAAGGAGCAGGCATATTTAAACAGACTCTTTGGTTTTTTGTTAATGCTTTTGTAGTAAGAGCATCATGGAATCCATTGATGGGTATAAAAATTAGATTGCTGAAAATTTTTGGTGCTAAAATTGGAAAGAATCTTTGCATCAAGAATAATGTGACAATTAAATACCCTTGGAAGCTAAGTGTAGGCGATAATGTTTGGCTAGGAGAGAATTGTTGGATAGACAATCTGGATAAAGTATATATAGGTAGTAATGTCTGTATATCTCAAGGAGCACTTCTTTTAACAGGGAATCATGATTTTACGAAGGTAGATTTCCCTTATCGTAATGCACCAATTACATTGGAAGATGGGGTATGGGTTGGAGCAAAGGCTACGGTTGCTCCCGGTGTAACGATGCGTTCCCATTCTGTCGCAACAATAGGGTAGTGTTGTGACTCATGATACTTTAGCTGATGGAATTTATCAGGGTAATCCGGCTGTGTTGATAAGGCAACGTACGATAAAGTTATAAAAATGAAGGTATCTATTATTACAAGTTGCTATAATAGAGCGGCAACTATCAAAGATGCAATTGAAAGTGTATTGGGGCAAGACTATTCTGATATTGAGTATATCGTAGTAGATGGTGCAAGTAGAGATGGTTCATTAGATGTGATTAATCGTTATAAAGATAAAATCGCGAAAATTATTTCTGAACCAGACCACGGTATGTATGAGGCTATTAATAAGGGAATAAAAGCGGCTACAGGTGATATTATCGGTTTGGTGCATAGCGACGATTGCTTATACGATAACCACACTATCAGCGAGGTTGTTAAAGAGTTTGAACGTACTGATGCAGACTTTGTTTACGGTGATGGTTTGTTTGTCAATAGTGCGGATACCAGTAAGGTTGTTCGTAATTGGATAGGCGGCTCTTATTCAAAAAACAAGGTAAAACTTGGTTGGCTACCTTTGCATCCGACCTGTTATATTCGTCGAGAGGTGATGATGCGCGAAGGGCTTTATAATGAGAAATATAAGATAGCTGCCGATACAGATTTACTTGTGAGATATTTGTATCAAGCGCATTTAAAGGTATATTATTTGAAGCGGTATATCATTAAGATGCGTATGGGGGGGATGTCAACAGATAATGCCAAACGGAAATTGATGTGGCGGGAAGATATTGATGTCTATTCCTCTCATGGTTTTTGGGCTACACCTACCAAAATTATGAAAATGATGTGGAAGATTCCACAGTTTTTTACAGCGAAATTTATGCGCTAATTTGGGACACAAAAGATTATTAATCGAGTAATGATAAATGCAATCAAGGGCAGAAGATATTAAGTTGAATGCTAAGGATACGAAGTATCCACGCTTGAAAGATATGGTTTCACCTTTTGAATTTAAGAAGTGATATGAATATATTGGTAACGGGCGCCAACGGGCAGCTGGGGAATGAGATACAGATAGTCGCCAAGGAGAGTGAGCACGACAAGTATATATTTACCGACGTGTGCGATGGATATATGCATTTGGACATTACTTCTTTGGATGATATAAGGCGGATGGTACGTGAGTATGACGTGAAGTGTATCATTAATTGTGCTGCATGGACCAATGTAGATGGGGCGGAGGCACCGGAAAAGTATGAGTTGGTAGAGAAGTTGAACGCCAAAGCACCGGAAAATCTGGCAATGGTGATGAAAGAAGTAGATGGGTTGCTCGTGCACATCAGTACTGATTATGTGTTTGGGGGCGACCCTTATAACACGCCTTGCAAGGAAAATCAGAAAGGAACTCCCACTGGTGTGTATGGCCGAACAAAGTTGCTAGGTGAGCAATTGATTGCATCTACCGGGGTGAAGCATATCATTCTGCGTACAGCGTGGCTTTATAGTGAATTTGGTAAGAACTTCGTGAAGACGATGATTCAACTCACGGCTACGAAGCCTCAATTGAAAGTTGTATTCGATCAGTGCGGTACGCCGACCTATGCAGGCGATTTGGCGAATGTCATCTTTGACATTGTAGAGAGTCGTAAGTACGAAGGGAATACGGGAATTTATCATTTTTCTAATGAGGGTGTGTGCTCGTGGTATGATTTCACTATCAAGATTGCGGAGTTGGTGGGGAATACTGATTGTGATATTCAGCCATGTCATAGTGATGAGTTCCCCTCGCCTGTGAAGCGTCCGGCTTACAGTGTGCTTGATAAAACGAAGATAAAGGATACGTTTGGAATCAAGATTCCTTATTGGGTAGATAGTTTGGAGAGGTGTATAGCTAATATGTAGGAATCGTATTGTGTTTTCCTTGATTTACTGCCACGCCCTCGCAGCATTGCTGTGGGGGCGTGGCAGTTTTGTTGAAAGGGCGATACAGCGATACTGAGGGGCCATTGCAGGAGCCCCACCCCACTCCAATCGTTTTAGTAGACAAGTTAATAAGTTAACCAGTAAACAAGGTTTTAAGTTGATAAGTAGACGAGTTGGGAGTGAGAAGTAAGGAAATGGGGGTGTGGGTTGTGGCTTGATGAGATATAATATTTCACGAAGTACTGCGTTAGATAGTATATGCTGTGGACAGATAGAATTAGGCAAGTGAAGCTACTGTTGGTTAGTGGGGCTATCGTGATTGCGATAGTGTCGCTTGTCGTGTCGCATATCTTGACGTGTGACCTGTCTATGGAGGAGCGACAGAAGATGGAAGTGTGGGCGGAAGCTATGTCGGCGTTGAACCGAGCTGACCAGAATACGGACTTGGGATTGGTGTTGAAAGTGATGAACGGGAACAATACGATACCGGTGGTCGTGATGGATAATAGGGGAGAGGCGCAACTTTTCCGCAACGTGGAGATGCGAAAGGGGGCGTATGCGGATAGTTTGGAGCAGGCTAAGGTGCTTGGCAGACAACTGAAAGCTGCCGGCCGATGCATTCGTATTCAGTTGAACGACTCTGTAAAAAGTGATTACGTGGATATCTGTTATGGTGAATCGCTGATGCTCAAACAATTACAGCGTTATCCATATGTGCAATTGGGCGTGGTGATGTTGTTTGTCGTGGTGGCTATTTTCGCCTTGTTGACCTCGAAACGAGCTGAACAAGACAAGGTGTGGGTGGGACTCTCGAAGGAGACCGCACACCAGTTGGGTACGCCCATCAGTAGTTTGATGGCTTGGACAGAGATGCTGAAAGAGACTTATCCACAGGATGATTTGATTCCGGAGATGGATAAGGATGTGAAGAGACTGGAACTAATAGCCGATAGGTTTTCTAAGATCGGGTCGCTTCCGGAACTCGTGCCGACGAATATGGCGGAGGTATTGAGTCATGTGGTAGACTATATGGATCGCCGAACATCCAATAAGGTGAGGATAACGATGGAACTGCCCGACCACGATGTACAGGTAATGATGAATAGTCCGCTGTTTGAATGGGTGTTGGAAAACCTGTGTAAGAATGCCGTGGATGCGATGGCTGGCGAGCGCGGAAGCATCGTTTTGCATGTGGAAGAGGACGAGAATAGCGTGATACTCGATGTAACGGATACGGGAAAAGGAATTCGGAAGCGTGATGTGCATAATGTGTTCCGTCCCGGATTTACGACGAAGAAGCGCGGTTGGGGACTGGGATTGTCGCTCGCTCGTCGCATCATTGAGGAGTATCACAAAGGGCGTATCAGCGTGAAAGCATCGGAAGTGGGAGTGGGAACGACGTTTAGAATCGTATTACCTCATCTTAATCTACTCTAATGGATGAAGTAGAAAGACTTTATTCGGTGGTCGTTGCGAGATGAGGTTGTAGTAAATAGCTCTTTTCGGCTTTCTGTTCTTTTGTCTCCTTATATTATATAAAAGAGATGAGAAATGCACATTTTGGATGTTTTGTACATTTAGTTTTTCTCATTTAATTATTTGTATATCAGAATTTATTCGTAACTTTGCAGCCCGTATGGGTAGTTTAGAACCATTTAAGATAGACTTAAAGGGGCTGGAAGAGGGCGATACCAAGCTCGTCTTTCATCTTGACGATAGTTACTTTGAGGCGATAGACGCTCCCGAAGTGAAGCGAGGCGAGTTGCGTACAGACTTTTCCATTCATAGAGTGGGGGACTTCTTTGAACTCGACTTCCACACTGTCGGTACCATACAAGTACCATGCGACCTCTGTTTGGAGGATATGGCGCAGGCCATTGATACCCGGAACAAGTTGGTCGTGAAGTTTGGTGAGGATTATATAGAGGACGATGACCTAGTGACGGTGCCTGAGAATGAGGGTGTAGTCGACGTGTCATGGTTCATATATGAGTTTGTGGAACTCGCCATTCCGTTCAAGCATGCGCATGAGTCGGGGGAATGTGACCCTGCAATGTTGCAACTGCTGAAAGCACACTCGGCTACGGAAGGTGCTCATGAGGATAATGCTGAAGACAATATGGATCCTCGTTGGGCCGGATTAGAGAAAATAAAAACAACAATTAAAGAATAAATAAAAATGGCACATCCTAAAAGAAGACAATCGAAGACTCGTACACTCAAGAGAAGAACGCACGATAAGGCAGTAGCCCCCACATTGGCTGTATGCCCTAACTGTGGCAGTTACCACGTATATCACACAGTATGTCCTACTTGTGGATATTATAGAGGTAAGTTGGCAGTTGTAAAGGAAGTAGCTGAATAATGGAGAAAATTAATGCCATTATCACAGGTGTTGCGGGATATGTACCTGACTATGTGCTCAATAATGAAGAGCTCTCTAGGATGGTGGATACCAACGACGAGTGGATAACGGCACGCACGGGTATTAAGGAACGCCGCATTCTGACAGAAGAGGGGCTTGGTACGAGCTATATGGCGCGTAAAGCTGCTAAACTTTTGATACAGAAGACAGGTGTAGAACTGGATACTATTGATGCGGTAATCGTGGCTACGACCACGCCAGATTATATCCATCCGTCTACAGCATCTATCGTATTGGGCAAGTTGGGATTGAAGAATGCATTCGCATTCGATTTCTCTGCTGCTTGTTGCGGATTTATGTATGCTTTCGACGTAGCCTGCAATATGATTCAGAGTGGACGCCATAAGCGTATCATTGTGATTGGAGCAGACAAGATGTCGGCAATAACCGACTATCAAGACCGTAGCACTTGTGCGCTGTTTGGTGATGGTGCGGGTGCCGTAATGGTCGAAGGTACGACGGAAGATAATGTTGGTTTGATAGATTCTTATCATCGTACAGACGGTAAAGGTCTACCATTCCTGCACGTCAAAGCCGGTGGTTCGGTATGCCCTTCGTCTCATTTTACAGTAGACCATCGCCTACATGCCACTTATCAAGAGGGGCGTATGGTGTTCCGGTATGCTGTAACGGCTATGGGCGATGACTGCATGGAATTGCTGAAACGTAATGGATTGACTCGTGAGGATGTTAGTTATATCGTTCCTCATCAGGCTAATCTGCGTATCATCGAGGCGGTTGCAAAGCGCATCGAATGTCCCATGGACAAGGTACTTGTCAACATCCAGCGCTATGGTAACACCAGTGCCGCTTGCATGCCTTTGGTATTGTGGGACTTCGAGAAGCAGTTGAAGAAGGGCGATAACATCATCTTCACAGCTTTTGGAGCCGGATTTGTGAACGGAGCCAGCTATTATCGCTGGGCTTACGACTCATAGACAGCTTAGATTTGACTCTCCGTTGCGAGGGTAGAAGATTTTTATAATAAATAGAATACGGAGAGACGCATCTTTATATTAGTTAAGGATGCGTCTTTTTGTCCTAAAAGGAGGTAGAAATGCATAAAGCCGGATTTGTTAATATCGTCGGCAACCCAAACGTAGGGAAAAGTACTTTGATGAACCAATTGGTGGGTGAGCGCATCAGCATCGCCACCTTTAAGGCTCAAACCACGCGTCATCGTATTATGGGTATTGTGAATACCGATGATATGCAGATTGTTTTCTCCGATACACCGGGTGTTCTGAAGCCGAATTATAAGATGCAGGAGTATATGTTAGCGTTCTCTGAATCGGCCTTGACCGATGCAGATATCCTGCTTTACGTGACCGATGTGATAGAGAATCCGGAAAAGAATATGGAGTTTCTGGAAAAGGTTAGCAAGATGACAATTCCGGTATTGCTGCTCATTAACAAGATAGATGAGAGCAATCAAAACTCATTAGGCGACATCGTAGAGCATTGGCATCGCTTATTACCCAATGCCGAGATATTACCAATATCGGCTAAGAACAAGTTTGGTGTGGATGTATTGTTGAAGCGCATTAAAGAATTGTTACCCGATTCTCCCCCTTATTTCGATAAAGAACAGTTGACCGACAAGCCCGCGAGATTCTTTGTCTCGGAGATAATACGCGAGAAGATACTGCTATACTACGACAAGGAGATTCCTTACAGTGTGGAAGTGCGTGTGGAAAGTTTCAAGGAAGAAGAGAAACAAATCAATATCGGGGCGGTCATCTACGTTGAGCGCGATTCACAAAAAGGTATTATCATCGGCCATCAGGGTGTCGCATTGAAGAAGATGAACATGGAATCGCGCAAGACTTTGGAAAAGTTCTTCGGCAAAAAGATATTTCTGGAGACCTTCGTTAAGGTTGATAAAGACTGGCGCAGTTCCAAGAAAGAGTTGGAAAGTTTCGGATATAACCCGGAATAGGAGACCCATTAGCTCCTCTCCGTCCCTCCCCAAAGAGAGAGGGTGATATAATTCATGATTTATTATTAATATATGGCAAATTTAGTAGCAATTGTAGGACGTCCGAATGTGGGCAAGTCTACGCTTTTCAATAGATTGACACAGTCGCGTAGGGCGATAGTTAGTGATACCGCAGGCACCACACGTGACCGTCAATACGGCAAGTGTTCGTGGAACGGAAACGAATTCTCGGTGGTTGATACCGGTGGTTGGGTCGTAAATTCGGATGATATTTTCGAGGACGCTATCCGCAAACAAGTACTCATTGCCACCGAAGAGGCCGACTTGGTGTTGTTCCTTGTCGACGTAACTACGGGTGTAACCGACTGGGATCAAGACGTGGCTCAGATTTTACGTCGAGCTAAATTGCCTGTTATCTTGGTAGCTAACAAGGTTGATAACAGTGCAGAATATTATCAAGCTGCCGACTTTTATAGTCTCGGACTGGGCGATCCACAATGTATCAGCGCTGCTACCGGTGGCGGGACTGGTGACTTACTCGACCTGCTTTTGGCGAAACTAGAGAAGAAGGTAGATGAAGTATTGGAAGAAGATATTCCTCGTTTCGCTGTCGTTGGTCGTCC
Organism: Prevotella sp. C0026C3; assembly: GCF_056590795.1. Taxonomy (NCBI): domain Bacteria; kingdom Pseudomonadati; phylum Bacteroidota; class Bacteroidia; order Bacteroidales; family Prevotellaceae; genus Prevotella; species Prevotella sp. C0026C3. Next base: position 71,168 of record NZ_JBWPWW010000011.1, on the reverse strand, counting down.
GAATGCCGGTAAAAGCAGTTTGATTAATGCTTTTATAGGTGAGGATCGCAATATCGTTACAGAGATTGCGGGCACCACACGAGACAGTATCTATACTCGTTACGATAAGTTCGGTTTCGACTTCTATCTTGTTGACACTGCCGGAATCCGTCGTAAGAACAAGGTTTCGGAAGATCTGGAGTTCTATTCCGTTATGCGTAGCATCCGTGCCATAGAGAATAGCGATGTTTGTATATTGATGGTTGATGCGCTACGTGGTATCGAAGCGCAGGATATGAACATCTTCCAGTTGGTTCAGAAGAACAATAAATCGCTCGTGGTAGTAGTAAACAAGTGGGATTTAGTGGAGGATAAATCGCAAATAGCCATCAAAACTTTCGAGAATGCGATACGCGAACGTATGGCTCCATTCGTTGATTTCCCCATCATCTTTGCTTCAGCGCTTACCAAACAGCGCATTTTTAAGGTGCTGGAAACGGCTAAACAAGTCTATTTGAATCGTACTTCGAAGGTGGGGACATCCAAGTTGAACGAGGTGATGTTGCCTATTATCGAGGCTACTCCACCTCCATCTATCAAGGGAAAGTATATCAAAATCAAGTATTGTATGCAGATTCCGAACACGCAGATACCATCGTTTGTATTCTATGCCAATCTGCCTCAGTACGTCAAAGAGAACTACCGTCGCTTCTTGGAGAATAAGATACGCGAGAATTGGAGCATGCACGGTTGTCCTATCAATATCTTTATTCGTCAGAAATAAGTGCGATGAAGATACTTCCTGTATTGCTATTGACCTGTATATTGCTCAGTTTTGCAGCCTGTGGTGGCAAGCAAGACGACCAAGGAGAGTTGGCTGCGCGTGCTGCTAAGCTCTATTACGACTATCTATTGCATGGTGATTACGATGCTTTTGTGGCCGGAACGTATCGCCCAGATAGTCTTCCTGCAAGTTATCAGAAGCAATTGGCCGACAACGCGGCCATGTTTATCGGACAGCAAAATGACGAACATCGTGGTATTAAGGATATTCGTATTGTCAGTGGTAAGGCCGATACGGCTAAGCATGTAGCTCAAGTGATGATGCAAATAGTCTATGGTGACAGCACCAACGAGCAGATAGTGGTGCCTATGGTGCAGCATAAGGGCGTGTGGTATTTAAGATAAAGATATGGCCAGTCAATTAGATTATGTACAGTATGTGGCCGACCAAGCTGCTGGAGCAGGCGTAATTACCTTCAGAAAGATGTTTGGTGATTACGGAATCTATTGCGATGGGAAAATTTTCGGCCTTATTTGTGACGATCGGTTCTTTGTGAAACCGACTCAAGCGGGAGCAACTTTGCTTGGAACTCCCGTATTGACACCACCCTATGATGGGGCGAAAGACTACTTCCTTATATCGGATGTGGACGATAGGGATTTTATCTCGGCTTTGGTAAAAGCAACTTGTGCTGAATTGCCTATGCCTAAAGTCAAGAAGAAAAAGTAATATTTGAAATTTTTATTAGGGATGGTATCCGCCAAGCGGATACCATTTTTTGTTTTATTATCCTGTAGTATTAGCGGCCTTTACTTTACGGAAGAGGTCGGAAGCAAACACCAATGCATTGAGTTTCTCGTTCGTCGAGTTCATCACCTCGTCTTTGCTACCCTGCCATTCTTTGTGCCCTTGATAGATAAAGAGAATATTCTCACCGATGCCCATGACTGAGTTCATGTCGTGGGTATTGATGATGGTAGTAATACCAAACTCCTTGGTGATGCCTGAAAGCAGTTCGTCAATGACAAGCGAGGTCTTCGGATCGAGTCCGGAGTTAGGCTCGTCGCAGAACAGATACTTGGGATTCAGCACGATGGCACGTGCTATGGCCACACGTTTTTGCATACCTCCGGATATTTCTCCGGGGAATTTGTTCTGCGCATCCAGCAAGTTTACGCGTGCCAAGCAGTCTTGTGCCCGCTTCTGTCGTTCTCTCAGTGTCATGGTAGAGAACATATCCAGTGGGAACATCACGTTTTCCAATACGTTCAGCGAGTCGAATAGGGCTGCACTTTGGAATATCATGCCCATCTCTCGACGCATCATGACGCGCTCACGCTTTGACATTGTCACGAAGTCGCGTCCATCGTAGAGCACTTGACCAGCTGTTGGTTCGAGCAATCCCACGAGATTTTTCATCAAAACTGTCTTTCCGCTACCGCTTTGTCCGATGATAAGATTGGTCTTACTGTCCTCAAACACCACATTGATGTCTTTGAGTACGGTCTTGTCTTCGAACGATTTAGTGAGATGTTTTACTTCTATCATTGTATGCGGAAATTAAGATAAGAGTTGAGTGAGGAACACATCCGAGAACAATATCAGCACACTGCTGCTCACAACAGCATCGGTACTCGATTTTCCTACTTCAACAGAACCGCCTTCGACGGTGTATCCGAAGTACGAAGACACGCTAGCTATGACGAAGGCGAAGAATGTACTCTTGATAATACTCATCCATACGAACCATGATTTAAATGCATGTTGCAGGCCCAATGTCAAGTCATCGGGCGACAACATGTGCCCTATATAAGCCGTGGCGTATGCACCTATGATACCCATGAACGAACTGAAAATGACAAGAAACGGCATGATGGTCATCAGCCCTAATATCTTTGGCAGGATGAGATAGCTTGCCGAGTTTACGCCCATGATGTCAAGTGCATCGATTTGTTGCGTCACTCGCATTGTTCCCAATTCGGAAGCGATGTTCGACCCCACCTTTCCGGCCAATATCAGACACATGATAGAACTGGAAAACTCCAGCAACATAATCTCGCGAGTAGTATATCCCGTTACCCATCGAGGCATCCATGGACTTTGGATATTCACTTTCATCTGAATGCAAATCACTGCTCCGATGAAGAAAGAGATGAGCAAAACGATGCCAATGGAGTCGATACCCAATTGCGACATCTCCTTCACGTATTGTTTGAAGAACATGCGCATGCGTTCGGGACGGCTGAATGTGCGCCCCATAAGCAGTAGGTATTTACCTAATGTATTGAGATATTTAAAGATAAGCATATCGTTGCAAAAATACGAAATAAAGAGGAAAACGACAAACGAAGCCTTTGTTTTATTATCGTGTTGGTTAATATGTATTATTTATTTTCGTATGAATGTTGGTCTCGGAGATACTTTTTCAGCAAGAAAGTGAGGAAATAAGGAAATGTATAGAACTTTCCGTTAAATCCAATGTTCTTGTTTCCTAGTTTGATTCCGTAGTGAATATCCGGATAGTGTGCACCCTCTATGAGCTTATTGAGTGATGGTGTGGAATTATCATTAGCTTTTACTTCGACAGGGATGAGCGATTTTGTGTCCCGAACAAAGAAATCCATTTCAATAGAGCTTTTATCATTGCGATAAAAATAGAGTTGGTACCCTTGTTTGACAAGCATTTCACCAACGATATTCTCGTAGAGTGCTCCCTTGTAAGTTCCGAAATTTTGGTTTAGGCGCAAGTCGTCTTGTGCCTCATCATCCAATGATGCAACGAGTAGACCGGTGTCATGGAAGTATAGTTTATAACAATTAGGCGAATAATTTCCTTTTAGTGGCAGTTCGGTATTTTCAAGCAGATAACATATATTGATGATTCCTGCATCTGCAAGCCAGTCAATGGTACCTACATATTCCCTGTTACGTGCCCCTTTGGCAATCTTTGATATTTGGAATTTTTTATAGTCTTTAGCTAGGAAAACGGGTATATGGCTGTATACTTGCTTTATTTTTCCTTTGTCCAAACCCTCTGCGTACTTGGTTATATCTTCTTCGTAGTCTCTTAGGAGCTGTCGTTGTAGATTTAGTGACCCGCTAAAATTTCCTTTTTCTATAAATTTGTTGACGACGGCCGGCATACCTCCAAGAATCATATATTCGTGGAATAGAGACATGAAGATATGCATTTCCCCCTCACTAAATGGCGTTAAGGTCGACATGTGTGTATACATGTCGTCGATAATCTGTGCATTATAGCCGCGAGCCCACAGGAATTCTTCGAAGTCCATGGAGTACATATCGTAGTCTTCTTTGTAACCTACGCTCACTGATTCAATCTCTTTGTAGCTGATGCCCATAAGTGAACCGGAGCAGATAACATCGTAGCGCCCATCTATGGCAAAGGATTTTAAGCAAGTCGCACAGCTTGGACAGGCCTGAATCTCGTTGAAGAAAATAAGCGTTTCACCAACTATGAATTGGAATTGTGGATTGCGTAGAGAGAGTTGTTTTAATATTTCGTCTACCTCGTAACCGTTTTCAAAGATAGATTTGAAATGAGGTTGCAAGACGAAGTTAACTTCTATCACACTGCGATAGTTTGCCGTGGCAAATGAACGAATAGAGGTTGATTTGCCTATTTGGCGTGCTCCTTTCACGATAATAGGAAGACGATGCTCCCGTTTGCGCCACTCTGCCAAGTATGTATCAATCTTTCTGTTAAGCATTCTAGATGTTATTAATCACAAAAAAGGAACTGTTTTTAACCGTAAAATCACATTTTATGCATACAAATATAGGTAAAAATCACAAAAATCAGACTGTTTTGGGGTTAAAAATCACATTTTCTGGAAAATAAAAGGCAAGGTATTAGTTTTGTAGAGCCTATCTTTATCTTCTTTAAACTTTTTATTTCTCACTTTTTACTTCTTACTATCAGCGGACTGCAGAGGTGGGGCAACGTTGCTGTTCGGGCTTGTCAGCAAGGCTGTCTAGGCATTGCAGCGTTGTTGTTGCGCCCATGCACTAACTTCTCCTCAGTCTTCTTTCAAGAAGAGGGAGAACTTTTGAGTTGGTAAGTAGGCGAGTTTGGAACGAGAAGTGAGAAGTCTGATTAGACCGAGGAGGATTATGGGAGTGTCACTTTGACTTTGGTAACAAATATGGACAAAAGTTTTAAAAGTGTAAATTTGGGAGAAATAATTGGTTGTTAACAAAATAATGTCTATCTTTGCCAACAGAATAGACATGAAGTAGACAATGGAAAGTAGGATTCCGACAACACAAAGGCTGTCGGAATTCGTCGTTTTTGTTGTATCTCGGAAAAACTTTAAGACAATTTTTAAAATTTATTTTATATGGCATACATGTCACAAGAAGGCTACGATAATCTCGTAGCACAGCTCAAACAGCTAGAAGCTGTAGAACGTCCTAAGGCATCGGCCGCTATTGCAGAGGCTCGTGACAAGGGCGATTTAAGTGAAAATTCGGAGTACGACGCCGCTAAAGAGGCACAAGCTCATCTTGAAGATAAGATTAATAAAATCAAGCTGGCTTTGGCTGAGGCCAAGATCGTAGACGTATCTCGCCTCAGTACTGACGCTGTACAGATTATGTCGAAGGTGGAGATGACCAATCTAGCCACTAAAACCAAGATGACTTACACCATCGTGAGCGAAAGCGAAGCCGACTTGAAAGCCGGTAAGATTTCGATTAAGACTCCGATTGCGCAGGGATTGCTGAACAAGAAGGTGGGCGATGAGGTGGAAATTAAGATTCCACGAGGCACTATCAAACTGCGTATCGACAATATTTCGCTAGACTAAATCGAAAGTTTTATCAACTTATAAACAGACACGCGATGGATATTTTTTCAAAGATTGCAGCCGGAGAGATTCCTAGCTACAAGTGTGCGGAAGACGAGAACTTCTACGCTTTCCTTGATATTAATCCCTTGGTGAAAGGGCATACACTGGTGATTCCGCGTCGTGAGGTAGATTATATCTTCGATATGGACGATGAAGAGTTGGCTGCTTTCCAGCTATTTGCCAAGAAAGTGGCTGCCGCTATCAAGACAGTTTTCCCTTGTAAGAAGGTTGCTCAGGTGGTATTGGGATTGGAAGTGCCCCATGCACATATCCATCTGATGCCAATTAACAGCGAGGCCGATGTGGATTTCCACAAAGAGAAGTTGCAGTTGAACGAAGAGGAATTCAAGGAAATAGCAGCTAAGATTTACGCCGAATTCAAGAAATAATTATCGTTCATAGCCCATCATAGGCAATTAGACCATCATACAAGAGCGGATGTATCAATTTTGATACATCCGCTCTTTGCGTATATACATTTTTCGATAAATTTATTTTGTCATTTTATTTTATTTTCGTAAGTTTGCAGTCAATCCTTATATACATAATAAAAACCATGGACAATACTAAGCAAAAGCAGCATTCCAAACTTTGTAAAAAAACTCTTTCGACCATGATGAACGGTGTCATGGGTATACTGTTGTTGTTTTCTACGACTCTTAATGTACAGGGACAAAGCAAAAAAGTCGATTCATCCATCCCACTATACAAGAATCCACAGGCACCTGTAGAGCAGCGGGTGGAAGACCTTTTGGGTAGGATGACGCTGGAAGAGAAAGTGGCGCAAATGCGGCATATACATTTTAAACACTACAATTCGGACGGACGCGTCGACATAGATAAATTGATCAAATCGACCGATGGTCTGAGTTTTGGATGCGTGGAGGCTTTTCCTTATTCATCGGAGCAGTATCTCAATGCCATGTACCAGATTCAGAAGCACATGCGTTATCACACTCGACTCGGCATACCTGTTATTCCTGTGATGGAAGGATTGCACGGAGTGGTACAAGATGGATGTACTATTTTTCCGCAATCCATAGCTCTTGGTGCGACTTTCAATCCGCAGCTGATACGAAAAGTCGGTCATTTTGTAGGCAAAGAGATGCAAGCCATTGGCGCCAAACAAGCGTTGGCACCCGACTTAGATATTGCCCGCGAACCGAGGTGGGGGCGCGTGGAAGAGACGTATGGCGAAGATCCGTTGCTCATTTCAAAGATGGGAGCTGCCTACATCAATGGGCTTCAAGACAATAAACAGATTCCTACGCTCAAACATTTCGTTGCTCACGGCACTCCGGAAGGTGGTCTGAATCTCGCTTCTGTACGCGGTGGGCGTCGAGAATTGCTGGGATTATACGCCAAACCGTTTGAATATGTCATCCGCGAATGCCATCCGCTCAGCGTGATGAACTGCTATAGTTCGTACGATGGAGAACCTATAACCTCGTCACCTTATTTCCTTAAATCGCTCTTACGCGACAGTCTGCACTTTAAAGGATATGTATATTCCGATTGGGGTTCGGTCTCTATGCTTGAATGTTTCCACCATGTGGCGGGCAACAATGCCGAGGCTGCACAGAAAGCGATTACTGCTGGACTGGATTTAGAGGCTAGTAGCGATTGCTACCAGTATGCATTGGAACTTATCAGACAAGGTAAGATAAGCGAAAAAGACATTGATGATGCTGTGCGACATATACTCTATACGAAGTTTGCATCGGGACTTTTCGAGGATGAGTTGCCCGATACGATGGGGCTAAAGAGGAATGTACACACGCCCGAAGCGATAGAGGTGGCACTCAATACAGCTCGTGAGAGCATCGTATTGTTGGAGAATAAAAATGATTGTCTGCCATTGTCGGCGGATAAACTGTCGAGTATCGCGGTGGTAGGACCTAATGCCGACCACGTACAATTTGGCGATTACTCATGGAGCGACCAAAAGAAAGATGGTGTAACACCGTTTGAGGGCATCCGAAAATTGGTGGGAAAGCAAGTACAAGTGAACTATGCCAAGGGATGCGACCTATGGTCTCAAGATAAAAAAGGCTTTGATGAAGCTGTCAAGGCTGTGCAGAAAAGCGACTTAACCATCGTATGTGTGGGTACGCAGAGCGCACTCTTGGCACGCGCTTCCGACCCTGCTACAAGCGGTGAGGGCTTCGATTTAAGCAATCTTACGCTTCCCGGTGTACAGCAGGAACTCGTAGATGAAATCGCTAAACAGGGTAAGCCGTTCATCGTTGTGCTGGTTACAGGTCGTCCGCTCGTTACGGGTAGTTTCAACAAGCGTTGCAATGCGCTGTTGGTACAGTGGTATGGTGGCGAACAAAGTGGCACTGCATTGGCCGAAGTATTATTTGGTAAGGTGAACCCTTCGGGACGCTTGCCCATCTCTTTCCCCAAGAGTGTAGGTCATCTGCCTTGCTATTACAACTATCTTCCTACCGATAAGGGCTTCTATAATAGAAAAGGTACGCTCGAAACACCGGGACGTGACTATGTTTTCTCCGACCCTTATGCCGAATATAGCTTTGGTTTTGGGCGTTCCTATACTCGCTTTGCCTATTCCAATCTGAAGGTACAGCGTCGTAAATTGGCAGAGAAAGACACGCTAACCGTCACCTTCGACGTGACCAATCAAGGCACACGCATCGGTATGGAAGTCCCGCAACTCTACATTCGTGATCTAGTTGGCTCAGTAACTACGCCTGTTAAGCAACTCTATGCTTTTGAAAAGGTGGCTATTGCGCCCAAAGAGACGAAGCAACTGACATTCAAAGTGCCTGTAGGCGAGTTGGCTTTATACAACAATGAATACAAGAAAGTGGTAGAGCCGGGCGATTTCTCGGTGATGATAGGCAGTTCGTCAGACAATATTTTGCTTACAGATACCGTCACGGTAGGGCAAAACAATCTTACTACGGCAACGGTTAGTAACAGTCAGAAAGGAATCAAGAAGGCCGATTTAGGCAAATCTATTAGCATCGTAGGAGTGGTAAGAGATGTGCAAGCAACCCCGATGAGACAGGTAAAGGTGTCGACCAATGGTGGTAAGACAACGGTGTTGACCGATAAGAAAGGTGTCTATCGTTTGCAAAGTCGCGTGGGAGACGTGCTCGTCTTTGAGGAAAAAGGGTATCAGACGGTCAGGCTCACCGTCACTCTCAATGCTATATACGATATAGAGATGATTTCTGCGGTTCAATAATAAGACGCTGTTTTGCTGCGAATTATAGGTTTATATGCAGCAATGTGGACATAAATGGCTATTTTTGCAGTCAAAATAAGCATTGAAGATATGTCAGAGAATAGAAGCGTATTGTTGTGGACACTCTTATTTGTAGCCTTCGTCACTACGTTGCCTTTCCTTGGTCTCACCGAATTTTATTCTAAAGGTGAACCGCGCGAGGCCGTGGTGGCGTTGAGCATGTTGAAAGATGGCAACTGGATATTGCCTATCAACAATGGTGGTGATATCCCTTATAAGCCACCATTTTTCCATTGGATTATCGCCCTCCTTTCGCTTCCGCAAGGCTATGTCAGCGAGTTTACAGCCCGTTTGCCTTCTGCTTTGTCGCTCATCGCTATGACTGTAGGTGGCTATCTGTTCAATTCGCGCCGCAAAGATGCAAGTATTGCCTTTATGACAGCGATGTTGACACTCTCGGCTTTCGAGGTTCATAGGGCTGGAATGGCATGTCGTGTCGACATGGTATTGACGCTTTGCATGGTCGGCAGTTATTGGTTGCTTTACCGTTGGTGGGAACGTGGTATGCGTGGATTCCCCATTTGGGCCGTTCTGAGCATGAGTGGGGCAGCCTTGACCAAAGGACCTGTAGGCATCATCCTGCCTTGTTTTGTTATTGGCGTGTTCATGTTGATTCGTGGAGTATGTTGGTGGAAGGTGTTTGGAAAGCTCACTTTGCTGGCTATTGCAGCCTGCATCATTCCCTCATTGTGGTATATTGCCGCTTATCATCAGGCCGGTGATAACTTCATCAGTTTGGTGATGGAAGAGAACTTCGGTCGATTCACCGGTACGATGAGTTATTCTTCGCATGAGCATCCCTTTACTTACAATTTCATGACACTGCTTGTGGGGTGGACCCCTTGGACATTATTGGCTGTCTTTTCGCTTTTCTCTATTAAGTGGAAACGTCCGCAAGGAATCGTCAACGGGTTACGCCAGCTTCGTACGTGTGACTCTTTCCAATTGTTCACGTGGTTGGCTTTCGGACTAACCCTGTTCTTCTATTGCATTCCATCAAGCAAGCGCAGTGTGTATCTACTACCCTGTTATCCGTTCATGGCACTACTGTTGGCTCAGTATATCGTCAGTCTTGTTCAACAGCATCGTCGTACTGTGAATACTTTTGTGGCTACACTGAGTGTTATCGGGTTTGTTGTTGTGGTTGCTTTCATCACTATTAGAACCGGCGTTATACCCGATACTGTTTTCCATGGGAAGCATGCCGATGAGAATATATTGATGCTTCGTGCACTGGAGAATGCCCCTCTGCATTTTGGAAACATTCTCTTGCTCGCACTTCCTGTGCTTATAGGGATTCCCGCTTTCTACACGGCGGTGCGCCATTCTCAACCTTATAGCACCCGCCATTTGATGGTGGCACACATGTTTAGTATTGTTTTTGTGATTTTCATGTTGCTTGATGGAGTCATTCTTCCTACTGTACTCAATGTGAAAAGCGAGCGTCCTTTGGCCGAATTTATCAATCATCGTTATCCTAAAGAGCCTGTTTACCAATATCTTGAGACCCCGATGCACCACTTCTTTGGAACTGATTTCTATGCCGGTGACCGCATTCGACAATTTGAACTAGACCGCCCGATGAGAGGTATTGTTATGTTGAAAGCCTCTGAGAAAGATGCTTTTGTGAGCAAACATCAAGATTATCGCTTTGTCAGTGATTGGCATTCGGCACGTCGAATAGCTGAGGTGAGAGATACGATATACTTCTATAGGTTTATGCGCTCGTCTACAAAATAACGTGGGCGGCGCTTTACTTCGGTATAAATCTTACCGACATAGATGCCCGTAACGCCGATACCGGTAGTCACGATGCCGCCAATAAACCATAATGAAGCCAAAAGTGAGGTCCAACCGGCTACCGTTTTGCCGGCTATATGCTCGATAATAGCATATATAATTGCCACCACAGATACTAGCATCATCGCTAATCCGATGACAGTAATCCACTTTAAGGGTGCAACAGAGAAAGAAGTGATGCCGTCTATAGAGAAAGCCAGCATCTTACGGAATGGATATTTCGACTCTCCGGCTACGCGGGCGGTGCGGTCATAATACACAAATCCCTCGTTAAAGCCTAATTGTCTCACCACACCGCGAAGGAATAAGTTGCGCTCGGAATACTGCATGAGCGCCTCAATAGCACGTGATGTCATCATGCGGAAGTCGGCATGATTAAACACAGTCTCCTTGTCTACCTGCTTCATCAAACGATAAAACAACTGTGCTGAGACGCGTTTGAAAGCCGTATCTGTGTCTCTGCGCTTGCGAACACCGTACACAATGTCTTTCCCCGTCTTTACTTGGCGAGCCATTTCAATAATGGCTGTCTCGTCGTCTTGTAAGTCTGCGTCTATCGAAACGGCTGCATCGCATTTTCCAACGGTCTGTTCCAGTCCTGCCCATAGTGCATTTTGATGCCCTTCGTTGTGCGATAGCTTCAGTCCCGATACGTTTTGATATTGCCGAGCATAGTCTGTGATGAGCTTCCATGTACCATCTCGACTACCATCATCGACGAATAAGAGTCGGGCTTCCACTTCCTCTTCTTGTTTGAGGCGTTCGGTGAGCGTCTGCAAATGGTTGATACTCCAAGGCAATACCGCCTCTTCATTGTAGCAAGGAACGACAATATATATTTTCATGCGACCTTAGTATATACGGTTTATCAATTACAAAGATAGCTACAAAATATGAGAAATATAGTTGATAATACCAACAAAAAGAGCTTTCGCATTAGCGAAAGCTCTTTTATATTATTAAAATTGCTGTTTTTAGAGGTCAAATTTATAACCCAATGTAATCTGGAATACGCTGTTCTTGGCTGAACTTTCCTTGATAATTTCTGTCAATCCCCAATTGTAACGAGCATCAACTACAAAGTTGTTGAACTCGTATGAGGCACCTACAGGAACAGAAAAGTCAAACGACTTAATTTCATCTATATCTTTAGAAGCTTTGATTCCGTTAGCTTTACCCTCTAAAGAACTACTTATTTTGAATGCCGGCTGGATTCCAAGTTTTACAGCGAATCCCTTAGCAACATATACATTGGCCATGATAGGGATATTGATATAATTTAATTTAGCTGTGGCTGCGATATTAATTCCATTAACTACCTCTGTTCCTTTTGCTCCTTGCATAGAATAAAGAGCTCCGGCACTGATACTAACCATATCGGTTACTTGGTATTCAAACTCAGCACCAGCTGCCAAACCTACCCTGATATCACCTTCAGATTTTGTAAAATTGGCAAGATTCAAGCCTACTTTTGGTTGAACAGTGATTGAACCGACAGCATGTTGTGCAAACATTGCTACAGAAGATAGCATCATGGCAGCTACTAATAGAGTCTTTTTCATAAGGTTTATAATTTAGAATTAATTGTTGTTACATTCGCAAATATAGTGTAAAGTAGCTTGTGTAACAAATTTTTATACAAATATCGTTACTTTATTTATATCTTTTAACAATAATGGACTGCCCATAGTTAGTGCCCATTATATAAATAAAAAGAGCTTCCACTAATGCGGAAGCTCTCTTATATCAGTATAATTGATATTTTTACAAACCGAATTTATAGCCCAATGTAATTTGGAATACGCTGTTCTTGGTGTCAGAAAAGTCTGAAATCTTGGTCAATCCCCAGTTGTAACGAGCATCAACCACGAAGTTGTTGTATTCGTATGACAGACCAACAGGGATAGAGAAGTCTACTGTTTTCACGTCAATGTCTTTAGTAGAACTTTCATCTCCAACTTTAAGCTTGTATTGGCTGTTCACGTTGAAGCCCGGTTGGATACCCAATTTTACAGCTAAGCCTTTAGCAACATATACATTTGCCAAGATAGGAACATTGATATAGTCGAGTTTAGTCGTCAAGTTATGAACCTTGGCTCCTTGCATTGAATACAACGCACCGGCACTTACGCTGACGATATCAGAAGCTTGATATTCGAGTTCTGCACCTGCTGCCAAGCCAATACGTGCATCGGCGTCTGACTTAGTCAAGTTAGCGATGTTTATACCAATCTTAGGTTGGATTGTCAACGAACCTACTGCGTGTTGTGCGAATGCTGCTACTGTAGTCAACATCAATGCTGCTGATAAAATGATTTTTTTCATACTTGTTTCTAATTTTTGTTATTTATAGATATATTATCTCTTTAAACTCTCTAAAGCAAAGAGGGGGTGACAAGCATGAAAGTTACAAATGACCTAACGATTTTTACTCAAATAAAACTTTATATTATTTTATTAACATTTGTGAGAGGCTGTGTACCTACGCTCAAATTATAGTTTCAGACGATACCCCACGCTTAGTTGGACTGCTATATTTTTGGCACTTGTGTTGGGATGGGCTGTGATTAACCCTTCGTTAATCATCAAATCAAGCATTATGTTACGGTTCTCATAGGCTATACCTACAGGCAATGAAATATCAAAGAGTCTGACACCATAAACAGAATATGGGTATGTGTCGCCTGCAAATCTTGTTTCTACTGCATTATTCAGTCTCACCCCCGGTTGTATACCAGCTTTAACAGAAAAGTGACGGACAAAAGTTACATTCATTAAAATGGGTATATTGATATAGTCGAGTTTCAAAGTGCTGTTAACACTATTTCACCCTTGGTTAATTATGCTGACTGCTCCTTGCATCGAATACAAAGCACCAATACTGAAACTGATACTTTCTGTATCTTGATACTCAAACTCTCCACCGGCTACTATTCCATATCTAGGGCCGGTAGCATCAGAGTTTGTTACATTGGCTATGCTCAAACCCACTTTGGGTTTAAACCAAAATGTACCTATATTGTATTGTGCAAACCCTGCTATTGAGCATAGCATGAATACTATAACTAATAATACTTTTCTCATAGATGTCTGATGTTTTAAATGGTTTTGAGCTTCTTATCTCTAAAGTGATATATTTGATGGGTTATTTACTACTTGCAAATATTAAGATATGTATGAATATTTTGTAAGTTTTTAGGATAGAATTTTTACATCTATATATAACCTTTATTTCGCTATTTCATTCTTGTTATCTATAATTTGTTTGTTACAAGCTTGCGTCAAGGCATCACATGGAAGATACTTGCACTAACGGCTCCAAGTTTCACAGTATGCTGTTTCTGATTATAGGTGGCTCTACCTACTGAGTATACCAATTGTAGCTGCCTACCGTTAAAGTCAATCGGTTTATCTACTTTGATTCCACTGGGATTTATGGCTACTATATATGCGTCCTTTCTCTTCGTTTATAAGTCCGTCATCCATTGTTACAACTGTAACAAAAGGTAGGTTTCCCACATCATGCACGGCATCTTCGCAAGTATCAATACTGAAGCCTAAACTCTCACCATAGGAGATATGAGTACACCCACATATAACTTATATAGGGTGGCAAAGGCTTCTTAAGCATGAATTTTGTATAGCAATTTATACACAAATGGAAATGCTTACAATATCAGAGTACCTAATAAACGAGATGATAGAATATTCTTATCTTAGCATTCCGCCTTTCTCTTTCACATATTTCATTAACTGTGAGAAAAGGCGATTGCCTTGTAATATGTCTCGATTGCCCGTCAATATCAGTTGTTGACGGGCGCGTGTCAACGCCACATTGAGTTTGCGGTCGATGATTTGTCCGTCTTCCAAGAAGCAAGTAGCAGCTAAGAAATCAAGTTGATAGCTATGTTGGATGGTAAACGAGTACACGATGACATCGCGCTGGCTACCCTGATAGCGTTCTACAGTGTCAATACTGATTTGTTCCAAAGCCGGGATACCCAGTTTCTCGATACATTTTCGTATCATGGCAATCTGATTACGGTAAGGCACAATGACCCCGATGGTCTTCGAAACATCAAACCGTTCGCCATAAAAACGATAGATGCGCTCTACTACATCGGCTACAATGGCGGCCTCGTGTGTGTTCACTTTATCCGAGAGATGAGGCTGCCGACAGTATTGGGAGGCAATAAATACCATGCGATGAGACTTTAATAGCTCGTCCATACTGTCTTTGGCAGGCGCTAAATAGGGCAATCGCGTCTCGCGCTGATGGGGGAGTGGCACGGCTTGCAACTGTTCGTTGGCATAGAATTGCTGTGCCGGGAAGTCGGCAATATCAGGGTGCATACGCCCTTGTCGATTCAATACGCCTACAAAGTCGGTACGATGTTCGTGGCGTTCCCAACGCACCAATCGCTCGAAAAGCGAATGGCGGCAGTTGTCTAGTTCTATGTCTACCAATTCAGGAATATCCACTTCCGACTCTGAAGCGTCTTGTTGCACCACGGCCGGCAACTGTTTGTGGTCGCCAATGAGTATAAAACGGTCGGGATAGGTGAGCAATCCCACCAGTCCGGGTTCCAATATTTGGCTTGCTTCGTCCACGATGGCGAGTGTGAAGTGCTTCAAATCGAAGATATACGACTTGTTCTGAATAGTGCTGGTAGTCCCTACAATGATGGGCATACCGAGCAATCGCTGCTTGATGACATCGAGTCTAGGACTCTCTTCTATCAGGTTGCTGAGCAGCTGGTCGTGGAATCTTGCATCGCAAGTATACTCATTACCTATTCTAATATAAGGAAGTCTATGCTCTGAAAGCATTCCGCAGATTTCGTCTACGGCTCGATTGGTGTAACTCATCAGCAGTATGGAGGGGTTCTCCTCTTGATGTGCGAGGAATTCGCGTACCAAATACTGTAGTGCCATGCTCGTTTTCCCGGTGCCGGGAGGCCCTACCAACAGGAAATAATCCATTGCCTGCCGAGCGTGCAACACAATATTGTCGTAGTCGGGATGATAGCTTTGTGAGAGCGTCACGCAACGGTCGATGCGTGGCGCACGCTGTCCCAAAAGCAGGTCGCGGCGCGATTGTGGTGCGGTAATAAATTTATGAAGGCTGCGGATAGACGAGGTAGCCCCTAGATTACCTCCATGCTCAATAGCATAGCACATGCCGTCGTCGGCTTCGGGCGATAAGATATGAGGATTTTGCTGTCCATCGTTGAGGTGCACGACGAGTCTGCCGGTCGTGATTTCCACCAATGCGCCCTTGAAAAGTAAAGCTTTACGCACATCGGGTACGTCTCCATGGCGATACGCATAGAGATAAATCATGTCGCCACGACGGAAGTTCGGCAAGAAGTCTTCGCCCTGTGTGGGTACGTCAAGGGTTATTGTGTCGTATCCATTGTAAGCCGAACTCTTCGTGCGTTTGATGATTTGCAAGTCAGTATAAATGTTGCCGGTCTCCTTCTTCTGTGCCAACGGCATGTTCCAAAGGTCGGCTGTAGAATTGCCAACACCTTCTTGAGCTCCCACCTTCGATACCAATTGCTCCCGATACACAAAGGTCATCATACGGCAATAGTATGCATGTTCCAGTCGGGAGAGTCGTGTCAACGGTTCGGTTACGGCTTTGATTTGTGGTAATATCCACTGTTGGAAAAAGCGATTGTCCAGTCCTGCTTCGTTCAAAGTAGCAGGATTGAGCTGTGGAAGTATTTTTTCAAAACCGTTCAAAGCCATGTCGTATTTCGCAGCTACCAGTCGGTTGCGAAGTAGAATGGCCTCCTGAAACAGTTTTCGGTAGTAGTTGACTACCACTAAACCGCCCGGTAAAGGGTACTTGGAGTAGAGCAGTCGTATGTCGGTCTTGTTGCTTCCGAGGTTGAAGTTCTGTCTCAATACTCCGTAATAGAGTAGCAACTGTACGTAGTGGTCTTCTTTTTGGAAGCTGCCATATTCATTAGGGCGGCCGGTCTGTATGCTGAAATTGCTGCCTGATTTCTGTTCCACCAACAGTTCAAAGTCGGTTGTCATCAAGTCGACACGTCCTTGGATACCGAGCCGCTCGCAAACAAACGAGGGTTCGAGAATCGCTTTTTCACGGTCGAAATCATGATCGAAGAGTTGGTCTACTGCCTCTTTTATATTTTCTACCTGTCGTTGCGCCGCCACTTTAAAGTTCTCCCGACGATTCAGGTCGTCGCATGTACAGTATTCCAGTGCCTTCTCTTTGAAATTATTCTTAAAAGTCTCGCTCCACGAATAGTTGCCCCCACAGTTGATAATGTCGTCGAGGGCGGCTCCGGCAAAGTTTCCCACGAGGATGGCTTGCGAGTTTGCGGCCGGAGACATGCTGTTGACGACGTATGAAAGAGGGTGATGGCCATAGTCGGTGAAGCATCGTGCAATGCTACTAATGTCTATCAGATAATCGGGTTCCACCACGATGACCGATGACGGAAGGGGTCTCAAGTGATTTTTCTCGCCACCGTCGGCCACGCTAAAGTCCAACAGATTGAGCTGTACCCCCTCGTGTAACAATTCATATATATATATAAGGTGTGGTTCGGTAGCATAGTCTACCGTCACCGTGTGCTCTTCTACATCGGCATCGACCACGGCTGTGAAGTGCTGTTCGTTATAGGTACGCACGATACAGCGCAAGTATCGATAGTCTATGTGGTGTATCTCATGTCCCGGTCGGGCAGAGAGGGTAGGCAATTTGCCAACCAATGATGAGGGAATATCTACATGGAAGATAGCTGATATAAATACGGCCAATGCACGTAAGTCGTAGCCTAGTTGTTCGGCAGAGAGCTGTTCATTGCGGTTACTGTCGTGTCTCATACGTTGGATTGCCACTGTATCGGCTATCGATACATGATGATGCCGACAGAGGAAGTCTACCTGTGCAAAGAGATTGCCGAAAGATTGGTGTGTCCCCATGAGCGCTTCGTGGCACGCAAGTACCAATACGTCGTGCATCATCTTGCTTACGGGTACTGTTCCATCGGCTCGCAGGATGTCGCCTACGAGCGAGAAGAGTTCGTCGGGAGTGACGGCCTGACGGCTTATCGAGTCAACTTCGACTTTTCCCATGCAATAAGTTGTTTCTTGAGTTCTGCCCCCCAATGGTATTGTCCGGTTGTTCCGTCTTTATGTACGACGCGATGACATGGCACTATCATGGCCAAAGGATTGCGTGCCACGGCTGTAGCCACGGCACGAACGGCACTCGGTTTACCCAGCCGGGTAGCAAGTTCTTGATATGACATAGTGGTGCCAATCGGAATCTTCTGTACCTCTTGCCACACCGAACGTTGGAAATCGGTTCCATAAAGCCGTATGGGCAACTCGTGCTGATAGCCTTCGAAGATGACGCGCTCAACGGTTTGGGCTATCGTGTCATTTTGTACCGTCTCTGTATAAGTACCCCAACGCGCTGCCAACTCGTGAATGACAGCCATGCGATTGGTGCCTAGAAACTGCACATCGCAGAATCCTTCGAACGTTCGAGCAACCACTATTTCGCCAAAAGGCGACTGGGCAAAACCATAGACTATTTTCATATTACGATACAGATTAGAATGGCCGAGGCTTCAAACTCGGTATCGACAAAGTTACAGCAAATCAAAGACATGTGCAAATTTAATGTTGATGGGGCTTGCTTTGCATTATTTTGTTGGGACAGCTGTGGTGTGTACACCGTCTCTCTTTGGGGATATGGACTTGATAATAACGAATTCTTTGTATATTGCGGAGGCTTGGCAGTATTGCTGCATGAACTTTTCAGCAGTGCTGAAGTAGCTTCTCAGCATCGTTGCTCCAAGCTTGCAGTAAATTAAGGGTGAAGAGTTAAGACTGAGAAGTGGGGATATATTAATATCTGAATGGGCTAGTTGAGATGTTAATAAAATCTCTTTCGCGATTCAAATTTTAAAAAAACATTTAAAAAAGTTGTGTGTATGGAATTTGCATATTAATTATTGCAGCGCAATAAACGCAAATGTTATTATTTAATTGAAAGGATAACAAAATGGACAATAACAAAATTTTCACGCTGATTTTCGCTCTAATTGTATCAGTAGGTATGGTTTCTTGTGATAAAAACGAAGTCATGAAAGCTGAGAAAAGTATGACAAAAGAGATGGTAAATCCTGTTACTTTGGAAGGTAAATGGACTAATATGGCAACGGCCGAAGAGGCTACAAATGTTATCACAGTGCCTACGGTCGCTTTCGACAAAACAAGCAATGCCGTCGTGGTTTGGGCTGATAGCAAGAATGAATTTAAGTCGAAAGATGAGAAATATCGTTTCACCTATGTTGATGGGAAGCTTCAGTTGGTAGATGAACCCACCGGTACGTCGGCCTACTATACACAAACTTTCTCGCCCGACAAGAAGAGTTTTACGCTCTCGGAGGTCAATGTGGCGAACGAGGATAAAGCTGATAAAATCGCTCAGAAACATTTGAGGCTGGTTCTATAAATTACCACCGCATATAGTCATTAAATTTTTATGAAATACGTTTTGTTATCTTTTGGCTTCTTTTTGGTTCAAAATGTAAGTTCGTTCAGTCGTGTAGCTCGCTACACTCCTTTACTCTCTTGCATTTTGACCTCAAAAAAAAGCTCAAAATATAACAAAGCTAATTTATAGATCCAGCCTTGAATATGCTTAACGAACGAGTTTTTTACAAACAATAATCAAAATCGGGATGTCTCAAACGGGCATCCCGATTTCGTTTTTGACGTAGATATGACATCCTGTTAATACTACAGAATAGCACTCTTTAGGAAAAATAGGACGACTTCCGATTTTTCTTTTTATCTTTGCATCGAAACAACGAAATGATAAAACGATGAACGAGACGGACAACGTACAGTTGCATGGCGATGAAGAAAGAATGGTGTTGCGCACCGAGGGACTGGTGAAGCGCTATGGAAAGCGCACGGTGGCCAACGGTGTAAGTATCAATGTGCGACAAGGAGAAATCGTAGGATTGTTGGGACCGAATGGTGCCGGCAAGACCACTTCGTTCTATATGACGACGGGATTGGTGGTGCCGAACGAGGGACATGTGTACATCAACGACGAGGAAATAACCTATGATCCGGTGTATAAGCGTGCCCGTAAAGGTATCGGATACCTGCCTCAAGAGGCCAGTGTGTTTCGTAAGATGAGTGTGGAAGACAATATCATGTCGGTATTGGAGATGACACAGCTCAACCACGAACAGCAACTTGAACGCTTGGAAACGTTGATTCGCGAGTTTCGCTTGGGTAAGGTGCGCAAGAATAAAGGCGATCAACTGTCGGGAGGTGAGCGTCGTCGTACCGAGATAGCGCGTTGTTTGGCTATCAATCCAAAGTTTATTATGCTCGACGAACCCTTTGCTGGTGTCGACCCTATTGCTGTTGAAGACATTCAGCACATCGTCTGGCAGTTGAAATATCGCAATATCGGTATTTTGATTACCGACCACAACGTGCAGGAAACACTCACGATTACTGATCGTGCTTACCTTTTATTCGAGGGTAAGATATTGTTTCAAGGTAATCCGGAAGAGTTGGCTAGTAATAAGATTGTACGTGAGAAATACTTGAGTAACAGTTTCGTGTTGCGCAAAAAAGACTTCCAAACGATAGACGAAGAGAAGAGAAAGCGCGAAGCGGAGTAGTTTTCTGGGTTGATGAGTTTGTAAGTTTACCCGATTTTCGCTTAGCATTCTCCCGCACCGGACGGCAAAGTTCGTACGGTTTTGGGCAATTGCATATTTGTAAGAGTTCGATATGTTTTGATAAACTATTTGTTTATTTGTGTCATTTCCTTTTTTTCGTGGCTTATAGTGTATTATAAAGGATAAAAAATGCTTTGAACACGAAATAGAAAGTTGTAAATTGCAATATTGTATATAATCACATAAACTAAATATAAAGTTTATGAGAAAAAGTAATTCGACTAGAATGCTCCTGTTCTTCATAATAATGATATTCAATCAAATAGATTCATTTGGACAATTTTCATCGTTGAAAGATTCTCCTATGTTTAAGAATAATAAGCATAATATATTTAGAGAGACTTTGACT
This sequence comes from Prevotella sp. C0026C3, assembly GCF_056590795.1. Taxonomy (NCBI): domain Bacteria; kingdom Pseudomonadati; phylum Bacteroidota; class Bacteroidia; order Bacteroidales; family Prevotellaceae; genus Prevotella; species Prevotella sp. C0026C3. The sequence goes on along the minus strand of NZ_JBWPWW010000011.1, from coordinate 50,356 downwards.
AATACTTACTATGAAATGTCTGAGATGGATAGTTTGTATAAAACAGGTAAATCGCCTTTTCAGATACTTAAGTATATTAAGAAAGGAGATAGCATTGTTTGGATGATAAAATTTATTAATGAAGACGATTTTACGATTAAGTCTCAATGGCTAAATAAAAAGTTTCCTTTAAAAGACTTTGTTGATATTCATAATATTCAGATTAAAACTAGTGAATTGACAGGTAAGTTTTTAATCATTTTAAATAATGTTTTAGGAGTTAAAAGCTATCCAACAACCTTTATTGTTGATAAGAAAGGATTTATAAAGCAAATCATTGAAGGAGTTAACTTAGATGAACAAAAGAAGCCAAAGATATATTCAGAGATAATGGAAACTCTAAAAAGAATAGAATGAAATAAAACTGCATACAACCATGGTATATAAGTAATGGCTCTATGTTTGTCCGAAAGTATACTCCCGATGTAGCCGAATGCTTTTAGGTTTGCATTGTTTATCAATTGTTATTCTATTTATTTGATACGTAAACCGGGGCCAATCTCCATTTTCGTTAGATTGTCCCCGGTGCTCAATGTATGGCTTTGTAGCCCTTTGTTTCTGTCTGCTTAGAACTGATAACCGAACCCTACGTTTAGATATACAGGGTACATATTGAACGTAATGGTCTTGAAGTCGCCCTTAAAGATATTGGAGAAAGCCCATGTGAAGTCGGCATTTACCGAGAAATGTTTGTATGCTCGCCATGTTCCACCTATCTGTGCGCCCCATTGCCAACGTCGTAAGTCGTTGGTAAAATCGTAAGTTGCGGTCTTCCCATCGTTGAATACTATCTTCTCACCTGTGGGATTTCCTTGACGCAGATAACCGTCTGACACGTGTCCGGAGAAGTCGCCGTCGAGTCGTAGCGATGCGAATAGGCCTGCACGAACCTTCCAACGATTGTTGAAACGGTAGTTGGCCATGACTGGAAGAGTGAGCAACGTGTTGCTATATTTGGTCTTTACATAACCGGTCCAGTAGCCGGCAACGCGGTTACCGTCGTTGATAATCTCGGTACTGTAGTTCTTGACCGTGGCACCAGTTTCCATTCCCTTGTTCTCTAAACGCAATCCGGCAGACATGCCCCACTGCTTTTGGCTATCAAACCAGTGTGTGACGATACCTTCAATCGAACCTGCGAACTTAGGATTATAACTGTCGATGCTGCGAATCTCGACAGGAAGGGGGATAGGGGTAGCCCCACCGATGTTGATACCGGCACGAACTTCGTACTCCCATCCGTTTTTCTCGGAGTTGATAATGTTTTGATCGCGCTCTTGTTGCGCTTGTATGTTGGTGGCTACGGCTGCAAAGAGCAATGCCAAAGTGAATTTGATTTTCATTGTTTAAAGTTATTCGTAAAGCAATTCCATTTCGTCTATATAGAGCGTGCTGCCCACTGCTCCAATGAATTTTGCGCCATCGATGCTCGAAGACATGACGATAGCCAAACTGTATTTGCCCTCTTTGAGCTTGTTGGCATCAATGGTTTTGCCGTTCATGGGTTGGAATTTGATGGAGAAGAACGTCCATTCGTCGGTCTCTTTCTTTTCGGTGAGGCGTGCCATAGAGACGATATTGGGGCTTGTGAGCGAGTTTGTGCCGTCGAGAAAAGGTGTGTCTTTAGAAGTCTCGAAGAATACTGCATAGACGTCGAATGTATCTTTTTGACCTTTTACCTCGTCTAGATTGGCATCGGTAACCTTTGCTCCTACCTTGTATTTGTAGAAACCTGTCAGGTAAGTTGGAGTCTTACGGAAGGGTACACCAAAGTGGGTTAGTGTGGCCATATTGGCTACAAAGAGGTTGCTGGAGAACTCTCCTGTGAATAAGTTGCCAGCTGCTATCGGTGCTTTGAACCTCTTACCAAGCTTGCCAGTATCCTTTGTCTCCAGCTTGACGCATTTTCCGATGAACCCATTTTCGGCTTGACAAGTGGGGTAAGTGTCGGGGGCGTCTTGGCTATGTGTTATCTTGTAACCGGCATTTCCGCTAGCCCAATCCATGATTCCGCCGTCGGATGTGTTGTCAGTAAATATTTGGTAGTACTCTTTATCTTGACCATTCCCGTGTACATAGTCTTTTGCGACGAAGTATTTGATTTTTTCAAAATGATACGTTGTGGCCGGGTCGTCAGAGATGAAAGACACTTTGTAGGTCTTTTTCCATTGTCCGTCTTGCGAAGTGACGGTGTAAGTTTGGGGTGTCATGAAGTTTCTTACAGTTCCGCTTGCTGGTTCTATAGTTGCTCCATCGGTGAGTGTAAAAGTGGGAGCGAGCTTGGTTACATCGTTCCAACCGTTGATATAGAACTTCACCTCGTCGTTGGTGATAACCGGAGTACGAATGAGCATGCTTGTATTGGGCAAAGCACAAGCTGTAATGTCGGCTTCTGCATTCTGTGCTTCGTCCTGAATACAAGACGTAAATGTGCACGATAGCAGGGCCATCGCTGCTAAGAGCGAGTACTTGAATTTCAACATAATCTAATGCCTATTATATTTTGTATTGCGTATATATAGACCGCAAAAATAATAAAAGATACGGAGAAAAGCGGCGCGGCGTCTATAAGATTTGTAAGAAATACTAAAAAAGAAGTTAACTTATTGCAGGAACACAGTTAATTTTGTAATTTTGCATCCCATTGTAAAGTATTGGCAGTTACCGGCTTTTGGCATGGTCTTTGCTTAATGAAAGAACAAGAATAATAAAAAACATAAATAATAAACAAAACATCGAAGATGAATATCTCATTTGAAAATCCCGACAAGATCAATGGTCTGTTGACCGTTACAGTCGAAGAAGCAGATTACAAAGAGCAAGTCGAGAAGACATTGAAAGATTATCGCAAGAAGGCTAACTTCCCGGGGTTCCGTCCCGGTATGGTTCCTATGGGACTTATCAAGAAGCAATTCGGCGAGTCTGCCAAGATGGACGCTATCAACAAGTTCGTAGGTGACCAACTTTACAAGTATATCCAAGACAATAAGATTCAGATGTTGGGCGAACCTCTTCCTTCAGAGAAGCAGGAACCACAAGACTTATCAAAGGAAGCTCCTTACACATTCGCCTTTGATATTGCCGTAGCACCTGAATTCCAGTGCGATTTGAATGGTCATAACAAGATTGACTATTACAATATTACCGTAGACGATGCGCTTATCGATCGCCAAGTAGATATGTTTGCGTCTCGCTCAGGCAACTATGGTAAGGTTGAAGACTATCAAGAAAACGATATGTTGAAAGGCGATTTGCGCGAGCTCGACGAGCAGGGTAACACCAAAGAAGGTGGTATCACGGTTGAGGCTGCGGCGTTGATGCCTAGCTATATCAAGGTAGACGACCAGAAGAAACTCTTCGATGGTGCTAAGCTGGGTGATATTATTACCTTCAATCCTCGCAAAGCATATCCTGAAAACGACACAGAAGTATCTTCATTGTTGAAGATTGATCGTGCACAGGTGGGCGAACATACCGGTGATTTCAGCTATCAGATTACAGAAATACAGCGCTTCCAGAAGCATGCAGTAGACCAAGAATTGTTTGATAGTGTCTTCGGTAAGGATGCAGTAAAGGATGAGAAGGAGTTCCGCGATAAGATTGCTGAGGGCTTGAAGGCTCAGTTGGCAACCGATAGCGATTACAAGTTTATCCTCGATGTACGTGCATACTGCGAGAAGAAAGTTGGTAAACTCGAATATCCTGATGCATTGTTGAAGCGCGTTATGCTGCAAAACAACAAGGAGCGTGGCGAAGAGTTCGTAGAAAAGAACTATGAGCAGAGCATCAAGGAGTTGACATGGCACTTGATTAAGGAGCAGCTGGTGGCAGCACATAATATTAAGGTGGAAGATGCAGACGTACTTGAGTCGGCTAAGGAGACCACTCGTGCTCAGTTTGCACAGTACGGTATGAACAATATTCCTGAAGAATATATCGAGCAGGGAGCTCAGGAATTGTTGAAGAAGCGTGAGAATCTCGATGGCTTCGTGAACAGAGCTGTTGACCGTAAGCTCGGTGCTGTCTTGAAGAATGTTGTGAAGTTGAACGAGAAAGAAATCTCTCTTGACGACTTCAACAAACTGATGGAAGAATAATTCAAGGAAGTTGTCGGTGCGAAGTTTTCGCATTTGTCGACATAAAAAAACTTCTTATCATTAAGAGGTTATCGACTTTTTTTATTATCTTTGTTCCTACAAGATTTGAAAAGAGGGTCGTTAACCTCTATTTTTATCTACATAAACGAAAGGAAAAAATAACAAATGAACGATTTTAGAAAGTATGCCACCAAGCATCTCGGTATGAACGGGATGATGATTGATGATGTGGTAAAGGCGCAGGCACAATATTTGAATCCCTATATTTTGGAAGAACGCCAGTTGAACGTGACACAGATGGATGTGTTCTCGCGTTTGATGATGGATCGTATCATCTTCCTTGGAACTGAAATTGACGACTATACCGCCAATACATTGCAAGCACAGTTGCTGTATTTGGACTCTGTAGACAGCGGAAAAGATATTTCTATTTACATCAATAGCCCCGGTGGAAGCGTCACAGCCGGCTTGGGTATCTACGATACGATGCAGTTTATCTCCAGCGATGTGGCTACTATCTGTACCGGTATGGCTGCTTCGATGGCTGCCGTATTGCTCGTTTCCGGTCAAGAAGGCAAGCGCTCGGCATTGACTCATAGCCGTGTGATGATTCATCAGCCACTTGGTGGCGTGCAAGGACAGGCTTCCGATATTGAGATTGAAGCCAAGGAAATCCAGAAGTTCAAAAAAGAACTCTATACCATTATATCAAATCACTCGCATACTCCCTTTGAGAAAGTATGGCAAGACTCGGATCGCAACTACTGGATGAACGCGGAAGAGGCCAAGGAGTATGGCATGATAGATACCGTACTTGTGCGTAAGAAATAAACGAAGGCAAAAATGTCAACACAGAAAAAGGTATGTAGCTTCTGCGGAAGAAGTGAGAAAGAGGTGAAATTGTTGATTACAGGGCTCAACGGATACATCTGTGAGAACTGTGCACAACAAGCCTATGAGATTGTAAAGTCTACAGGCATCACTACTCCTAATGCTCAGGAAAAGAAGGAGGGAGAAGCCTTCAAACTCAAGAAAGTGCCGAAGCCGAAGGAAATCAAGAAATATCTTGATCAGTATATCATAGGCCAAGATGAGGCCAAACGCTATCTGTCGGTATCGGTCTATAACCACTATAAGCGTCTGCAACAACCGAAAGACGAGAGTGGAGTGGAGATTGAGAAGAGCAATATTATTATGGTGGGAAGCACAGGAACAGGTAAAACTCTTTTGGCTCGCACCATAGCGAAGTTGCTTGACGTTCCTTTTACCATTGTAGATGCTACCGTATTCACCGAAGCAGGATATGTAGGAGAGGATGTTGAGAGCATTTTGAGCCGCTTGTTGCAGGTGGCTAACTATGATGTTCCAGCTGCTGAGCGCGGTATCGTGTTCATCGATGAGATAGATAAGATTGCTCGTAAGAGCGATAATCCATCCATTACGCGCGATGTCAGTGGCGAAGGTGTACAGCAAGGACTCTTGAAACTGCTCGAAGGAACGATGGTAAACGTACCTCCACAGGGCGGTCGTAAGCATCCGGATCAAGAGTATATCCACGTAGACACGAAGAATATTCTATTTATTTGTGGCGGTGCGTTCGATGGAATAGAACGTAAGATAGCGCAACGATTGAATACTCATGTGGTAGGATATAACTCTGTGCAGAACGTTCGTAACGTAGATAAGACGGATTTGATGAAGTATATACTCCCGCAAGACCTGAAATCATTTGGTTTGATACCTGAGATTATCGGTCGTTTGCCGGTACTTACTTATCTCAATCCGCTTGATAGAGATGCTTTGCGACGCATTCTTGAAGAACCGAAAAACTCGATTATCAAGCAATACGTGAAGCTCTTTGAGATGGATGGCATTGAATTGTCGTTCGCTAAAGATACGCTCGACTTCATCGTAGACAAGGCTGTGGAGTACAAACTTGGTGCTCGTGGACTGCGTTCTATCGTTGAGTCGGTGATCATGGATGCCATGTTCGAGATTCCATCGAAACATGTGAAGAACTTTGAAGTGTCACTCGACTATGCAAAAGCACAGTTGGACAAGGCTCATCTGCAGGGACTAGCCTCGGCTTAAGGCTGAGTCCCTACAGTCCTTTATACTATTTTACAATGAAAGACATTCCTTATTCGGATAAGTAGTTGCTTATTGACATGACGAAAGAAGTTAATCTAACCCAACAATTGAAAAATTACTTCGGCTTTGATAAGTTCAAAGGCGACCAAGAAGCTATCATTCGTAATCTCATGGCTGGTAACGATACGTTTGTATTGATGCCCACCGGAGGTGGCAAGAGCTTGTGTTATCAGTTGCCATCTCTTATCATGGAGGGGACAGCTATCGTGATTTCTCCATTGATTGCACTGATGAAGAATCAGGTAGATGTGGTCAATGGCATGAGCGAGAATGGCGGAGTGGCTCACTATCTGAACTCATCATTGAACAAAGCTGCCATCCAACAGGTGGTAGATGACGTGAGAATGGGGAAGACCAAGCTGCTCTATGTGGCGCCGGAGTCGCTGAATAAGGATGAGAATGTGGAGTTTTTGAGAACCGTTAAAATCTCTTTCTACGCCATAGATGAGGCACATTGTATCTCTGAATGGGGACATGACTTCCGTCCTGAATACCGAAATATTCGTCCAACAATTGCTAGAATCGGCAACGCTCCGGTCATAGCGCTCACTGCTACGGCCACCGATAAGGTGCGTACAGATATTAAGAAGAGCCTTGGTATCATGGATGCGAAAGAGTTTAAGAGCTCTTTCAATCGTCCAAATCTTTATTACGAAGTACGTCCGAAGACGAAAGAGATAGATAAGCAAATCATTCGTTTCATCAAGCAGAATGCCGGTAAGAGCGGTATCATCTATTGTTTGTCGCGTAAGAAAGTTGAAGAGTTGGCTCAGGTGTTGCTAGCCAATGAAATCAAGGCGGCACCTTATCATGCTGGACTAGACAGTGCGACGCGCTCACAGACCCAAGATGACTTCTTGATGGAAAAGATTGACGTCATCGTGGCGACTATCGCGTTCGGTATGGGTATTGATAAACCCGATGTAAGGTTTGTCATTCATTACGATATTCCCAAGAGTTTGGAAGGCTACTATCAAGAAACCGGTCGCGCGGGGCGTGATGGTGGCGAGGGTATGTGCATTGCTTTCTATGCTTATAAAGACTTGCAGAAACTCGAAAAGTTTATGGAAGGCAAGCCATTGGCAGAGCAAGACATCGGCCGACAACTCTTACAAGAAACCGCAGCATATGCAGAATCTTCTGTATGTCGGCGTAAGATGCTCCTCCATTACTTCGGTGAGGAGTACCCACATGATAACTGTCATAGTTGTGATAACTGTCTACATCCCAAGACAAAGATTGAGGGTGAGACGGCATTGTTGGTCATTCTGAAGGCTGTGAAAGTTCTGAAAGAAGATTTCAGACAAGAGTATATCATCGATTTCGTGAAAGGTCGTGGTACCGATGACATTGTTTCGCATAAGCACGACCAATTAGAAGAGTTCGGAGCCGGTGAAGAAATCGCTTCCAAACTATGGAATCCGGTGATTCGGCAAGCCTTGATAGCCGGCTATCTCAAGAAAGATGTGGAGAATTACGGGCTTCTAAAACTTACCGCAGCAGGCAAGAAATTCATCAAGAATCCGCAATCTTTCATGATTGTAGAGGACAATGAATTCAACAAGTATGACGAGGATGAGGGCGAAGAGTCTACATGTGCGCTCGATCCTCAGTTGTTTTCGATGCTTAAGGATTTGCGTAAGACGCTCGCGCAGAAGATGCAAATACCGGCTTACGTCATCTTCCAAGACATCTCTTTGGAGCAGATGGCAACGATGTATCCCATCAGTGTGGATGAATTGAAGAACATCCAAGGGGTGGGTATCGGCAAAGCCAACCGGTATGGAAATGAATTTTTGAAGCTTATCAAGCAATATTGCGAAGACAACGACATTGAACGTCCCGAAGAACTGCGTGTCCGTACGGTGGCCAAGAAGTCGATGATTAAGGTGAAAATCATTCAGAATATCGACCGACAGGTGGCGTTAGACGACATTGCAGATGCTCTTGGCATCGATTTCGACGCCCTGCTTGAAGAGGTAGAGGCCATTGTTTACAGTGGAACGAAGTTGAATATCGACTACTTCTTGGAAGAAGTGATGGACGAAGACCATGTAGATGATATCTACGACTATTTCCATGACAGCGAGACCGACGGCATGGAAGCGGCCTTAAAAGAACTAGGTCAGGACTATTCCGAGGATGAAATCAGACTTGTGAGAATCAAGTTTATGTCTGAAATGGCTAACTAACTAAGTATCAGAAACCTTGAAACGGCTCTTTTTAATCATACAGTTTATCATGATACAGTTGACTTTGTGTGCGCAACTGTCAACTGTTTTTTCTCGTGGTGAGGCTGGGTATGCTTGTTTTCGCATACCTTCCATCATCCGCACTCCTAAATATTTATTGGCATTTGCCGAAGGACGGCGTCATGGATGTTCCGATACGGGGAACATAGATATAGTGATGAAGTCGTCTAAAGACAATGGGAAGACGTGGAGCGACCTCTTTGTTGTGTGGGATGCAGGCGACGATGTTTGCGGAAATCCGGTTCCCATCTACGATTCACAGCGCAAGCAGGTGGTGTTGGTGTGTTGTTGGAACGATGGCAAAGATACCGAATCTCAGCTGATGGCAGGCTCTTCGCGCTATCCACGTCGCGTTTATGTGCTTACGTCTACGCCCGATGGACGACATTGGTCGGCCCCTAAGGAGATTACCGATAGCGTGAAATCGCCTGCGTGGGGATGGTATGCCACTGGTCCTTGCCATGGTATACAGTTGCGATATACGCATCGTGGGCGCTTGGTTGTGCCTGCCAATCACTCTTCTTTGGGCGATAATACCTATAATTCTCATCTTATTTATTCAGACGATGCCGGTAAGACGTGGCATTTAGGTGGCCTTGTAGAAGAGAAAGGTGGCAATGAGAGCAGCGTTGTAGAGTTGTCCGATGGCCGTTTGATGCTTAATATGCGCAACTACAATCCACAACATCCCCATGTCCGCGCCTATGCTTTAAGCCGTGATGGGGGTAAGACGATGGGGCAGATGCAGTTCCACGACGACTTGATAGAGCCTGTCTGTCAAGGTAGTATTTTGGCATTCAACAAGCATACACTTCTTTTTTCCAATCCTCATTCGTTACAGCGAAAGAATCTTTCCATTCATAAGAGTGTTGATGGAGGCCGACATTGGCAATTGATGACGACCATATATCCCGGTCATTCGGCTTATTCTGACATCGTAAAGCTCGATGCTCATCACGTTGGGGTGATCTTTGAACATGGCATCAACGATGCTTACGAGGAGATAAGTTTCGTGTCTATCCCTGTGAAATAAACCAAACTACAATATGACTAAACTCGTTTCGGCTGCATCTTTTGCAGACACGAAACCGCATTATGACATTCTTGACGGCTTGCGTGGGATTGCTGCCCTCATGGTTTTAATCTACCATCTGTTTGAAGGATTTGCTACTAGTCCCTCCGATCAGATTTGGAACCACGGTTATTTGGCCGTTCCTTTCTTCTTCATCCTTTCCGGTTTCGTTATCGGTTATGCTTACGACGACCGTTGGAATCGCATGTCGATAGGTGAATTTTGTAAACGCCGACTCATCCGTTTGCATCCGATGGTGATTGCTGGTGTCGTTTTGGGCACCATCTCCTTTCTCGTGCAGGGCAGCGTGAAGTGGGATGGAAGCCATGTAGCCACCTCTTTGGTGATGTTGGCCATGCTTTGTACCATGTTTATGATACCCGCTGCGCCCGGTGCCGGAATCGAAGTTAGAGGCAATGGTGAACTTTTTCCGCTCAACGGACCGTATTGGTCGCTTTTCATGGAGTACATCGGGAATATCTTGTATGCCCTCTTTATCCACCGATTACCAACCAAAGTGCTGGCTGTTCTCACCGCTTTGATGGGTGTCGGCTTGGCTTGGTACTCTATCGGAAATGGTTCCGGAAGCTACCATCTTGGTGTAGGTTGGACCATGGCCGACGGCCTCCACTATGCCGGAATGCTCTTAATGCTCTTCTGTTATACGGCCGGTCTGCTCATGTCGCGTGTGTTCCGACCGGTCAAAATACGCGGTGCTTTCTGGATTTGTGGTCTGTTTGTCGTGGTATTGACGGCTATGCCATACTTGCAGTTTGGTGAAACGGCTGTGGCCAATGGTATCTACGATGCTGTAGCCGTGGTTGTATTCTTTCCCATTTTGGTGTGGTTGGGTGCATCGGGCAGCGTTACCGACGAACGATCGGCTTGGATTTGTAAGTTCTTGGGCGACGTCTCTTATCCTGTTTATGCCATCCATTACCCCTCGCTTTATCTCTTCTATGCGTGGGTATGGAATAATCATGTGCCCTTGGAGCAGGCTTTGCCGGTAGGCGTTCCTATTCTTATCGCCAACATTATTCTTGCCTACGTGCTGTTGCATTACTATGATATGCCCGTACGTAAGTGGTTGTCGAAAGTCTTTCTCAAGAAGTAAGTAAGTTGTTTCCCTATAATAAAGGCCGCAAATCGTATTGAAGCGATTTGCGGCCTTTGTCATTTCTATGTGTATAGCAGGAATACCGGGCTCTTATTTTGCTCGTTTCCACTCGGTGTTTCTGCCCAGTAGCGAGATGCCGATGAATCCTCTTACGATGAGGTCGCCATTAGGTTTCATGGTAATCTTGCACTTGTAGGTTTTCCCACTTTCAGGGTCGTATATCTTCCCTTTCTCCCATACGTCGCCATCGGTATATTGAAAGCCTGTGATAATGTTCTTTCCAGCCAGCTTTTTTGTACGTTCGGCAGGAACGGGATTGTGTTTGTCGAGTGCACCGGGCGTGATAGACCATACCAATTTACCGTTGTATACGTTGCCGTTTTTGCTGATGACCACCTTGCCTTTGTCGCCCTCGGTCATGTAGGTACCGATGATTCGGTCGGCTTTGGCATGTTGTGCCGATACAGCTAGATTGATACTGAATAGTAATGTGATAATCGTGATGAGATGTTTCATATTGATTGAATTGATCATGCGATGAATATTAGTTTCTTATTGTTTCCACAAATCGGCCATAGCTCTTTCCTCTTGACGTATTCTGACAGCCAATAGACAGCAGTAGAGTGGAAATCCGATGGTCAATGTAAACCAAGACTGGCAGAGTAGAGCCACACCGATGAGCTCCGGAATGATGTTAAGGAGATAGTTGGGATGGCGCACAGTGCGGAATAAGAAGCTTGTGACGATGTGGTGGTTGGGCACGATGTAGAGCTTCACCGTCCACACGTCGCGTAGTTGGTAGATGACGTAGAAAAGCATGATGTAGGCAAATGTCATGACACCGACACCTGCCCAAGCCCATGTACCGAATGTATGTCCGCCAACATAGGCCTCGTACAAACTACCAAAATAATAGGCAATGTGGGCAAGGGTGAGTAACAGGGAGTTTGTTTTGCCGTATTGCACTGCTCCGGCCTTGACAATTCGTTTCTCGTTGTAGATGGAATAAGCCAATGATACAAGGCGTAACGCAAAGAAAATAGTGAATGCTAAAATAATTGTGTTCATTTTTTTGAGTGATTAATAATTACTGTTTTGGGTTGCAAAGATAAGAAATAAACGGGAAAATGACAAGAACTTGCATCCTAAACTCATTTTCCTTTATTTACTGATGAGCCGTAGCAGTGTTGCTGTATAGGCTTTTCAGTCTTTCTGTTCGGGCTTTACAACAATGCTGCAAAGCCGTTGCAATAACCTCTCTCCAGTCCTCTCCCGAAGCAAGGGAGGACAAATGGGGAGTGGGAAGGGAAGAACTTGTCTATTGATTTGACTAGTAGACAAGTTTACAAGTAAACAAGAATAAGACATATCTTTCGATACGAATCCTCTATTCCCTTGCAAATGCGGGGGCGAAGGTCAATGGGGCTTGTCAGTTGATGGCTATTTCGTTGAGTGAAAATTCTACTTGGTCGTTTTTCCTATTAGTTGTTTGACACCAAGACCGGTGATAAACGAACAACCATCATAGTTGCGACCGAAGAGGTGGGTAATGGTATCAAGTTCCGTTGTATGGTAGTTGGCGTTGTCGGTGAGTCGATAAGCCACATCGCTATTGCTAGTTTGTTGTGCTGTGACGATAATACTTTCTTGCTACAAAACGGTACTTGAGGATGAAATATTTACTTGTTGTAGATACCCTCTGCACATGGTCGTTAAATAGCATTAATAAGATTTGAAATCTTCAGAGGATAGAAGGGCTATGTGGAAAATTATTACTATATTTGCACGCAATAAATTTTTAAAATTACAATATGTCATCATTTGTTGCAGATAAAATTGTAATGGACGGCCTCACTTACGATGACGTCCTCTTGATTCCAGCTTATTCGAATGTACTACCTAAAGAGGTAGAGTTAAAAACACAGTTATCACGTAACATTACGCTTAATATTCCTTTCGTTACAGCGGCTATGGACACTGTTACGGAGTCGGCTATGGCTATCGCTATTGCCCGTGAAGGAGGTATCGGTGTTATTCATAAGAATATGACGATAGAGGATCAGGCGCGTCAGGTGGCTATCGTGAAGCGTGCTGAAAACGGTATGATTTACGATCCAGTGACAATTCGTCGTGGTCGTACGGTACGAGATGCGCTGGAAATGATGCACGAATATCATATCGGCGGTATCCCCGTGGTAGACGAAGAAAACCACTTAGTAGGTATCGTCACCAATCGTGACTTGCGTTTTGAGCGTCGATTGGACAAGAAGATTGACGAAGTGATGACATCGGAGAATCTTGTTACGACTCATCAGCAGACCGACTTGACGGCTGCGGCACAGATTCTTCAGGAAAATAAAATTGAGAAATTACCGGTAGTTGATGCTGCCAACCATTTGGTAGGATTGATTACTTATAAAGATATTACCAAGGCTAAGGACAAGCCAATGGCTTGTAAAGACGAGAAAGGTCGTTTGCGTGTGGCTGCCGGTGTGGGTGTGACGGTCGATACCTTGGATCGTGCGCGTGCATTGGTGGAGGCCGGAGCCGACGCTATCGTCATTGATACGGCTCACGGACACTCACAAGGCGTGATAGAAAAGTTGCGCGAGGTGAAAGCAACGTTCCCACAAGTAGATGTAATCGTGGGTAATGTGGCTACGGGAGAAGCGGCTAAGCTATTGGTAGAGAATGGTGCCGACGGTATCAAAGTGGGTATCGGCCCGGGTTCTATTTGTACAACGCGTGTTGTAGCCGGTGTTGGTGTACCGCAATTGAGTGCAGTTTATGATGTATATTCTGCCTTGAAGGGTACCGGAGTGCCATTGATAGCCGATGGCGGACTGCGCTATTCGGGCGATGTTGTGAAAGCATTGGCAGCCGGTGGTAGCAGTGTGATGATAGGTTCGTTGGTAGCCGGTACCGAGGAAAGTCCCGGTGAGACCATCATTTTCAACGGTCGTAAGTTTAAGAGCTATCGTGGAATGGGGTCGCTTGAGGCCATGGAGCAGAAGAACGGTTCAAAGGATCGCTACTTCCAAGGTGATACGAAAGATGTTAAGAAGCTTGTGCCGGAGGGTATTGCCGGTCGTGTACCTTATAAGGGAACGGTTCAGGAGGTTATTTATCAGATGACCGGTGGACTGCGTTCGGGGATGGGATATTGCGGTGCAGCCTCTATAGAGAAGCTTCATGAGGCCAAGTTTACTCGCATTACCAATGCCGGTGTGTTGGAGAGTCATCCTCATGATATTTCCATCACGAGTGAAGCTCCAAACTATTCTCGCTTCGAATAAACTGATGGTGCGTACACCTTCTGCGTTGTTGCTTGTGGGTATACTCCTGATGGGGAGCATATCGTTCGGACAAACCGTCGACCCTGTTGTGATGACTATCAATGGAAAGGCTGTTACACGTTCGGAATTTGAATATTCCTACAATAAAGACAACGCAGCAGGCGTTTTAGATAAGAAAACGGTCGAGGAATATCTGCCTCTTTTTGTAAACTTCAAGTTGAAGGTAGAGGCAGCCCTTGATGCGCGTTTAGATACATTGGCGTCATTTCAAAATGAATTGGCTTCTTTTCGTAGTGGTTTAATGGCGTCGATGAGAGTATCGAATACGGATATGGAGGCTGCGGCTCGCAGTCTCTACGAAGCCGATAAGGTACAAGCTATATGTAATGGTGGACTATACAGGGTCGCTCAGATTTACTTGCATGTGGGTCAACGTGAACCTCGGAGTGCAGAAATGGTGGCGCGAGCGCGGATAGATTCTATTTATCGCGCGTTGCAGCAAGGTGCTGATTTTGGTATGTTGGCACGTCGTTGTTCTGACGATAAGGTCACGGCTGCACGTGGTGGAGAACTACACTGGGTGCAACGTGGGGAGACGATGGCTGAATTTGAGGCGGAGATGTCGGCATTGAAAGTCGGCGAGATGAGTAAGCCATTCGAATCTCCTGCAGGTTTTCACATCATCAAATTGCTGGAGAAGTGCGATTATCTGCCTTATGAGGCTGTGCGTACGGAATTGCTGAAGACCGTGGAACGGCAGAATGTGTTGCGCAGAATGAAAGGGATGAATTCCCAACTCGTGGCAGAAAAACGGCAAATGAATATGGACTCGATGTCGAAAGAAAATCAAATGACATTGGAGGAAATGTTGCCGGAGCAACTTTATTTGCTACAAGAATATCGTGAGGGGCTGCTATTATATAATATGTGTAGCCGTACGGTTTGGGATAGTGCTGCTCGTGATGAAGCAGGATTGGAACACTATTTCCGACAAAATAAAAAGAAATATCGTTGGGGACAGCCACGTTATAAGGGCATTGTCTACTATGCGAAGACTAAAAAAGACCTGTCGGCTGTGAAGAAACTCCTCAAATCGACAGATTCTAAGGAATGGATGCGTGCAATCAAGCGTACGTTTCAAGAGAATGGGGGAGTAAGTGTACAGGCAGAACAGGCATTATTCAAACCGGACGACAATGCCTTGATAGATAGCAAGGTGTTTGGTTATGTTGATGGAAAGTCTGCCTTGAAAGACGGTTATCCTTATATGGCTGTCTACGGAAAGAAGTTGAAAGTCCCCAAGTCTATGGATGATGTGCGCTATTTGGTGGTAGCCGATTATCAAGAGGAACTGGAAAAGGCTTGGGTGGAAGGTTTGCGGAAGAAGTACACAGTGTCTATAGACCGCGATGTGTTGCTCACCGTGAACAAACATTAATGTATATTCTGAAACATAAGATACATGAGAAAAGGAAATAAAATATTGATGGGCTGTCTGGCTGTGATGTTATTGGCCGGCATGTCGGCTCGCGCTGGTAAGACCGGTAAGTGGCTCGGTGCTCAGAAAGATACGACTTCGGCAAAGTCTGAAGTCCAAGCTCCACAGCATGCTGTGGTAGATGAAGTCATTTGGGTGGTAGGTGATGAGCCTATTTTGAAGTCGGATGTTGAGGCCGCACGCCTGCAAGCCGAGGTGGAAGGTGCCAAATGGGGTGGAGATCCTGATTGTACTATCCCCGAACAGATAGCTGTTCAGAAGTTGTTCTTGCACCAAGCTGCTATCGATTCCATAGAGGTTTCTGAGGCAGAGGTAAATCAAAGCGTTGACCAGCAGATTAATTTTTGGATTAACAGTGCCGGTTCGCGTGAAAAACTTGAGGAATATCGTAACCAGACTGTTGCACAGATGCGTGAACAGATGCACGATGAATTCAAGAATAGGGAATTGATTGACCGTATGCGTCGCGAACTTGTGAAGGATGTAACGGTTACTCCTTCTGATGTACGCAACTATTTCCGCAATGTTCCGGAAGATAGTCTGCCTTTTGTTCCTACCGAGGTGGAAGTGGAAATTATTGTTCGTCAGCCTCGTATAGAGCAGACTGAGATTAACCGGGTGAAAGATCAATTGCGTAATTTCACGGAACGTGTGAACTCCGGTGAGACCTCTTTTGCAACTTTGGCACGCCTTTATTCTGAAGATCCGGGGTCTGCTCGTATGGGTGGAGAGATGGATTATATGGGGCGTGGTATGCTTGATCCTACCTTTGCATCGGTGGCTTTCAACTTGACCGACCCTAAAAAGATTTCCAAAATCTGCGAGAGTGAGTTCGGTTTTCATATCATTCAGTTGATTGACAAGCGCGGTGATAAGGTAAAGGTACGCCATCTCTTAATGAAGCCGAAGGTGTCTGCCGATGCACTGGCAAAGGCTCATGCCCGTCTAGACTCTATCAGTGATGATATCAAAGCAGGTAAATTCAGTTTTGAAGAAGCCGCTACCTATATATCGGAAGATAAGGATACGAAGAACAATCGAGGTTTGATGGCTTTCAACGATGTGCAGAATCAAATTATGACTTCTAAATTTCAGATGAAAGACTTGCCTACCGAGGTGGCTCGACAAGTTGAAGGAATGAAAGTGGGAGACATCTCTGCACCTTTCGATATGATTAATAAAAAGGGTAAACAAGTGGTGGCTATCGTGAAGCTGAAGAGTAGAACGGAGGGTCATAAGGCTAAGATTACGGAGGATTTCCAAGTTATGAAGAACGTGGTCTTAGCTAAAGAGAAGGAGAAAAAACTCCACGATTGGGTAGTGAATAAGATCAAACACACCTATGTGAGGATGAACGATCGCTATAAAAATTGCAACTTTGAATATCAAGGATGGGTTAAATGATCAACCTGAACGATAGAAAACAATATATAAACAGCGGGCATAAAACCATGATAGGCATGGTTTTATGCCTGTTTGGACTATGCCTGTTTCAAGTAGTGTGGGCTATTCGGCCACCCAAGAAACCGCATCAGGACGACCGTGTGTATTTGGTTCACTCGGATGAATTGAAGTTTGACATGTATGGAGAGGTGCCTGATGCCCAAATAGTCAAGGGACATGTACACTTCACACACCAAGGTGCGCAGCTATGGTGTGACAGTGCGTATTTCTACCAACAGTCTAATTCGGTGAAGGCATTCGGACATGTGCGGTTCAAACAGGGCGATACACTCTCTTTAACATGCGATAGAGGAGTGTACGATGGTCAAAGTCAAATGCTCATGGCGCGTAGCAATGTCGTGTTGAAGCATCGTCGACAAACGCTTTATACGGATAGTCTGGACTATGACAAGTTGTATGATTATGCTTATTTCTTCGAGGGTGGACGATTGATAGACGGTAAAGACCGATTGTCTTCGGACTGGGGAGAGTATAGGATGGATACACGTGAGGCCACATTCCGTTTCAATGTGCGTATGACGAATGCCGGTAGGCTTATCACAACCGACACCTTGCACTATGATACGCGTAGCTCGAAGGCTCATGTTACAGGTCCGTCGAAGATTACACAGAATGGAAGTGTGATAGATACGGAGAATGCTTACTTCGATACAAAGACCGATCAGGCAGAGATGTATGGCCGTTCGACGGTGGTAGATAAGGATAAAACCATTACTGGTGATAGTCTGTTTTATGACAAGAATACCGGGTTGGCACGCGGATACGGAAATGTCATCTATATAGATAAGGTGAACAAGAATCGCTTGGAGTGCGAGCGTATGAACTATAATGAGAAAACCGGCTACGGTTGGGCGACTCAAAAGGTACTCGCCAAAGATTATTCTCAGAAGGATACGCTCTATATGCACGCTGACTCCATGAAGATATATACCTTTAATATCAATACGGACTCGATGTATCGAAAGGTTCATTGCTTCAATCACGTAAAGGTTTACCGTGTGGATATGCAAGCTATCTGCGACTCGCTGGTGGCTAATTCGCAAGATAGTTGTATGACTATGTACAAGGATCCGATAACTTGGAATGGCGAACGACAGATATTAGGCGAGAAGATATTGGTATACATGCAAGACAGTACGATACGCGATGCCCATGTAGTGGGGCAGGCTCTGTCTGTAGAACGCATGCCTGATGGGAAAAATTACAATCAGGTGTCGTCGAAATTGATGGATGCTTATTTCACGGACGGGGTGGTTCGGCGCATTGTTGCCACCGGAAATGTAAAGGTGATATACTATCCTACAGACGATAAAGATTCTTCGTTGATAGGCTTGAACTATGTGGAATCGGACACGATGCGCATGTATATGAACAAGAATCGGCAATTGGAAAAGATTTGGATGCCCAAACCGCAGGGTACGTTATATCCCATGACGCAGATACCTCCGACCAAGTATAAGCTTCCAGAGTTTGCTTGGTTCGAAGAACTACGGCCGACTAGTCCTGCCGATGTCTTTGAATGGCGTGGCAAAGCTGCCGATTCTACACTGAAGGTCGTGAAGCGTCAAGAGGCACCATTGCAACATTTGAATAGGCAGAAGCCAGCAGTGACGAAACCAAAAGAAAGTGAAAAGCAATGAGTTTCTTCAAACAACCCAAGCCACGCGGTTTCCATCATGAGATGATATATGTGGATGAACGCAGCGAACGACTCGCAGAGATAGAACAACGAGCCAAGCGTGAATTGGGGATAGAAAAAGAAGAAGGCTATTCTTCAGAAACGATACGACAGGCTTTTCAACAAGCAACGCCTCGTGTACAGCGGCGTAGACAGCGCAGGCTGATGCAAGAGAATACATTAATTTTTGGATTGTTGGTGATATTGATACTACTCTTGGTGCTGCTATGGGTATACCTTATATAATAATAGAATGTACGTTTCGCATGAATGCTCAACTTAGGAGTTATCGGGAGTTAAATGTTATCAAGACATTGGAATCATAAAAAGGAGTAAATGGACATATGTCTGTTAACTTCAAGCCTTAAATAGGCTTTAACTTCTACTAATTTCTGTCCATACATTAACTAACGAAACTAAAGTAATAGACTAAAAGAAAGAACATATATGAGCGACATTATACAACTTCTACCGGATTCGGTGGCCAATCAGATAGCTGCCGGCGAGGTGATACAGCGTCCAGCCAGCGTCATCAAAGAGTTGGTGGAGAATGCTGTGGATGCCGGTGCTAAGAATATACATGTCATTGTGGTGGATGCCGGTCGCACCTCTATTCAGGTGATAGACGATGGGAAAGGAATGTCGGAGACCGATGCCAGACTCTCGTTCGAGCGGCATGCGACCTCTAAAATTCGTAAAGCCGATGACCTCTTTGCGCTACATACGATGGGATTTAGGGGAGAGGCACTGGCTTCTATTGCTGCTGTGGCTCAGATAGAATTGAAGACACGTCGGCCGGATGATGAACTTGGAACGTCATTGACCATCTCTGCGGGTAAGTTTACCAATCAGGAAGCATGTTCATGTGCGGTAGGCAGCAACTTCAAAGTGGAGAACCTATTCTTCAACGTGCCTGCGAGAAGAAAGTTCTTGAAGTCAAATTCCACCGAACTCAATCATATTATTGCTGCTTTCGAGCGCATCGTATTAGTTTATCCCGATGTAGCTTTCACGTTACATAGCAACGATTCAGAAGTATTTAACCTACGTCGAGGAAGTCTCAAACAGCGAATAGTCGATGTTTTTGGTAAACGTCTCAATCAAGATTTGTTGCCGGTGGATGTCGAAACGAGCATGTGCGATATTCATGGATTCGTGGGTAAACCGGAATCTGCCCGTAAGAAAGGTGTCTACCAGTATTTCTTTGTCAACGGTCGTTACATGAAACATCCGTATTTTGCTAAAGCTGTGCAAACAGCCTTTGAGAGATTGGTTCCCATGGGAGAGCAAGTACCTTACTTCATATACTTCCAAGTGAACCCCGAAGATATTGATGTGAACATCCATCCTACGAAGACTGAAATCAAATTCGAGAACGAACAGCCTATTTGGCAGATTCTAATGGCTGCCGTAAAAGAATCTGTAGGGATGTTCAACGATATTCCTGCTATTGATTTTGATACCGAAGGGCGTCCCGATATTCCCGTATTCACGCAGAATCATCAAGTGGAAGTGCCGAAAGTGCAATACAATCCCAACTATAATCCGTTTAAAACAGAGAAGTCTATTACGACTCCTAGCCAGTGGGAAGACTTGTATCAAGGATTATCACAGCCTCATGAGGAAGACGTGTTTGCTTCCCAACAATCTGAAGAAGCGACCATGGAATCGTCAGATGATAATGTAATGGCCGAAAAGTCGCCTATACATTATCAATATAAAGGCAAGTATATCATGACAGCTGTCAAGTCAGGTCTGATGATTATCGACCAATATCGGGCACACATACGTATTCTTTTCGAGCAATACATGCGCCAATTACAGACTCGTCATGCTCTCTCGCAGAAGGTTTTGTTCCCGCAGACGGTTCAGTTGTCGACAGTGGAGAGCCTTACATTAGATAAGATTCAGGATGATTTGGATGGTATGGGCTTTGAACTCTCCGCGTTAGGTGGTAATAGCTATGCAGTTAATGCCATTCCAGCAGAGTTGGAAGGTGTCGATATAACTATATTATTAAAAGAAATGGTAGTAGCTGCCATGGAAAAACCTATCGATATGCGAACCGACCTTCATGAAGCGTTGGCTTTGGTGATGGCTCGAAAGGCAGCGATACCCTATGGACAAGTACTGAGTAACGACGAGATGGAAAGCGTTGTTAACAACCTTTTCGCTTGTCAGAATGCCAGTTATACACCTGATGGCAAAAATGTACTTTGTATATTGAAACAAAGTGAAATAGAACTTCTATTGAAGTGAAAAGATAAAAAACTATCAAAAAATTGCGTTAAATCAATAAAATAAATGGCTTTTATCATTTTTTCTTAATAAAAACATACTTTGTTTGAAATTAATTATTATCTTTGCTCCCAGATTATCAGCTAGCGATAGTATGAGAAATTATGTTAGAGAGCAATATTTTTTTGATTATAAATAGTAATAGATTATGAAAAAGTTATTCATGGTACTGGCTTTCGCCAGTTTATCAATGGCTACAATGGCACAGGACGCTGATCCTGTTGAAAAGTACAGTGTAGCTACAAATTCATTCTGGAGCAATTGGTTCATCCAAGTAGGTGCTGATTGGAATGCTTGGTATTCTCAGGAAGAACATGGCTTGAATTTGAGCAATAGCCCAATCAAGAAGTTCCGTTCTAATCCTGGTGTCTCTGTAGCACTCGGTAAGTGGTTTACTCCCGGTC
Source organism: Prevotella sp. C0026C3 (assembly GCF_056590795.1). Taxonomy (NCBI): domain Bacteria; kingdom Pseudomonadati; phylum Bacteroidota; class Bacteroidia; order Bacteroidales; family Prevotellaceae; genus Prevotella; species Prevotella sp. C0026C3. Next base: position 28,990 of record NZ_JBWPWW010000011.1, on the reverse strand, counting down.
TCGGTCTTCGTACTAAAGTACAGGGTATTTGGGGTAAGACTGTAACTGATGCTAACAATGCTGGTAACGGTAACAAGTATTGGTTGGCTAACGAGCAGGTTATGTTCAACTTGAGCAACATGCTTTGTGGTTACAATCCTAGCCGTGTTTGGAACTTCGTTCCATTCGCAGGTTTGGGTGTAGGTCGCTCTATGACTTACAACAGATACGCTATGGGCTTCAGTGCAGGTATCTTGAATCAGTTCTATGTAGGTAAGAAAGTCGCTCTTAACGTTGAACTTGGTTGGAACAGCATGAGCAGTGATATGGATGGTAAGGTTGGTAAATTAGCTCGCCATCGTGGTTGGGACAATCGCGACAACAACCTTTATGGTGAAGTTGGTTTGACTTTCAACTTGGGTAAAGCATCTTGGGATAAGACTCCAGATGTTGACGCTATCAAGGCTCTTTCACAGTCTCAGATCGATGCTCTCAATGCTCAGCTCAACGATGCTAATGCAGAGATCGCTCGTTTGAAGGATATGTTGGCTAACCAGAAGCCTGTTGAGAGCAAGTCTGTTAAGGAATATGTTACAACTCCTGTATCTGTATTCTTCAACATTGGTAAGAGCGTAGTAGCTTCTAAGAAGGATCTCGTTAACGTTGAGGCTTTGGCTAAGTATGCTAAGGACAACAACACTAACCTCCTTGTTACAGGTTATGCTGATAGCAAGACTGGTACTCCAGCATTCAACCAGACTCTGTCTGAGCGTCGTGCTAACACTGTTGCTGATGCACTTGTTAACATGGGTGTTGATCGTGATAAGATCCAGACTACTGGTAAGGGTGGTGTAAACGAACTTTCACCAGTTTCTTACAACCGTCGTGCTACTGTTCAGGTTGCTGAATAATCTAGAATTACGATTCATATATAAGAGGGTAAGTTTCAAACTTACCCTCTTTTTTGTGCCGTTATCTCGTTTGTGCTTATTGAGGATGAGATGTAAGATGTGTTACTAGATATTGTTTTTTGAGGAAGAAAGCAGGCTTGTCAGCTTTACTCTCAAGAATATGTGCTTTATTCTAATTTACTTGGAAACTTAATATGTCCCATCTCTTCTTGGAAAAGGGGCGAGGTGAGGGCGCTGCAAGGTGATAGCAGCATTTCTGTTTAGGCTCTGCAGTAATGCTGAAAAGCCTAGACAGTGATGTTGCTAAGTGGTTGCATAGAGTTGAGAGGTGGAGTTTGGCGTGTGAAGTTGATACTAAAAAGTGAATAGTGGAATCATTTTAGCTCGTAAGTCTTTGCGTGAACGCGTAAAGATAAATTAGTATCGTTTTAGAAATAAAGTGCAAGACTTATCTTCTTTTTTTTGTTTTTATCTGTTTTTGCAATCGTTATCTTTATGAGATATTTTATATCTATTTAATATTTATGTGTAATGGACATTCAACCATTATACTTTAGTATAAATAAAACAAGAGTTAAGCAGGTAAAAAAAATATATGTTATATTTAAAATAATATAAAATAGTATGTATAAATGTTGCATATAATGGGAAAATTTCATAATTATTGTAACATAAATCAGATGATAACACGAATGTCATGGAGAGTTGTGCTTTCGCAAACTATAAGAGACTGATAACTAAAGGATAAATAATCTAATTTAGATAGTTTTGTAATCACTATTATGGAACGGAAATGTTATGTGAAGCCTGAGATGGAAATCTTGGAGCTTTGCTTAGATTTTCAGCTATTGGCGGGTTCTACTCCGTCGGTCAAAGGTGTGTCCCGCCCAAACGGGTATGTGGAAACAAGTGACTTTAATAAGGTAACTGATTTTACACAGGAAAGTGAAGATGGCTTAAAACACAGTTCCATCTTCGATTAAACTTTGGTAATCGCAGTGTATTACAGTAAGATGAAAGATTCTAAATTCAGTTTGAAAAGATTGATGATGGCCTTTGTGGTCGTTATCTTATCTAGTTGTGGTGGGAGTGAAGGTATTGAGCCGGATGTTCCTACACCACCAACTCCTCAGCCAACGGTAGTGGAGCGTGAACTCACCATAACGGTAGAGCGTGATACGCTAGATGCTCCTACGCCTACGACCAAGGCGCTTTCCCGTACACTTCTTACAGAGAAAGCTGCCGGCATTGAATGTCTGTGGGTCAAAACCGATAAGGTGCTTGCTTATAATATTACTTCCTCGTCTGTTTTCAGTAGAGCTCTTGCGGTCATTAATCTAGATGGTGAATCTACAAATACTCAAGGTCGCAAGGTTGCACTTAGAGGGATGGGAAGTTGTAACGAGCATGATTGGATAGCATTGTCTTATCCTTATCCTAATGGAGGAAGTGTGATGCAGGCTGATAAGGTGTTGAATCTGAGTTTGGAAGGGTAAGAAATGGGGAGTGGGTAATTTGATGTATTATGATGACTCATGGGGATTGGCTGAGGAACAATGGCAATTTTATAACTATAAAATAGTGTATCCCGATAAGATTACTCTTAAGAATACCGAACAGTTGGAACCTGTTGACGAGGCAGGCAATAAGATGCACGACCACTTCAATTGGGGCGTAGTAGGAGAGAAATCACTCACGTGGGGAGATGATAACTACGCTACGAAAGCTTCGGGAGAAATAAGTGGTAAGATGTATTTGGATTGTGCTTGCACTCAAGAGACAAAAGATTTCGGTCAAGCTAAGTATGGCGATGTGGCTTATTGGGCAACAAAGGGAAAGTATCGCATGCCGACTGAACAAGAGATGCGTGAACTTACTGCGGCCGGATACATCTCAAATAAGTGCAATACCACCATATAAAGTACAGGGGAATAGGAGGATTATCCTCTCACTCCCCCTGTATGATTAAAGAGCGGTTGTTATTTCTTAATATCGATGTAGCGCTTTAAAGCTTCTAGATAGTAGTAATCGGCGTAGTTGATAGGTGTGTCGATTTCCGAACCGTTGGGCAGTGACCCTACGGAGTGCATGAGGATAAAGCCGTTGTTGGTACCTTTAGCAGCTAAATATTGCGGAGACGACAGATTGCGCAGAATCTTTTGGGCGTAGTCCAAATATTTTTTGCCTGTTGGTGCCAGCCTGCTGAGTTCTATGAGAGCTGACGCTGTGATGGCAGCTGCCGATACATCGCGCGGTGTATTGGGCAAGGTCGGAGCGTCGTAGTCCCAATATGGGATGTTGTCAGAGGTCTTTACGCGCTGCATAATCATGTCGGCTATGTTCACGGCTTGCTTTAAAAACACGTTGTTGCGCGTTTCTCTGTAGCAAGCTGTATAGCCATATACGCCCCATGCTTGTCCTCTAGCCCATGCCGAGTTGTCGGCTTTGCCTTGGAATGTACATTGTTTCTCCACGCTACCGTCGGCATTGTAGCTTACCACATGGAACGAGGTGAAATCCGGACGGAAGTGATGTTTGATAGTCGTAAGTGCATGCTTGATGGCTATGTCGCGGTATTTGTTGTTGCCGGTGAGCTTACTTGCGTTGAACAGCAGGTCTAGATTCATCATGTTATCGATGATGACGGGGAAGTTCCATGTACCGAAATCCCATGAGCGGATGCATCCTATGCGTGGGTCGAAACGCTTACAGAGGTTGTCGGCCGTCTCTATGATGACGGCTTTGATGGTGTCGTTGTGGGTCAATCTCAGCGCATTGCCATAACTACAGTTTATCATGAAGCCTATGTCGTGGGTTTGGGTGTAGTGGCGTATGGGGTTGAGCATGGTGGTGAATCGTTCCGCTTGGGTTTTCAACTTGCCATTTTGGGTCAACTCGTAAGCATACCATAGCGAGCCGGGATAGAATCCGCTGGTCCAATCGTAGATGTCGCAAGTGCGTAAAGTGCCCACTTTTTCGGTCGGAGTCTGTTTCACTAGTTCACGAGCAAAGGCTGTGCTGTCTGCTTCCATCTGCTTCTCAAGGAAAGCTATGTCGTATCCACGCCACGACGAACGGGGCATCGTGTTAGGTGTGTGAATCGTTTTTGCGGTGTATAGTAACTGATGGGTGGCGGTGCGTAGAGCATTGTCCACCCATTTTTCGTTTTGTTTATTGGCGCCTATCGAGTAAGTTGATACTAATAAGCAAGCCGATATAATTTGTAGTTTCATGATGAATAAGAGTTTTTTAAGCTGTTTACCACTGGAGTTGACGTTTCTTTCCGTCAATATTGATATTGATTTTGAGTGATTTCTCGCTCGCTTCCACGATGTCGGCTTTGAAAGATTTCACTGCTCCTTGTTCTTGACAAGGATATACGAGCGTCACGAAGCGCACGGGAGCATCACTCTGTTTCTCTGTTCTGAAGCTGATAGCGGGGCGTGCTGTCTTATGTCTGTAGGCCAGCGAGTACCAACCTTCTTCTTGAATTGTTTTGAAAGGTTGTGAGCCAATAGCCTGTATCACCATGTTGCTCCGGCCGTCATAGCAGGTGGCTACGCGATGTTGAGCCTCATCGACAGCCAGTTTGCCATCGCCGGGGAGGAAGTGTACGTCTATCATTCCCCTTGCTTTACCCAGTGCTTCGTCTACTATTACAAAGTAAGTCTGATCTACGAAGAACACCGTGCGCCTATGCCGTAGGTCTTTGTAGCTGGGATTCTCTGTTACGAGTGTCTGTATTTGTCCGTCGGGTTGCCACAATATGGTCTTCGATTGGGTAGTTTCTAGGTTTTGGTTGTTCAGTGTCAACGTGTTGTGAACGGCCGTTTGGCGGAACCAGTCGCGTTGTTTTTGCACAATACTGTCGCCGGCGTAGATGTAAGAGCCGCTATCGGGGAAGATATTTCGCCCGTTATACCATATATCAAATGTGCCATTGTCGGGCTGACAATGCCATTCTCCCTTCGGTCCGGCTTTGACAACCATCACAGTGGCATCCTGTTTCCAGCTGTTTCTGAATACGAAGAAGCCCGATTTGAGGAATCCTTTCGAGAGATAGGGTGGCAGTTCGCCTTTCTTTCCCTCCGAAGCGAAGTAAGCTATCTGTTTGTTTTTGGGGAACAGTTTTGTCCATGCTCGGTAGTCTTTGATGACTTCTTTGTAGTTTGTAAGTTTGGCATCGCTGAAGCACGGGTTCGAGTAATCGGGGAAACAGATGTTACTATACATCTCAATCATCTTTTCCACAGTGTCTATATATGATTGTGGGATGACCTGTTGCAGATGATTTGCTTGTGCTATTTCGATGGCACGGCAGAAGATATTGATACATGCCAAATGATAATGGGGGTCTAACTCGAACTGTCCACCGTCGTCGTACACCTGCATATGTATTTCTTTGTTCAGTATGTCTATGCCCTCTGTCTGCCACCGCTTGGCCTCTTTGAATTCTGGGAAGAATGTTCCTGCAAAGAAGATGCGTTGTGCTTCGAAGAGCAAATGGTTTCCCCGTCCCGAATAGTTGCGCGTGATGTGCACGGCATGTCGGTGATAATTGTCGAGGAACAAGGTCAGAAATTCGGGTGTGAAAGCCGGTGAGTTGAGGAAAAGTACAAACTGGTGTATCTGGTCTTGCAGTCTATGGCTCACCTCCAGAGGACGCCATGCAAACCGAACGTTTTCCTTTTGTTGGTCTGAGAGTTTGATATTGTCCTCGTACACTTTCTTCTGAATCTTTAGAAGTGGATTTTTTGCAATCCAGTCGGCATACTGGAGAGCCCACTCTTTGGCATAGTTCACGTTGCGAGTGGTCTGATATGCTTTGCCCATAGGAGTGAACCATTTGTGCCGATGCAACTGCCATCTCAGCTCATTGTCTTTTACCGGCCAGTATTGCCAGTTAATATCCTTACCATAATTAAATGAAGGTTGGTATCCATCGTGTACATAGAAAGTATGGTCGAGTGCTTCCTGCGCCCATTTACGTTCCTTGTCGCTGAGCTTTATTTTGGATAAATCTATGTCGGGATCGGTTATCCCTTGGCGCGACCGATAGTATTTGAGCAGTTCTTTAGCCGCTCCTTTCATATTCTTCTTTTGATAGTATGCCTTTACTTTCTCCAGTCCGGGATAGTCAAGATTGAGCTCTTGAAATACCTCTTCGGTGACATGGTCGACATTTCCCGCCCATGCTGCCCGGATACCGACGCTCATCAATAGCAAAAGCGATACACCGAATGTTCTTAATTTCATAGTTGCGAATGTTTTTGATGGTTACTTTTATGTTTAGGCAAAGATAGCTTAAAAGCCTCGTTTATATCAACTCATTTGTTGAAAACAATGTCAGTTTTGTGCAGTAATAGCCCTATTATAGGCATTTTTGCACGATATTGTTAATTGTTTGTACAATATTGCTAGTGTGAACGGAATGCTTTGTGTACTTTCGCTACATAGTAATACCATGCCTATGAAAGCAAGAATCATCATCTGTTCATTGACTGTGACATTGCCTTTATTGTCTATGGCGCAGAAACGTCCTAATATTCTCTACATCATGACCGATCAACAAGCGGCCATGGCCATGTCGTGTATGGGCAATCCTTACGTCAATACTCCCCACATGGACCGTTTGGCAGCCCGTGGTATGATGTTTGTCAATGCCTATTGTGCATTCCCTTTGAGTGGTCCCTCGCGTGCTTCGATGTTCACCGGTTACATGCCTAGCGAGGTAGGGATGCAAGAAAACGGTAAACCCTTGCCCGATTCATTGTGCCAAGAGACCTTGGGTACGGTGTTAAGAAGTGGCGGCTACGAGTGTGCTTACGCCGGTAAGTGGCATGTCAATACGAATGAACTGCCTGCAAAAGAGGCCTTTGGCTTCGATAAGTTGCATGGACATGATGACAAAGGGCTGGCTGAGGCTTGTGTTTCATTCCTGCGTCGTAAGCATGATAAGCCATTCTTTTTGGTGGCTTCGTTTAATAATCCCCATGGTATATGTGAGTTTGCTCGCGGACAGAATCCTCCGGCCGGTCGTATAGAGGAACGAAAGGCCGATGACCGACCACCTTTGCCGGCCAATTTTACACGGAATCCTTACGATGCTTCGGCTTTGACATACGAGAAAAAGTTTAGTCTAAAAATGTATCCTACGGCCGATTACACCCCTGATGATTGGCGTAATTACTTGGATGCTTACTACCAATTGGTGGAGAACGTGGATGCCGAGATCGGTAAGATAGTCGACGAACTGGATCGACAACGTCTGTGGGATAATACGTTGGTGGTGTTTACCAGCGACCATGGCGACGGTTGTGCAGCTCATCAGTGGAATCAGAAGACGGCACTCTACGAGAATGTGGCCAGCATTCCATTGATAGTGTGTATGCCTCGTGGTAAAAATCGTGGTAAGGTAATGACGCAATTAGTCAACAACGGTGAAGACCTAATGCCCACCCTGTGCGATTTTGCCGGTATAGCCATGCCCAAAGGGCGCAGTGGAAAGAGTTGGCGTGTAGCCTTGGAGCGCGGAGATAGCAGCGTGACGATTCATCCTTACGTCGTGACGGAGACCAATTTCGCTCAGACGGCAGGCACATTGGGCTGGATGGTGCGCACTCCTCGATATAAGTATGTGATGTATGATACCGGTAAAAACCGCGAGCAATTATTCGATATGTCGAACGATAGGGGCGAGATGATCAATCTTGCTGTGACATCAAAATACCGAGATGTGTTGCGGGCACATAGGCGGATGTTGGCTGAATGGATGCAAAAACATCCGTCGGGAGCTACACGTTTGAAGGCAAAATGGTTGCCCACAGACCGATAAAGGTATACAGGCATGTTGCTGCAAGGCCTTGGCAGCATCGCTGAAAAGGCTCGACAGCAATGCTGCCTGATTGAGACAACATTGCTGCCAAGCCGCAGCAGCACATGAAGAATGAATCTATGATGAAAAGCAAAAGAATATATATCGCAGTATTAGGGCTGTGTTTGATGGCACTCGGTGTAGCAAGAGTGCAGGCACAGACGCGCGTTGTGCTTGGTGATGTGACGTTGATGCACGAGATGAGAGCAACACCATCGCCTGCCGATGGCGCTGAAATCACGAATCGGGCAGTGGCTTTCCAATGGCCTTTGCCTGTGGAAGACCCTGTAGAGACAGGGTTGGACGGGCTAGAGAGCGACCGCCCGGTTTCTAAGAGGGCCTTTACCTATAAAATAAGGTACTCGCGTAAGAGTACTTTTCCTAGTGGTGAGACTACAGAACACACCACGAAATATCCCTTTTACAATACCGAGAAGACCTTGGCACGTGGTACGTGGTATTGGCAATACGGCTACGTGGAAGGAAAGAAAGTGCGTTGGAGCAAGACGTTGCGAGTGGTCATGAATCCCACAGTCGATTATTTCTGTCCGCCATCTGTCGAGACTTTGCTATCTAAGCTACCTGCGATGCATCCTCGCGTGTTGGTGTTGAAAGATGAGTGGAAGCAGTTGCGCAACCGCAAAGACATGCCCGAATACCGATGGTATTGTAAACGAGCCGAACGAGTGATGCAAGGTCAAATGCAACAGATAGAGGATATACGTACCAACCGGCTGAAACATCTGAAGAACGAGATGCAGATGAAAGCCTATCTGACGCGTGAAAGTCGTCGTATCATCGACAAGGAGGAAACTAATTGCAACGCATTGATGCGCGCCTACCTATTGACGAAGAATACGGCCTATGCTCATGAGGCTGTGAAACGTATTTTGGTGATGATGGATTGGGACAAGAATCCCAATGTGAAGGGCGATTTTAATGATGCTACCTTACTTTCGCTGGCTTCAACAGGGTATGATTCGTTTTACGATTTGCTTACAACTGCCGAGAAAAACAAGTTGCGCGAGGTTATTTGTGCGAAGGCTAGAAAGATGTATAAGCACGACCAAAACCGATTGGAAAATCATATTGCCGACAACCATGTGTGGCAGATGACACTTCGTATCTTGACCATGGCTGCCGTGAGTGTGTATGGTGAGAAACCCGAAGCAACCGAATGGTTGCGTTATTGCTACGGTGTGTGGGTGACACGGATGCCGGGGTTGAATGCCGATGGAGCATGGCATAATGGCGATTCTTATTTCACGGTGAATACTCGCACGCTCATAGAGTTGCCCTATTTTTATAGTAAGATTACCGGCTTCGATTTCTTTGCTGACCCTTGGTATCGAGGTAATGTCTATTATACAATGTATCAGCAGCCGCCTTTCTCTAAATCGGGCGGTAACGGTAGCTCTCATCAGAAGAAACTGAAGCCCGCTGGGGCTCGAATAGGCTATTTGGACGCCTTGGCTCGTTTAACGAATAACGGCTATGCTGCCGATTTCGTGCGTCGGACGGTACGTGAAGACTCCACCATATTAAAAGAAGCGTTCGGTGGAAAGTCGGCCGACTTGTCGTGGTTCCGCCTGCTTTGTCATCGCCCTTTGCCTGTTGGAGACGGCTTGGACAAGTTGCCGCTGAGCTATATTTTCCCTGAATCGGGGCTGGCTTCGGGCATGACCGATTGGAACGACTATCGGCAGAATGCTATGTGGAGCTTCCGTTCCAGTCCGTATGGGTCTACCTCGCATGCACTGGCCAATCAGAATGCATGGAATACATTCTATGGTGGCGAGTCGTTGTTTTATAGCAGTGGACACCATGTGGCGTTTGTCGACCCGCATAGTATCTATTGTCATCGTGGTACACGCGCCCATAACACCATTTTGGTTGATGGGATGGGACAGCGCATCGGTACGGAAGGCTATGGATGGATGCCTCGTTGGTATGACGGCACAGAGGTGTCTTATGTGCTAGGCGATGCATCTAACGCCTATGGCGAGGTAGTCTCGGAATTGTGGAAGAACCGTGGTGTGTGCATGCCAACACGCCCAAAGGGTCGTTGTTGGCCATGGTGGCCGCATGGGCCGCACGCGTGCCGAACCGTATATACACCGTGACGGGGCTGCGCTACCAAGCTATGACTGGTATGCTGCGGACCCTATTGAAGACGATGGAGCGCGTGACATGCTGCTGCGCAAACCATGTCATACCCGAAGGCGAGGGCGTGAAACGAGCGTTGAGGGAGGATAGAATCACGGGGAAGCAACTGCAGGTGGTACATCATGGCAACATCAATGGGAAGGACACATCCTATCTGTCACGCGAGGCGACGAGTGAGTTGTTGCGTTCGGAGAACAAGGAGACGCGGTTGATGGAAGATGCCACGCCTTTTGACGGGCGCCGGTATATGCGCCAAAAGTTGGGATATACAGCCAATGATTTTGTTTTTATCCTTATAGCTCGCATGGTGAGAGACAAGGGCATTAACGAGTTGGCGGAGGTGATGAGGCGATTGGTGGGGCATTCCGCTGACCTGCCGCGGCAGCCTAAGCTCCTGATTGTGGGAGAAAAGGAGGTGCAGAGTGGTGGCCATATTACTATGGAGGCGCAACGTTTTTTGAACGACTCCGCTGCCGTGTTCTATGCAGGCCACCAGAGAGATGTGCGCCCTTACCTGATAGCGGCCGACGCATTGGTATTTCCGAGTTACAGGGAGGGTTTCCCCAATGTGCCCATGGAGGCGGGAGCGATGGAGTTGCCTTGTATCGTCACCAACATCAATGGTTGCAACGAGATCATCATCGATGGTGAGAATGGTGTCGTCATCCCGGCGCCGCTCGACAGTCGCGGCCATCTCATACAGTTTGCTTCGGACGACCTGCAAGCGGACGGTTTCTCCTCGCCCATGGTCAAAGCCCTCTACCAGTCGATGTGCGATTTTATCAAGAACGCCGACAACACCAACAGGATGGCTGCCAACAGTAGGAGGTTAATCCAAGAACGCTATGAGCAGCGCGATGTGTGGGAGGCGCTGAGGCAAATGTATGCTGAGCTGTGATTAAGAAAATCCCTGTGTGAGGGACGAAACCACACAAAACCATCCCTCACACAGGGATTGTTTTTACACAAATGGTCACTGTATGAGGGATTTTTGCTAACTTTGTGGGCAATCAAGACATTAAACGATGATAGACACCATATTGCACTTCGTTTTTGAACTTGCATACAGCCTATTGTTTCTTTGACAATAAGCCGGAAGCACTGCCGGTACACGTAGAGAAATCAAGGCAATTGGAACTTTTCTAAAGCTTTTCTTATCCCGAACTCGCGTATGATATGACTGTCAAGTCCGAAATAATGAGGTTACACGGGGTGTGTATGGACACAAAAAACCGCCCACGGCTTAAAGCGGTGGGCGGTATCTCTCATTTTTCTTTTCGTAGAATTCAGAATTACTCTGAAACAACAGTTGTGTCTGTTGTTGTTGTAACAACTGCAGTATCAGTGATAGTTGTGTCAGTTGTTACGGTGTCAACAGTATTGCTCCATAGCCCTTGCTATGTCATATTCATTTCTCAACCTGTCGATGTGAAAGTCTATCATTAATTCTTCCTTGATCCATCCGTTGAGTGATTCGTTGACAGGGTTGTCAGTGGGCTTGCCCGGCCTCGACATCGACCTTGTGATGTTTGCCTGCCTGACCAGTTCCCCATAAGCCATTGAAGCATAGACGCTTCCCCGGTCGGTATGTAGGATGACGGGCTCGTGCTCCCTGCCAAGCAGGCTGATGACATCCTTCAGTCCCTCGAGGTACTGAAACCTTGAACCCCGCTTGTCTGCAATCCTGAAGGTGAGTATCTCCTTGGTGAAGACGTCAAAGTAAAAGGTTACCTCTATATAGAATACCGAAAAACGGAAGGCTGTCATGTCTGAGACGATGACCTATCTGGGTCTGTCCACGGTGTCCCACGTGGAAAATATGAGATTGGGATATTCCCTGGCTGCCTTGGTTTTGGGACGATGGTGTTTGGCATGTCTCCCCTGCGACTTGATCCCCAAGCACTTGCAGCACTTGAAGACATAATTGTCGCGCACGTCGATGTTCCTGCGTCTGAACAGGAACAGAATAAAATCATTATGTAAACCTTTGGAAATAGAACTTAAATAGAACTTTTTTGTGTAAACTTTTGAGGGCTGTTACACAAGGTTATACTGTTGTGTTATGGAGTGGTAGTATAGAGATATGATGTGGCCATATTCCCATACATGGTTTACTGCGCATGGTCTTTTCAGCTGTACATTCCTAAAAAGGTGATGATAGAATCATTTTGATTATTTTTCTTTTGCTATCTTTGCATATACTTCTGATATTATAAATATAAATGCAATACCATATATGTCTTCAGTATTTCGCCGACTGTTCTATATCATCTCATTTATATTAAAGGTGAGTGTCTGCTTTTACTTTATATCTATTGGTGGTATAGGTCCGGGTATCGTCGCTTTGTTTGTTGGTGGACTGATTCTCTGGATGGAGTATGCACCGAAATTTAAATTCGTAAGGTTGATAGAAAACTTGGCCGGTGAGCGGATAGGCCATAACGAAACAAGAAAAGAATATACGATTGATTCTATAAACTGTTCGTTTGAACTGATAGGTAAAGGGAGAAAACGGAATCAGGTGGTTTTCTCTGTCATGCAGCCTTTGAAGCGAAAGCATTGGAAAAACGATTTTGAAGAAATTTATGACTGTCTTGTAAAAGGATGGGATGAGCTAAAGATACATTACAAGTTTGATGCACAGGCTTTATGTTTACAACATTCCCATTCTCTTTCTGTCACGGTTATGGTACCAATAAATGATGGCGAGGAAGTGATAGGGGGCACATTGACGGTTATTCGTGAGTTGATAAACAAATATCATTTGTTTGGAATAAAATCATTCTTGCGTTTCAAAGATTATGATTTCAAGACTTATATATACCAAAAAGGAAACGTCATAGAGCATGCTTTCAAAACGGAATTTTCGTATGCTTATATTGTACAACATGCTGATGCTGCTGGGATGATAAAAAACATGATTCGGCAAGACTACTTATATGAACGTATCACCGAGGAAGAGTATTGGAGAGATTTCAATCGATTTGCCTCTTTACCTTTTGTTTTTGATAAAGTAGAATATGTCTATGATGACAAACATTATGGTAAGGCTGTTATTCTTTCTGCCAGCAGTCGTTGGTGGTGTTTGGTTTGTACATACAAGAAAGTGTTTTTCGCGCCGGATCAAAGTGGGTTTGATAAAGTGGGTTCTTTGCATTGGAATATGAATAGAGTGGTCGAAGTACGCCTTTTATCAGAAGGTTTGCCCATGATGTTATGCGAGGATGGTTCGCTCATTGGTCTAGAGAAAGATGTTGATAGAGGAAATGTGGATTATTATATAGTTACTTGTACACCGGATGAGGACTATTATAGTCGGCACAAAGCTGATTTTGATGCTGCTCAAGAGATGCCAGAGATTGAGAAAGTACGAGGATATGATGAAAGTATGGTTAGATAATTACTGAAAGGAAACGCACTTTTAAGGGTTGTCGGATATGATAAAGTTATTATTTTTATATCCATCAAAGTCAGGAAAGGCACATCAAAGTTTGTGAGATGTATGATAATCCTATAAACTAACGAATTTGAAACACAAGTGTCTATGTATCAAACGTAAAAAGGGGATTCGTGAAGAATCCCCTTTTTCGTGCTTTGTGATCCGCATGGGGCTCGAACCCATGACCCCAACATTAAAAGTGTTGTGCTCTACCAGCTGAGCTAGCGGATCAAGACTTGATAGTCCTTAAAAGCGTGTGCAAAGGTAGTTAATTTTGTTGAGAAGAGAAAATAGAAGTTAAACTATTTATTCTCTTTTACATCTTTTAACGATATACCTGCGTCTTCAAGTCTTCCTTCTTCCTTTGTTACGTATCGTTGCCAGTAGGCTATAAGTAGGGTAGTGAGAGGTAGGGCTATAATTAATCCGATAAAACCGAGGATAGCACCCCAAATAGAGAGGGAGAGAAGCAGGATAGCAGGATTGAGTCCCATTGCCTTACCCATAATTTTGGGTGTTACTATCATATCGGTGATCACTTGAACGAGGCAGAATAATCCTATGGCAAGGCCGAAGATGACCCAAAAATTCTGTCCGGTATCAGCTGCTTTCAGCATGGCTAAAAAGGCAGTAGGGATGAGTGCGAAGGTATGTAAATAGGGTACTAGGTCGAGGATTCCTATAAGAATACCTAGACCGATGGCCATGGGGAAGTCTAAAATGGTGAATCCTATGCAGAACATAATGCCCATACAGAGAGCTACCATGCCTTGGCCACGGATATAATTGTTGAGTTCACGAGCTACGTCTTCGCTCAATGATTGCCAGAAAGGACGATTCTTCTCCGGAAATATACGAATCCAGTTGGTCGTCAGATATTCGTAATCCATGAGGATGAAGAACATGTAGAGCAGGGCGATGAGCGAGGCTATGATGCTAATCAAGATGCTAGCTGTTTGTCCTACAAGCGAGAAAACCTTGGGCATAGCCGTCTTTAGAGTTTCCGTGAAGTCGCTACTCTTGAAAAATGTCTCTATCGCTTCTTGATTTTCCTGCACCCAATGCGATATATAATTGGTGAGATTGTTGGTGTGTGCCGTCTTATGTGCCCAAAGACTGATAAAATCTCCCAGTTTATTAAACTGTTCAATCATGGGCGGAATAATCATATAGACTAAGAGACCGATAACCAACAGCACCACAAGCATGGTCAGTAGAATGGCTAATGCACGTACTTTGACGTGCAATTTATACTGGAAAAACTTAACCAGTGGATATAATAAATAGGCGAAAAGCCATGCAATAAAGAATGGCAGTAGTACACTACTGAGGTAGTTAACCATGTAGAGCACACCGATGATGAGCAGTCCTGTGCCTGTCCACCGGATGAATTTGTCGAATGTTATCTCCTTTCTCATTCAGTTTATATTGATACTTCTTCTTCCAAAGCTTTCTGATAGCAGTCACGACATAGCGGTTCGTACTTCTCTTGCTCGCCCAGCATGACGCGCTTATCGCTCTTCACCAGTCTATGACTGACGTAAGCCAAGGCTCCACACTTTACACAGATGGCGTGCACTTTGGTCACTTCATCGGCAATGGCACATAGAGCTGGAATCGGTCCGAAAGGTATTCCTTGATAATCCATGTCCAGTCCGGCTACGATAACTCGCACTCCTCGATTAGCCAATTGGTTGCAAACATTGACCAAACCATCGTCCAAGAATTGCGCTTCGTCGATACCTACCACGTCAATATCCTCTGCCAATAGCAGTATCGAACCCGAAGATTCGATGGGAGTAGACTTGATTACGTTTTTATCATGGCTCACTACGTCCTCTTCAGAATATCTCGTGTCCATCGCAGGTTTGAATATTTCTACTCTTTGATGGGCAAAGTTAGCTCGTCTCATGCGACGGATGAGTTCCTCTGTTTTACCTGAGAACATGGAACCGCACACCACTTCTATGCGTCCGGGACGGTGTGATTCCACTATCATATTGTTTGTCATATAGACGCAAAATTACGAAGACGTTTTAAAAATTGCAAAGAAACAGTGGCTTTTTTTGCGGTAATAGATTATTTAACTACATTTGTGACCAGTATGGGTATATTGTACATTGTGCCTACGCCTGTAGGAAACTTGGAAGATATGACAATGCGTGCGATCAGAATCTTGAAAGAGGTCGATCTCATTCTTGCCGAAGACACGCGTACGTCGGGCATTTTGTTGAAGCATTTCGACATCAAGAATCGACTCATGTCACATCATAAGTTCAACGAGCATGGCACAGCCGATGGAATTGTAGAGCGACTCAAGGCTGGGCAAAACGTGGCTCTCATTAGCGATGCGGGCACACCGGGCATCAGCGACCCCGGATTTTATTTGGCTCGCGAGGCTGCTAATGCCGGCATAGAGGTACAAACGCTTCCCGGGCCAACGGCTTGTATACCGGCTATCGTGTCATCGGGATTGCCTTGCGACCGCTTCTGTTTTGAAGGATTTCTACCGCAGAAGAAAGGTAGGCAGACACGTTTACTCTCATTACAGGCCGAGACGCGTACGATGGTGTTCTATGAATCGCCCTATCGATTGCTCAAGACGTTACAGCAATTCGCAGAGTTCTTCGGTGAAGAGCGACAGGTGAGTGTGGCACGAGAAATATCCAAAGTACACGAAGAGCACGTACGTGGCTCTTTAAAAGAGGTAATAGAGCATTTCACAGTTACAGAACCACGAGGTGAAATCGTGATAGTATTGGCTGGAGCAGATGCAAAAGCAAATAAAAAAACAAAGGAATAAATAATATGAAACAGTTTTTGTTGTTAGTAGCAGGCGCATTTATGTTGACGCTGACGGGGTGCAAACAGGGTAAACCGCAGTCGGGTCTCGCCGATATGGCACAAACCGATTCACTTCAGAGAATCATTGCTCAGAAAGATGATGAGGTGAATGATATGATGGCAACGCTGAATGAGATTCAGGAAGGATTCCGCGAAATCAATGAGGCAGAAAATAGAGTCAGCATTGTCAAGGATGGTGAGGGTGCTAACAAATCTCAACAGATTCGTGAGAACATCCAGTTTATCTCTCAGACTATGAAGCGTAACCGCGAACTCATTGCTAAATTGCGTAATCAGGTGAGTCAAAGTAGTATGCAGGGTACGCAGATGCAGAGTACAATAGAGAATTTGGTGAAGCAGTTGGATGAGAAAGATCAACAGTTGCAACAGCTTAGAGCCGAACTCGATGCAAAGGATATTCACATCTCAGAGCTTGATGAGACCATCAATAACCTTAATACGAATGTGAACAACTTGGCTTCTGAGAGTAATTCTAAGAGCCAGACCATCAGCGCACAAGACAAGCAACTCAACACGGCTTGGTATGTTTTCGGTACGAAGAAAGAGTTGAAAGAGCAGCGTATTCTCGATGATGGTAAGGTATTACAGGCCAATTTCAACAAGAGTTACTTCACTAAGATTGATATTCGTGTAGACAACACCATCAAACTGTATAGCAAGTCGGCTAAGGTTATGACCACTCATCCGTCTAGCAGTTACACTTTGACCACGGATGCTAATAAGCAATACGTGTTACGTATCACGAATCCTAATCTCTTCTGGAGTACAAGTAAGTATCTTGTCATTCTAGTTAAGTAAATCGTATTAACAGATATTATGCCCGGTAAACCTATGGTTTGCTGGGCTTTTTCGTATATTTGCGATGTAATCAAAACAGTATTTTGTATGAAAAGAATGAAGTTTATCATGTCTATGTTTGGGTTTGCGAGCCTTAGTTGCCTATTGACAATTGGTTGCAAGCCAAAGATGAGTACTCAAAAGGTAGATAAAGACAGTGTCACTGTGCTAAATATGCGACTTGACAAGGTTGCTCAAGACTTTCTTGACTCGCGTGCACCGTCGGCTAAAGACAGTGCGTTGGTGCAGCAAACGAACAATCGAATGGCCTTTCAACTCTTCAAACAACTGTTTAATAAGACATCGAAGAAGTCTGTTTTCCTTTCTCCGCAGGGGCTCACCTATGCCCTTAGTATCATCAATGATGGTGCGGTCGGAGATACGCGTAAGGCATTTGAGCGGGTATTGGGCTTTGACAACTCACTACAGATGCGTGTCTTGCAGCATGAAATGATGTTGAGTCAAGCTTATAGGGGACATGGCAAACAGGAACCAAAGTGGTCGTTTGCAGAGGTTGCCAATACGATAGACGTGCCGGATGGTCTCGTTCTATCGCCCGCATTTAAAGAAAATGCAACAAAGTATTATTTTGCGAGCATGCGAAGTGTTGAAAAGCAGAATATCACATTGACTTCCGAGGTTCGTTTCCACGGTTTTTGGAAGTATCCATTCGATGCTGCTGATACAGAACCCGATGCCCCTTTCTTTGATGGCGAACAGAAGATTGCTGAGGTACAGATGATGCATAATACGCTGCGTCAGTTATTATACTACGATGCTGGTGACTTCCGAATCTTGCAAATACCCTATACGGCCGGTTATCACATGTATGTATTACTGCCCAAAGAAGGTGTAGTGTTGGCAAAAGTCGTTCGTCAATTGGATACAAAGTCATGGGGATTGTTACAGAAGAATATGCACAAAATGGCACAGGTTGAGTTGGCTTTGCCGCGCATGGCATTGGAGACGTCTTATACACTCAATGATTATCTGGTGTCAATGGGGCTTGGAATTGCTTTTGGAGTGGCAGCTGACTTCTCTAAGATGACTGAAGGTCAGGTACCACTCTATATAAAGGAGGTGAAACAAAAGTCGAAGTTAATTGTGGCAGAGAAGAAGACGGAAGCACAATCTGTCACAACTGCCGAGATAGCTGTGTTGAGTGCCACGGTAGAAAATCCTCGGCCGGATCAAGTAAAGTTCTATTGTGACCATCCGTTTGCCTATGTTATTACCGATAAATATGGTTCCGTCAATTTCGTCGGCACGTTTTGGGGAAAATAAGAGGAAGTGTTGATATGAGGAGAGAATAGAGCTCGCCCTATATAGTCTGCGGTTTTGTCTTATGACTCAAGAACTCCTAAAATCAAAAACTTACAAACTTAATTGGCTGCAAGGTTGTGGCAGCATTACTGTTAAGCCTGTTCAGCGATGCTGCAAAGTTGAGGCAGCAATGTTGCCGGAACGATGCAGTCTGGTAGTAGATAAGTTGACAGGTAGACGATTTGGGAGTGATAAGTGAGGAATGATGAGTTATGAGTGAGGGGTTATGAGTGAGGAGTGGGGAATCTATGGGTTAGAAGTTAAGGTATTGTTGCTTACGGTGGAGTACTTGTCGGCATGTTATTTAGTTGCAGAATGTATTCATCTTTCCCAATAGTTGTCTTGCGAAGAGATACTTTATCTCCCCCTCCCCTTGGGAGAGGGGACGGGGGAGAGGTTAAAACTCCACGCTCCTAGAACCGTCTTCTTCGGTCGTGATAGTCACCTTCGTGGCATCGCCGGGAAGTATTTCCTCGATGAGTTCGGGCCATTCCAAGAAACAGAGGGCTCCACTATAGAAGTAATCTTCATATCCCATGTCGTAGACTTCTTCCAGTTTCTTGATGCGATAGAAGTCGAAATGGTAGATAATTTCTTCGGTTGTGTTCGACCGATATTCGTTGACAATGGCGAAAGTGGGTGATGTAATGACGTCTTCCACGCCCATCTCTTCGCATATAGCTTTGATGAATGTGGTTTTTCCGGCACCCATCTTACCGTAGAAAGCGAATACTTTACCTTCGCCCATGTGCTCGATAAATTGTTTGGCAGCCTCGTGGATGTTGTCTAATGAGTCGATTTTAATTTTCATATTCTGTGATTTTAATTTGTTGTTTCATTGCTAAGAAGTACTGATACAGTAAAATATGCTAACAATTATTGGGAGAATTAAACTCGCGATAAGATATATTCGCGCACTTTTCGTATCTTCTCTATTGTAGATAATATAGAGTGGAATACTGAGAATGGGTCCAATAACAAAGCATAGCACGGTCAATAATAGATTGGGTGAAGATGGCTGAACGGACTTTTCAAACACGAGTTCATCTCTATTGCGTTTGAAGTGCATGGCTATCTTGTCTCTGACATCAAGGTCGTGGGTATCATGAAAAGCATAATATGTACGCTTCTTGGTTATAATCTTGGCGTAATGGCGATATAGGAATACCCGCTTTACATTGCTCCAACTATCTTCCATATAGCATACAGCAGCATCGTTTAGGGTGGTAATGAGTCTGATACCCTCGGCAGATAATTCCACTGCGGGTATCTTAGAGCTTAACCGGCGATAGTGTACAATTAGTTTCCCTAATTTATATATCATGACTAGCAGCATGAAGCTAACAGTTATCATGATACTAAAAAACTCGGTGGGGGAGAGAGTTACCAGTCCTATGGCTGTATAATAAGAAGTAAAATTGATATCTTGAGGGTCAAAGAATACACGATATAGAAATTTTGTCAAGTTGTCCGGGTAGTAACATGTGACAGGCGTGTTGATATTGCGCCCTAAAGCCAATGGACGTACAGAGCGCCAATTGTTGATGAATCGCTTTATCATCACGGTAACAGCAATTATACCAAGTATGAAGGCGATACCACGTGTCAAGTATAATAATAGTTGTTCTTGCATGTATCAAGGAATTAACGTTTGCGTGGAGTGAGTGTTACCAACGGTATGAGCATCTCTTCCATAGAGATGCCGCCATGTTGGAACGTGTCTTTGTAGTACGACACGTAATAGTTGTAGTTGTTGGGATAGGCAAAGAAGTTGTCGCCTGTAGCAAATACGTAACTCGTACTGATGTTGGGTGAAGGCAATAGAGCCTTGCGTGGCTCCTTAATGACGAACAGTTGTCGGTCGTCGTAGGCTAGATTGCGTCCCAACTTATACCGCAGATTGGTGTTGGTGTTACGGTCGCCGATGATTTTTACTGGCTTTTGGGCACGTATACTACCGTGATCGGTGGTAACGATGACGCGACATGACTGCCCGGCAAGGTGCTTGAAGAGGTCAGCCAGCACCGAGTGTCTGAACCAACTTCGTGTGATGGAGCGGTAGGCACTTTCGTCTTTGGCAAGTTCGCGTACCATACGCGACTCGGTACGAGCATGGGATAGCATGTCGATAAAGTTCACAACAACTACGTTTAGATCGTAGTTTTCTAGTTCGTTGAGATGACTCATGAAGTCTTTTGCACCGTCTGAGTCATTGATTTTATGGTAGCTGAACGTGTCACGACGGCGAAAACGCGCTATTTGTGTGGCTATCAACTCGTCTTCTTTCAGGTTTTTTCCCTCGTCTTCTTCCTCATCTACCCACAGTTCCGGGTACATTTGAGCTATTTCGGCAGGCATCAATCCACTGAAAATAGCGTTACGTGCGTATTGAGTAGCAGTGGGTAGGATGGATTGATAGAGGTCTTCGCTGATTTCAAACTGGTCGCTGAGATCGGACATGATAGTACGCCATTGGTCGTAACGAAAGTTGTCTATGACCACGAGATACACTTTTTCGCCTTGGTCGAGCGGTGGAAATACACTGTGTTTGAAAATGTCGGGGCTCATCAGAGGTCTGTCTGTGGCCTGTTGTCCCGTCTTGCGAGCCTGTGCTAATTGCTCCATCCAGTCCATATAATGCTGTTTGACGTATTTGGCATAGCCCTGATTGGCCTCGTCTTTCTGTATACGTAGCATGTCGGTCATGGCACTGTCGGCGTGGCTCAGTTCCAATTCCCAGTGCACCAGTCGGCGATAAAGTGTTGTCCAATCATCGTGTGTACGACAGTCTTGCATTTGCATGGAAATCTGTTGGAAGTTTTGTTGGTAGCCGGTCTGTGTTACTTCGCTTACAATCTCGCGACTATGGATGTTCTTTTTGAGTGATAGGAGTATCTGATTGGGATTCACCGGCTTGATGAGATAGTCGGCTATCTTTTTCCCGATAGCCTGTTCCATGATATTCTCTTCTTCACTTCGCGTCACCATAACAACCGGTGTGGCCGGCGAAATCTCCTTGATGCGCTGCAAAGTCTCCAATCCGGAGAGACCGGGCATCATCTCATCGAGTAAGATAAGGTCGTAAGTGCGTTGCGAAACCATGTCTATGGCGTCGCTGCCGTTGTTGGTGGTCTCTACTTCGTAGCCTTTCTTGGTGAGGAAGAGAATGTGGGCGCGTAGCAATTCTATCTCGTCGTCCACCCAAAGTAACAATCCATTGCTCATATTCTAGAATCCATCTAAGTCGTAATATTCGTCTTCCAAGTCTAGCGGCTTGGACTTTTTCTTATCTTTTTCGTTCTCTTGTGTACCCTTTTTCTTACTCTCTGTCTTCGGCAAACCATTGTCGAAGTAGATGCCAGTATTCTCTTTTCGAGGTTTGGCAGGCTGGGGGAGTGGTTTGGGTTTCACTATTGGTAGCGCGTTTTTGTCGACCGTTGGTTGCTTTACGGGTTGACCTATCGGGATGGTGATGCCTCCCTTGGATGGCTGCTGTGTTGGTTTAACAGGTTCAAGCGGAATCGTTGTGCCCGTATTGAGAACTTGTGTTTTAGGTTTCTCATCTTCTAACGGGATGAAAATACCATTGTTGATGTCGTCGCTTTGGTCGAGTATGCGGTCTATTTCTTCCTCTGTTTTTGGTGCGGCTGGCTGCTGTTTGTCTGTTGTTATCTCTATCGGCTCGGTCAAGAGTTGATAGAGCGACACTTTGAGCCGGGCGAAATGTTTCGCATAGAAGGCTTCGTAGTCGGCATAACTGAACTGTGTACCGAGTAAGGGAAGATTGATGTCGCTGATGATAACAGGATGTGCGTTGCCTTTTAGTGCGTTGATATGCTCTTGTTGGCGCAGTTGTCGAGCATATTGTAAAGCTTCATCGAAGTTTCGGAAGCCTGTTACCATCATACGACGAAGGCCGTCGGCATCTTCAATCTTGATGTCAAAGTTGCGTACCAGATAGTTGGTGAAGTTGTATTTTGCCAGTTCAAAGAGTAATTGATTCTCCTTTATGGAGTCAGGATGATACACCATCATGAAGGCGAATGGGATATTTCGCTCGGTCGAGAAGCCTTGTATCTGTGTTGTGTCGCTTTCGTTGAGCACCACGCTGCGGCGATTCCACATGTCACTCATGTCGAAATGGCTGCTTCTAACCTGCCTGCCTGCCTTCACACCGTTGATAATCATGCCGGCCATGGTGCTGAGCTGACTCTCCGGATATTTCTCTACGAGCATATTCAGGTCGCGTAGGCACTCGTCGAGATGGCCGTTGTTGAGTTTGTTAAGTGCTCCGATGAAGAGGAATTTGTCGCGATTGGCTCCAGCGGGGAAACGCCTGTCGGAGATGGAAACATTGTTGCTGACTTCGTTGTAACGGTTGTTACGGAAGGCGTTATAAGTGGCTGTATAGAGCGAATCTTCCAATTGTTCGCCTTGTCGAGCATTCTCTTCGAAGTTTGGATCGGCTATGAGGCGCGTCCATTCACTTTTGGAATGGTTGTGTTTCAACAGCTCCAAGTAGGTTTGGGCGCGGTCTTTACGTCCTAATCGAGAATAAAGTAAGAAGAGATGATAGTAGGCTTCGTCCATTTTCTCAAACTTTGGAAAATGCGTAATGAGCCTGATGAGGGTGCGTTCGCTTAGAGATAGGTGGTCCATCTTATCTTTAAAGATGACACCGGAGCCGAAAAGACCGTCGGCCAACAGCTTATTGCTAGCTGCTAACTGCTCTGCGGATAATGGAATTTGGGCGAGATAATAAGCACGAGTGTGCGGATCGGCAGCTGCACTGTCGGCATTTTGGTGTGTTTGAGTGTGGTATTCCTGCCTTTGGAGTGTAGAATCAGCAGGCAAAGTATTGGTGTTTCCGTCGGCATGCACAACAGTTTTGTTGATGCGTTGCCAGTTGTCTACGTTGTCGCGCTTGCCCCATAGGCGTTGGAAAGTCTCTTTTCCCTGTGCCACAGCCATCGGATTGTAGAAATACCATTTGCTGTTTTGTGGAGTTGTAGGTCGTGTTTGGGGTGTTGAGATTGGGCCCGATTCGGTTTGACCACCACTTTGTTGTCTGGCCATTTCAGCCTGCATGTCACGTTCTTTACGCTCTTTCTTCTTCAAATCGCTGATGATTTGGTCGATAATCTTGTTTCGATCGGTATCGGACATGAGTGCCAAACGTTGCAAGGAATCCTGTAATTCTACGGCATTGGTATGGGGTACCAACTCGTCTAGGACCTTGGTGCGTTCTGATAGTTGCTTATAATCCTTGCGATCTTGGTCGAGTAAGCCCAAAGCCTCGTTGTAACAACGCTGGGCATCAGCAAATTTCTCGCGGTTCCAATACAAGTCTCCTAATCTCAAAAGGAGCACTCCTTTCTCTATTCCGCTGCGTTTAGCCTTTTCGTTGCCTTGTTCGTAGGCGTCAATAGCGTGCAAGGTGTCGCGCCGTGTAAGGTAAATGTTGCCGATGGCATAGTATATTTGGTCGAGATATTCGGCATTGTTGGGCGATGAGGCCATGTGCTTGAGGTACGAAATCATTTTGTCCGACGGGCCTTCGGGCATTACCTTCGTCATTGATATGCGTGCATTGAACTCCAAATTGTATGGCGGATTTAGTCGGATTACGTGCTGATAAGCCTTTAAGGCCTCCGCTTTATTGCCCTGAAGTTCCAATAGTTGACCTAGCAGATACCACTCTCTAGCCCGTTGCTTGCGCCGCATCTCATGGCGAATCACCCGTTGTAAGTAGGGAATAGCCTTGTCGTATTCCCCCGTATGGATGTAGTAATCGGTGTAGGTATAGTCCCATTCCTTTTGGGCTGTCCAATGAATAGAGTCGCGTTGTATGTTGCGAATGACGTCTTCAGCATCGTATAGCCACCCTTCTTCAATGTAGGCCTTGGCCAACCAAGCCCGTGCTTTTCCGTAAATGGCGGGTTGCGAGCGATAGAGGCGACTCATATAAGCGAATGTGGAAGCTGCATCGTCGAACGCACCTTCATGGAATTGGGCACGCCCCATGAGCATCCAAGCCTTCCAAAGAAACGGATTGTATTCGCGACGCCTCAACCATTCAATATCTTTAGCAGTCTTATGACGCCCCGGATTCCACTCCGGTCGGCGCTTGATGCTATGCAGATGGATGGCTTTCTTGCTCTTTTCGATGGCTCTGTCGAAGTTCATTTTGCCCAGTTCGCGACTATTCTTGTTGCTAACAGGATAGAGAGGAATGAGCTCGGTGAAGTTGTCTACGTTGCCATTCTCTTTTTCCAAAGAGCCGTCTATGTAGGCTTGGCTACCGTTGTAATACACATTGTAGCGTGTATTGAAAGCATGCCACCATCTCGACTTGGCAGTATTATGCTGCGTGGAGCAACCTGCCAAGATCATAAATGCCATCATAGGCAGGGTAAGGGCGATATGTCGGCAACTTGTTTTCAGCTTTGTGAGAGGGCTTGTTGGACAATCCACTTCGACCGAAGTGTTACAAATACTTTCATGATGACAAGAATGATGATGCTCATAAAGATGATGGAAGCGCCCGATGGTACGTTGAGACTATAGGAAAGTGTCAGTCCCAACAAGCAATCTATCCATCCGAAGAGGATGCTGAGAGCCACGATGCGCTTGAAATTGAAGGTGAATAGATTGGCAGTCATTTGCGGAATGGTGAGCAAACTAATCGCCAATACGATACCGACCATGCGCAATGTGGCGACGATGGTCATGGCAATGAGTATCATCATCATGTATTCGATGAAATCGACAGGTAGCTTTTGCGACCGCGCAAAATAAGAATCGAACGAAACAGTGAGTATCTGTCGGTAGAAAATGGTAAATATTGCGATGGTCAAAAGGGTGAGCAAGCCGAGTAACCACAGGTCGGGCGTGTCGATGGTGAGGATACTTCCGAAGAGGAAAGAAGATAAGTCGGGCATGAAACCGGGCGTTAGGAAGCTGCAGATGATACCCACACTCATGCCAAAGGTCCAAAAGACGGCTATGGCTGAATCCTCTCTAGTATCGCCTTGGTGCGACATCCATTGTACACCACAGGCACTTAAAACCGAGAAAATCATGGCCGAGAGTATCGGGTTGATACCTAAATACACGCCCAGTCCGACTCCGCCAAACGACGCATGGGTAATTCCCCCACTGATAAATACCAGCCGGCGTGTCACGATATACGTTCCTACGAATCCGCAAAGAATGCTCGCCAGCAGACTACCGAGTAGTGCATTCTGGAAGAAACTATAACTGAGAATATCCATTATTCGGCTAATGCTATGAATTCATCCTTGATTTGGTCGGGCATATTGATGCCTCTGAGGATGAGACTACGGTTCCATGCCTTCACTTCTTCGGGTTTCATGGTGTACATAATCTCCGAAAACTCATCGGCTTCTGTGTCAGAATACTGGTTGGAAGGACGGTCGTGATAGGCATCGAGTTCCTCATCGTCGAAGTATTCTATATCTTTCATTGCAGCTTCGAGCATGCAATCTTGTTCGCACATATCATTATCGCCAGTGCAAGTGGCACAACTTGCCGTGGCCGGATGTACGATGTCGTCGCCTCCACCACGATGGGAAGAGATGATTCCCAGCAGTGCTGTGAACACTCCTAGGGCTATAAGAATGAGTATGAGATATATCATAATCGTTAATCTTGTTTGATAATGCGGAATCCGGCAACTTGTAAATCGTCCCAATAATGCGGGTACGACTTGCTGACAACCTCCGGGTTGCGAATCTCGATATGCTCTAAAACGAGGGCGGCAGGGGCAAATGCCAAGGCCATACGGTGGTCTTCGTAGGTGTCTATCGGTTCGAATGTTGGTTCACATCGTTCACCTTCCCACGACAATTCGCTGTCGTTATGCGATTGAATGGCGTAGCCCAACTTGCGAAGTTCTTGTTTGAGGGCTTCAATGCGGTCGGTCTCCTTAATCTTCAGACTTGCTAATCCCGTGAAATGGAAGTGGATTCCCATGAGCACACAGGTCACAACGACCGTTTGGGCAAGGTCTGGAGATCCTGTAAAATCGTAATCAAGTCGGGGCAACATGCAGCGATGATGTGATAATTTGACTGTTGTCAATTCGCCTTGTTGGGTCGATTCAAAAGTAGTTTTCACGCCCATGAGCGAGAATATGTATTTTACCACAGAATCACCTTGCTTGCTTGCATCCATCAGACCAGTTAAGTTGACGACCGCCTCGGTGTCTTTCGTGAGTGCCATCATCTCATACCAATACGAGGCAGCGCTCCAATCGCTCTCAATACGGTAAGGCTTTTGTGTATAGGGATGTGGTTTGACGGTGACAGTGTCCACGTCCGACCAGTCGGCTTCGGCTCCAAACTCGCGCATTGTGCACAATGTCAGGTCGATATAAGGGCGCGATACAATCTCGCCGGTCATGCGTAATTCAAGTCCACGAGCCAATACCGGTCCTATCATGAGTAGTGCCGAAATGTATTGCGAACTGATATCGCCCGGTATTTCGAGCTGTCCGCCTTCTAAGGTATGGCCCTTGATGCGGAGTGGTGGGAATCCTTCTTCACCTTCATAAGTGATGTCGGCACCTAGATAGCGCAGTGCGTCGACCAGTACACTGATGGGACGGTGCTTCATGCGTTCTGTTCCGGTAATGGAATGCTCACCCTCCATGACGCTTAGATAGGCCGTCATGAAGCGCATAGCTGTTCCAGCGGCCTTGATATCCACGGTTTCCGGCAGATCATCGATAATGCGTAAGATGACATCGGTGTCGTCACAGTCGGATAAATTATCCGGTAATATGTTGCCTCCTGACAATGCATGGATAATCAGCGCGCGGTTGCTGATGCTCTTAGAAGCCGGAGGCGTGATGTTGGCCTGCAATTGTTGCGGAGCGATAATGTCGTATATCATGTGTTAGGATATGATTCTTTCGGATTATTTACGAAGTTTCATAGGCAGATTGACGACGCCCTCAGGGGGTGCAATGATGCCCCGAACCTTGTTTAATGGCTTTTTGGGGCCGGGAATCAGTAATCCGTAGTAGAGCACGGTGCGCATGCGTTTCACCTGATTGTCGGTGAATTGAAAGCCTAGATTCAAATCGTAGTCCATGAAATTAGATGCTCGGAACGGTGCACCTGTACACGGTTGGCGTTCCAACATCTTATAAAGGTCGAACTGTTGGCCATTGAGTGTGGCTAAATAGTCCTTCAATTGTTTCTCGTATTCCACTCGGTTGTAGCTTGGAGTGTCTTTGCAATAGTCGGTATCGGCGCAACTATCTAATGTCGCTGTGTCGTTTTCGGTGAACACATGGTGTAGTCCCAAGTAGTGACCTAGTTCGTGTGCTAGCGTCACATTGACGTCTACCGATGAAAATTGATACCCTTTGGCGCCCTTGTCGGCAGCCGTATAGCGCGTGGATTCGTCGTAGATATAATCGCTATTGATAGATGTACAGAAGGGATAACTAAGATTTTTCTTGCTCAACGACGTATAGTCCACGCGACTCAAGCCCTCCAGCGAGTCGGTCAGAGCCTTTGGCATGAGGGGCAGATGGCTGATACCGAGTGTTCCGCTCTTTTGTTCGCCGTCGTCGGTCTTGAATGGATAGACCATGATATTGATGTAATCGTTCGGTTCCCACAGATATTGTACGTTACTTTTAGCCGACATAAACTTCTGGAAGTCGATGGGATACTCGCCTGTCCATTGGATATATTCCACACCGGGGGTACTGAGTAAGTTGCCTTTCTCGTCTTTCTGAGCCAGTTGGAAATTTACGTTGACGGCACTACTCGAACCGTAAACACCGCCCTTATATAATTCATTGAGATAGCCCACCATTGTCTTCAATCGCTCGGCCTTCACATGTTGCGTCATGTTGGTAGCGTCTTGATAAAACACGTGGAAGATAATGGGCAGTTGATATGTATAAGTATCTGTGATGGTTGCTTTGTCGTCGTCTTGTTTGGTGGTTGTCGGCTCGCCGGTTTTAGGGGTTGTCACGACGTCGTCCTTAGTACAAGAGGCCAATAAAAGAAGTCCTGAACATAGCCATAAAAATATATTATTCTTCATCTACCTATTTATATATAATGTAAATACAAAGGTAAACGAAAAACCATGAAACACAAAATAAACTGCTGCTTTTTCGTGTTGGCATAGTGGAAGTCGGTGGCTGAAATCAAAAAAGCATAGAAAAAGTGGCGTGTAAATTTGCAGATGTCTATACTAATTCATACCTTTGCAGTCACAAATAAGAGTTCGGGATTTAGCGCAGTTGGTAGCGCACACGTCTGGGGGGCGCGAGGTCGCTGGTTCGAGT
This sequence comes from Prevotella sp. C0026C3, assembly GCF_056590795.1. Classification (NCBI taxonomy): domain Bacteria; kingdom Pseudomonadati; phylum Bacteroidota; class Bacteroidia; order Bacteroidales; family Prevotellaceae; genus Prevotella; species Prevotella sp. C0026C3. Next base: position 263 of record NZ_JBWPWW010000011.1, on the reverse strand, counting down.
CCAGTAATCCCGACTGAAAAAAAGCAAAGGGGTTGGTTATCAACCCCTTTTGCGTTGTCGGGGGTAGTTTGGTCGGCGAAAAGTCGGTGAAGTTTAACTCCGTTTTAATTTGATAGTTCAATAGGGCATTTCACTCAAAATTTAGAAATGCCTAAAAAAAATTTTTCTTTTCAGAACAAGCAAAAGGTGGAAAAGCCACACTAATTTGACCCACGCTGGCAAGTATTTTAGACCCAGTAAGGTTAAAATAATGAGACCCACCT